>SICG01000087.1 GCA_009691525.1 Candidatus Latescibacterota bacterium | reverse complement strand
ACATCAACGTCGTCTCAATCGCCAGGTCCGAATAGTAAAACTGCGCCCCCCGTTGGGCCGGACCCGCATAGTGCCAGGCGCTCAACGCCTCTTCACTCAGCCACAAGGTGATCCGCCCCCGGCCGATCAGCGCCTGGTTATACCCCGACTCGTTCTTCACCCGATAGACGGTCTTGGTCTTGGCTTTGCCCTTCTTGCCTTTGGCGGGGGCCTTACCAGAAGGGGCCTTCTTGTTGGACGAGCGCGGCGAAGCTATCTTTTTCATCACACAGACTTTCGTTGGTGGACGGAATGGTATTCTTGGTCGGATACCCTTCCAATCTACCCGAGAGCCTGTGCCTTTTTAAGTCCGAAACGGCGAAAATCACCCCTTTCGTGCAACAACGCCGATTAGAGATGACTCTGGTCCACTGGCGGAAGGATAGGAACACAGAAGGAGAGACACTCCACCCGCGTTATATCCTGACCGACAGAGGCGGTATCCGCATCGAGCATGGCTTGGACGAAGGGGAGTATGGCGAGACTACTGACATCAGTTTGCTCGACAGGACACTGTATTCCTAGCGGTGGAGTGAGTACCAGCGTGGAGCCGGTGTTCACGAGTATGTCGATGAGATCACAATCTCCGGCGAGCGAGAGTAACTCTACCCCGTTACTCCTTCCTGCACACCGGCTCGAATACCACCTCATCCCCCTCCACACAATCCACCGCGCTCACCCAATCTCCCGCCTTCAGGTTTTCCAGTGGCTGTTCCAACTCCACCACGGTGTGATCCGCGTCGGGGTTGTGGGCCTCGGCGATCTGGGCCCAACTGCCGTCCGCCTCGCGCTGCAGGCGGGTGGTGTGTAAGTTGCCGGTGCGGGTCATAATATGGTAATCCAGTTCGACGCGCCGGCCCTGGACAGCGGCCACCTGTCCCCGCCCCAATAGGGTGGTGACATCGAGGCGCAGGTGTTGATGGCCGGGGCCCAGTTGCTGCACCTCCTCCACCAGGTAGTTGTGCCCCCGCCCCTGTGGCTCAATCCGCACCCGGTCTCCCGAACTCAGGCTCTCTATCCCTTCCACTTCGATAGTGCAGGCCCCGCGGTCGATGGCAATGATCTTCCCCCGCTGCACTGGATGAGTGCAGGTGAGAGATTTGCCCCCGGCCTCGAAGGCGGAAACTCCCACCGCTCTGATCTTGCCATCGACCACCATCACCAGGCCGCCCTGCATCAAGGCCCCGTCGGCAAAACGGGTGGGAGTCTGGATATCGGCCTGGGGGTTCCAGTACAACTTGATGGTCCGGCCAGAAGTGGTGAGCAGTTCTACGCCGCTGGCCTGCTCGCGGTCGGCAGCGATGGGGCGCGCCGCTGCTAAGGTGGCTGGTCCCAGGCGTGGCTCAAAGACCAGGTCCACGCAGGTGGTCTGTTCCGGCTGCGGGGTGTTTCTCCACAACAGGGTGCGGAAGAGGTAGCTCGATTCTTCGGGAGTGCCCATGGTGGCGGTGGACCGGGCACTCATCAGTTGGGTGCCAGGCGTGGCGTGCAGCTGGTGCAGATCGAGCCAGGCATCGGCCCGGTGGCAGGCCCAGGTACCTTTCCAACTGGGGCGCTCTTCGAGGTGCATCACCTCGTCCATCCAGGCCAGGCCGGCATGATCTGGATGAACCAGGCCCTCCTGCTGGCCGCGCTTTCCCCGCGAATCGGCCGCCGTTCCGCCCATCTTCTCCCCGGCCAAGTCTGTGGTGAAGTCTTCGGCCTCCAGCCCTCTACAGACCCGCCAGTGCTCGCTGCCGCCCCGGACGCGGGCCAAGTCCACCAGGGCCACACCCGCACCCTCGGTTTCCACCAGAGCCAGGAGCCGGCAAAAATACACGCCCGGGCGGTACCATTTTTTCTGTTCCGCATCCCAGGCCCAACGCTCGGCCTCCAACTCCAGGATCTGCACCCCGTCGACGAAGAGGGTGCGCACCAGCCGGCCCCGGCCGCCCACGCGCCCGGTGCTCAGGCCGGGCACCACACCCCAGGCGGTGTTGTGGGTGGCCCAGTGGGCCTCCCAGTTTTCGATGCTGCCCCAGGACTGGGGATAACCCAGGTCACTGAGGAAGGGCTGGTCAAAGGCGAAGAGCTGGACGTCGAACAGATCCATGTGCCGGTGGCCGGTGGCATCGCCGTAGGCAATGCCCGCAGCGGCCCGCTCCGGGGTTTCGCCAGTGCGCAGGATGGCGATGCCCACCCCGTCGTGGATGGTGCTGCCCAGGCGCAGATAACACTTTTCAGCAAGGGCGTCGCGGATCTGGGCCACCACCGGATCGGCAGTAAAGGAGGCCGCCTGCTCCAAGGTCTCGGAGGAAAGCGGACAATGATAGGCGTCGGCCCGCAGGGGCTCTTGCACCGGCGAGCTGCCGTCGCCGAATTGGAAGGGCGTTTTGCCCAGCAGGGTGACTTCGTGTGGGGCCCGGGCCACGCGGGTGGCGCGCGGATCGGTCACCAGCGAGGGAAACCTGGATTCGGGATAGGCCCGGGGGTGGAGCTGGCGCAGCTGACGCAGGTGGTGTTCCAGGGCAAAGAGGCCGCTGCTGTGGATGTCGTTGTACCCGTGGGTGGCCTCGGGCGGGGTGCCGTCGGGGAAAAAATCATTGGTGCCAAAGACCCGCATCTTGTCCGGGCCCCGGTCGTAGAGCCACTCCAGCACCGGCTGGGCATCGGGCCGGTCCAGGCAGCGCAAAAGCACCAGCACTGCCTGGCTGACCCGGGGCAGGTTGCTGGTGGCTCCCCCGTCGAGGGCGCACTGGAGCAGGCAGGCCATCATCTCCTCGATCAGTTGCACCACCTGGGCTGGGGTCTGCACGGCCACGCCCTGGCGCTGGGCCCGGGCCACCAACTCCTGGTCCTGGCCCAGGAAAGGGCAGAGGGTGTCGTAGGCCAGGGCCAGCATCTCGACCACATAGGGGATGTCGATGCAGTAGTGTACGCTCCCTTTGCGGTGCAGCGCTGTCACCGGGTCTGGCTGATTAGCCCAATCGGGCTGGCCCCACGCCCAGGGGGTCTCCACGCCCAGGGTCGGCCCGTAGCGGAACTGGGGCACTGCCGCCAGGTAGATCTCCTCCACGGCCTGACGCAAGAGGAGCAGGCCCAGCACGCGGGCGGTTTCGGGCTCGAAGCGAGTCCGCAACTGGCGGGTCAACTGATCCATGCCGGCCCAGCAGGCCCGGGTCTGGTCGCGGTGGTAGGTGGCGGCAAAGAGAAAGAGGTGGCTCTCGGTGTCGAAATAGCCGTAGCCGTCGTCGGCGTACTGGCCGCTGGTGAAGTCGCCGGCAGCCAGGTCATTGCTGGGAAAGACATTGTTGCAGGAAGGGCAGATAGAGCGGAAATCACAGGGTAGGTGCTGGCGCTTCCAGGGGTAGAAACCACCGTAGCGGTATACGGCGGTGCCGCAACTGGGGCAGCCCTGGTGGACGTTGACAAAGTGGGCCCTGGGTAGTTCGGCGGGGGGCAGTTGGCGCCAGAGGGTGTGGTCGTCCTGGGCCAGCCACCAATTCAGGATCTCGGGATCGGCCGGATGCAGGGGGTAGTCCTGCAGGGTCTGGCGGGTTTTGGCCGAAGCCCAGCCGGCTTCCAGGGGCCAGCGGCGCGGCCAGGTTAGGCCGTTGAAGGGGTGCTGTTGGCGCAACTGGTCGAGATCGCGAACCTGGATCGTCACCTCGGCAGCTTGTCCCTGCTGCAGGATGCGCAGGGTGTAGTCGCCGCTGGTCTGAGGGACGCGCACATAACAGTACCAAGCCGAATCGTGCGCCGACCAGCGCTGGCCGAGCAGTACAAAACCGGGGGCCTGGACCTCGTAGGGCGCTTCGGCGGCCCGGACAGGTAGGCGGAAGATGCGGCCCGCCAGGATTACGCGGGGTGCCCAGGGGAGGTCGAGGGCAGACACCTGATTACTCCCCCTTGGGATTGGCGCGCAGGGTTTTCAGATGGCTGTCCAGCACCTGCACGCCGTAGCTGACGGCATTGCCCACATTGAGGAACTGATAGCCCCAGCGGATCTTCTCCTGGAGTTCGGCCACATCTGAGAGAGTGGTGCCGGCGACCACGCCAGTGCCTTTGAGCCGCTTGGGCACCTCGCGCATGATCTCCTGCACCTCCTTTGAGCCAGTTTCGGTGATGCGGCCCACCGAAGCTGACAGGTCCAGAGGGCCGACCAATAACACGTCGAAACCTGGGACACGGGCGATCTGGTCCAGATTGTCGAAAGCCTGCTGGCTCTCCAGCTGGAGGACGAGCAGGGTTTCTTCGTTGGCGCTTTTGATCACCTGGTTCCAGTCCTGGCCAGTCACAAAGGTCCACATGGGTGAGATGCCGCGTTGCCCCAGAGGCGGGTAGCGGGCGTATTCCACGGCGCGGGCCGCCTCTTCTGGGGTGTTGACCTGGGGGACCATCACCGCCACCGCACCCACGTCGTAGGCTTTTTTGATCAGGCCTGGATCGTTGTTGGCCACCCGGATCAGGGGAGCGACCCCGCGCATGCGGGCCAGGGAGGGGACGAAGTCGAGGGCCTCGCTGCCAAAGGGCAGGTGCTCGGTGTCGATCCACAGAAAGTCGGGCTGGGTGGCCAGGATCATGCCGGCCAGGTGGGGTGAGGGGGTCAGCAGGCCGGAGCCCAGGACAACCTCGCCGCGCTGTAGCTTCTGCTTGAGGGGGTGAGGGTACATAGGCGCTCCTTTGGGGGAGAGGGGCGGTCAGGAGAGGCTGTAGAGGATAAAGATGCCCAGCAGGATGCGATAGTACGCGAACCAATGGGTGCCGTGGCGCTGCAAAAAGCGCAGCAGAAAGCCGATGGCCAGGTAACTGCTGAGGGCTGCGGCTACGATGCCCACACCCAGATTGAGGAGTCCCGCCTCACCCAGGCCTCCCTTGAGCAGCTTGACGAATTCCAGCGCGCCGGCGGCGCCGATGGCCGGCAGACCCAGCAAAAAGGAGAAGCGGGCTGCCTCCTCGCGCTTGAGCCCGAGGAAGAGCCCACCCATGATGGTGGAACCCGAGCGCGAGCAGCCCGGGATCAGGGCCAGGGCCTGGCACAAGCCGATGAACTGGATCTCCCCCACGCCCAGCTCCTGCATGAGGCGGGTGCGCCGGCCCAGCCTTTCGGCCAGGAGCAGGAGCAGGGCCAGGGCGATCAGGGCGATGGCGATGATGGTCAACTGGCGGGCGTCGCCTTCGATGAAATCTTTGAAGGCCAACCCCAGCACTGCGATAGGCAGGGTGCCCACGGCGATGGACCAGGCCAGGCGGGCATCGGAGTTGTAATTGAGGTTGCGGTGCCGGAGGCTGGCCAGGGCAGCCAGGAGCAGCTTCCAGATATCGGCGGCAAAGTAGGTGAAGACGGCCAACAGGCTGCCCAGTTGGATGACGGCGGAGAAGGCGGCCCCTGGATCGTCCCAACCGAGGAAGTGGGGCACCAGCCGCAGGTGGGCGGTGCTGCTGACGGGGATGAACTCTGTCAGCCCCTGGACCAGGCCCAGGACCAGTGCTTGTAGGGTAGTCATTGGATTGGGCGCAAAGGTAAGGTAGATGGGATCTCTTGACAAGCCCTTTGACCGGGCAGTACTCTCTGGGCGTCAAAGAGGAAAGCGAAATGGCTGCTGTCACCATCAAAGATGTAAAGACCATCCTCACCCAGCCGGCCGGGTCGCGGCTGATCATTGTCAAGTTGATCACCTCGGAGCCGGGGTTGTACGGGGTGGGTTGCGCCACCTTCACCCAGCGCTTCCACGCCGTGCACACGGCCATCGAGAAACACCTCAAGCCCTTCCTCATCGGCCGCGACGTGGACCGCATCGAGGAGACCTGGCAGATGCTGATGGTCAACGGATACTGGCGCAATGGGCCGGTGCTCAACAACGCCATTTCCGGGATTGATCAGGCCCTGTGGGACATCAAGGGCAAGCGGGCGAACATGCCGGTGTACCAGCTGCTGGGCGGCAAGTGCCGCGAGGCAGCGGCCTGCTATTCCCACGCCGGGGGGGACACCATCGAGGCGGCCATCGACAGCCTGCGCGAGCTGATGGACCAGGGGTACCACTATCTGAGATTGGGCTGCGGCGGGTACGGGGGCAAGCCGGCCCAGCTGTACAAACCCGACGGCGCCCCGGAGGGCGACTACTTCGACCGCAAGCATTACATGCGGGTGCAGCTCAAGCTCTTTGAGCGGACCCGCGCCGAAGTGGGCGACGAGATCGAGCTGTGCCACGACATCCACGAAAGGCTGCAGCCCATCGAGGCCGTGGGGTTTGCCAAAGACATGGAGCAGTTCAAGCTCTTCTTCCTAGAAGATCCCCTGGCCCCCGAGGACCTGGAGTGGTTCAACAACATCCGCCAGCAGTGCGCCACCCCCATCGCCATGGGTGAGTTGTTCAACCACCCGCGCGAGTGGCAACCCCTCATCGAGGGCCGGCTGATCGATTTCATCCGTATGCACGTCAGCCAGATGGGCGGCATCACCCCGGCCCGCCACGTGGCGGCCTTTGCCAACATGTATGGCATCCGCACGGCCTGGCACGGCCCGGGCGATACCTCGCCGGTGGGTCATGCGGCCAATCTGCACCTTGATCTGTGGGCACCCAATTTCGGCATCCAGGAATGGTGCCGCTTCCCCGAACACGTGTACGAGATCTTTCCCGGTCTGCCAGTGGTGCGCAAGGGGTACATGTACCCTAATGACAGCCCTGGCCTGGGCATCGACGTGGACGAGAAGCTGGCCGCCAAGTACCCCTGCGAGGACGAGATCAT
Source organism: Candidatus Latescibacterota bacterium (assembly GCA_009691525.1). GTDB lineage: Bacteria > Latescibacterota > UBA2968 > UBA8231 > UBA8231 > SICG01. Next base: position 12,482 of record SICG01000087.1, on the reverse strand, counting down.
CAAGTGGACCCAGTGCCGGCTGCCCGACGGCACCCCGGTGCGGCCATAACGAGGAGGGCATCGCCATGCGCGTCTACGATTTTGGCAGCGGCCGGACTGATCCGGGTTCCTTTCCCACCGCCGAGCTGGCTGAGGCCGCCCGTCAGGCAGTTTTGGAACTGGGACCGGAGCTGGTGAAATATCCGGGGGATATGGGTCATCTGGGGCTGCGGCAGGTGATGGCCGCCCGGGAGGTGCAGCGCGAGGGGGTATCGGTTTCTCCCGACCACATCGTGCTGACTAACGGCTCCATGCAGGGGGTCACCCTGGTGGCCGAGGCGCTGATGCGCGGGCCTGGGGATGTGATTGTCACCGAGGAGTTCACCTACTCGGGGACCATCGGCGCGTACAAGGGGTTGGGGGCGCGCCTGGTGGGCGTGCCTCAGGATGAGGAGGGCATGGATGTAGCTGCCCTGGACCAGACCCTGGAGCAACTGAGTCGGCAGGGCACGCCGCCGGCCTTCGTCTACACCCTCACCACCTACCAGAACCCCACGGGTGCGGTGATGTCCACGCCGCGCCGGCGGCAGTTGATCGAGGTGGCCAAGAAGCACCAGGTCATCGTGGTGGAGGACAACTGCTACGGGGATGTGCACTTCGAGGGACCGGTGCCGCCGGCCCTCTACGCCCTGGACCCGGAACTGCCCTCGGTGTACCTGTGTTCGCTGTCCAAGATCCTGGGGCCGGGCCTGCGCCTGGGGTATCTCCTGGCCCGGCCGCCGCTACTTGGGCGCCTGCTGGACCGGCGCTACGACGGGGGCAACAGCGTCCTGGCCGCCGCCATCTGCGCCACCTTTTTCAAGGATCGGCTCTGGGCGCATGTGACCCACACCAACGCCATCCTCAAGGAGAAACGCGACACCCTCTTCGCGGCCCTGGAGGAGCATCTGGGGGATATCTGCACCTGGACCCGGCCGGTGGGGGGCATGTTTCTCTGGGTGGGTTTCCCCGAGGACGTGGACCAGCGCCAACTGGCTGCCCTGGCGGCCGAGCGCGGGGTGATCTATGCGCGGGGTTCGGCTTTCCACATCCGCAACGACGAAGTTCCCTTCCTGCGACTGGCCTTCGGGTTCTGCTCGGTGGACGACATCCGCGAGGGCATTCCGGTACTGGGCGAATGTATACGCCAGGCGCGGACCGGGGTCCTTGCCAACGCCTAGCGTTTGGGCGTCCTCCTCCCGCCGCTGAAGCGATCCGGCCTGGGGGTATTGGAGGGCCAGTATCCGTCGGGATCCTCCTGCCAGAGTTTGCCGCACATACTCGAGATTACCCGCCATTCGGCGGCACCGAAGTCTGGGTCCGGGTGGAAGAGGAAGCGCTGCAGGCCGGCCCGGGCCGAGGCCTGGAGGAGGAGGTGCAGGTCGCGGGCGGTCATGGCGTCGCCCGCATGCGGGGCGCGGCCGGTCGAGACCCAGGCGATCACCTTCTCCGGGTCGCCCACGGCCTCCAAAGCCCGGCGGGTCTCGTTATACACCACCTGGTCGAAGAACTCCTGCGGGAACCCCAACTCCAGATCCAGCAGCGAGTGGATGCCCGGCAGAGCGATGCCGAAAAGGGCATTGACCACCGCGAAGCAGTCCGCCTCGCTCAACGACGGATTCCATTCTCCCAGGATCTGCACCCAGCGCGCCACGGTCCCGTACATCCCATCGAAACCCCGGTGCCAGAAATAGTGCTTGGGAAAGAGATAGTCGAAGAGCGGCCCCATCTGCTGATAGTTCTGGGCGGTGAGGGAGGAGAAGGCTGCACTGCGCGGGATGCCGCCCAGTGCCACCTTGGTGCCGAGGGCGTCGAGCTGTTTGCGTATGGCCTGCATGTAGCCCAGCCCGCTTCCCTGGCGGGCCCGCAGCCAGTAGAGGGCGTCCTCGTTGAGATCGAAGAGCAGCAGGGCCCCCAGCATTCCTCCCGAGGCGTGGTAGCGCACCCGGTCCGGCGTAAGGCGGTGGAAGCTTTCCCGCAAATGGGCGATGCCCCGTTCGAGGCGGTCCAGGTCGTAGCCCAGGTGGGAGAAACGCACCTTCCAGTAGTCGCGGATCTCGAAGAGTTCGCCGCCGTGGTGGTACGCTAGTTCATAGTGCTGCTCGCCGGGGCCGTCGATGATCACCCCGCGCACCTGCGGGAAGGCTTTCATCAGGGCGCCGACCTGGGCGGCGAAACCCACCGCGCCAAAGGGGTCCTCCTCCAGCGGGCGCTGGCCCCCGGCGGCGCCCACCCCAAAGGCCAGCAGGTCCCAGCCCCGCCCGGCGGCGTCATCGAGCATGGCATGTAATACTCTCTCCTTTTCTAGGTCGCGCGGAGCCGGCGGCGGTGGTGTCACGCCGAGGCCGGTGTATATTTCGGGATCGGGGGCAAAGATGGGGATACAGGTCCCGTCGGGTTGGCGGAAGTTCAGATACCCGAAGGACAGGCCGCAGACTCCGCCCTCCTCCCAGGCATCGAAGGTGCGGCGGTAGTCGGCCATCCAGCGTTCGAGCGGATCTTGCATGAAAACCCAGGGTTTCATCAGCACTCCTCCTCGTCGAGCAGATAAAATCTGCATTGGCGCAGATGGGCGCAAGAAACCGAATCCGCTGATTTCGTATATTTACCCCCCATGAGTTCATCCGCACTTCCCCCCATCGCCCTGGTCCAGATGGAGGTCCGCCCCGGCCGGCCCGACATAAACGCTGGCCGTATGCTCGAGCTCATTGCCCAGGCCAGGGAGGCCGGTGCCGAGGTGGTGGTGTTCTCGGAGTTGTGCCTGAGCGGGTACCTGATCGGGGATCTGTGGGAGGTGGATGCCCTGGTCGAGGACTACGCCAGCTACAGCGAGCAGATCCGCCAGGCCAGCCAGGGGCTGGTGGTGCTCTTTGGCAACGTGGTGGTGGACCCCTCGCACATCGGCGAGGATGGCCGGCAGCGCAAGTACAACGCGGTCTGCGTCTGCGCCGATGGGCAGTACGTCGCCCGGCCTGATCTGCCCCCCGGCCTACCCGATGGTGTACAGCCCAAGACCCTCCATCCCAACTACCGCTTCTTCGACGACGACCGTCATTTCTACTCGCTGCGCAAGCTGGCCCAGGCACGGGGCCGTTCGGTGTACGACTGGATGGTGCCCTTTGAGATCCCAACCCGGGATGGGGGAAGGTTCAAGTTTGGAGTGCAATTGTGCGAGGATATCTGGTGCCAGGACTATAACTACGAGCAGGAGGTGCTCGACACCCTGAGGGTTTACCATCAGCGCGGGGCCCAGGCGGTGTTTAATCTCTCGGCTTCGCCCTGGACCTGGCAGAAGGGGGACAAGCGCAACCGGGTGGTGCGCGATATTCTCAAACGTTCGCCCCTACCCTTCTTCTATGTGAACCAGGTCGGGGCGCAGAACAACGGCAAGAATATCCTCGTTTTCGACGGCGACACCACCGCCTACGCACCGGAAGGGGGTATCTTGCAAAGAGCCCGGCCCTGGGAGGAGCAGGTGCTGTTGACGCGCCAGCCCCAGCTGCCGGCGCCGGCCCAGGGAGAGGTGGAGGCAGTGTACGGAGCCCTGCTCACCGGGCTGCGCCACCTCGACCACCTCCGCGGGGGCGAGAGTAAATACTTGGTGGCCGTCAGCGGCGGCATCGATTCGAGTGTGGTGGCCTGCCTGCTGGTTCGCGCCTTTGGTGCGGAGCGGGTCTTTGCCCTCAACATGCCCACCCACTTCAACGCCGCCGTCACCCGCGACAACGCCCGCCACCTCTGCCAGACCCTGGGCATCGACTACCTGTCCCTGCCCATCCAGGGCCTGTACGAGCAAGTGGCGGCCCAGATCAAGACTGCCGAATTTTCCCGGGGGCCGGGCGAATACACCCGCCTGGTGGACGAGAATATCCAGGCGCGCATCCGCTTTTCCGATATCCTAGCCGGAATGGCGGCCAAGTACGGGCTGCTCTTCACCAACAACGGCAACAAGACCGAGGTAGCCCTGGGGTACTGCACCCTGTACGGGGACGTGGCCGGGGCGGTGGCGCCCATCGCCGATTTATACAAAGTGCAGGTCTTCGCGCTGGCGCGTTACCTCAACACACAGGTCTTCAACGCCGAGGTGATCCCCGGGAATATCCTCAGCGGAGAGATCGTGCCCAGCGCCGAACTCTCCGAGGCCCAGGACGTGACCAAAGGCCTGGGCGATCCGATCAAATACGGGTACCACGACGCCCTGCTGCGCCAGTTGATCGAGTACCGCCACCATCCAGCGGACGTCTTGCAGTGGTTTCTGGAGGGGGTGTTGTTCGAACGGTTGGGATGGAAAGATGAACCGTGCTTCCGCGCCTACTTCCCCACTGCCGCTGCCTGGGTGGAGGACCTAGAGTGGGTGGAGCGGCAGTTGCGGACCAGCTATTTCAAACGCATCCAGGCCCCGCCCATCATCGTGCTGAGCAAGCGGGCCTTTGGTTTTGACCTGCGTGAGACCCAGACGCCGGCTTATACGCCCAGGCGGTACGGAGAATTAAAAACACAAGTGCTGAAAAGGGAGAACTGGCGATGAAAATTTGTCTAACAGGAGAAGGAGCGCAGGGCTTCACCCACATTGAGGCGCTGCGCAAGATCGAGGGGATCGAGGTGATCACCCTAGCCGGCGGCATCGGGGCGGATGCCGAGGCCTTCGCCCGCAAATGGGAGATCCCCCACTGGTCGCTGAGTCTGGAGGAGTGCCTGCGGCAGCCGGGGGTAGAGGCGGTGATCCTGACCAGCCCCAACCAGATACACTGCGCCCAGACCGAGTTGGCGCTGAAACTGGGCAAACATGTGCTGCTCGAAATTCCCATGGGCCTGAACCTGGCCGAGGCCGAGCGCATCGCCGAACTGGAGCAAAAGACCGGGCTGGTGTGTATGGTCTGCCACTCCCTGCGCTACTCGCCGGCCCACCGCGAGGTATACCGGCGGGTGCACGAGGGCGGTCTGCAACTGCACCACCTGGTCTCCCAGACCTATTTCTTTCGCCGGGAGAACATCAACCGCTTCGGCAAGCCGCGCACCTGGACCGACGACCTGCTCTGGCACCAGGGCTGCCACATGGTGGATTTTGTCTCGTGGCTCTGGGGTGGAGCAGACATCGAGGTATGGGCCCAGGCCGGCCCACCTCATCCCCGGCTGAAGGTGCCCATGGACCTGACCGTGGGCATGCGCTCAGCGCAGGGTCCCATCGCCAGCCTGATCTACTCCTTCAACAACCACGGCCCTCTCGACATCTCCTATCGCTTCATCGGCGAGCAGGCGAGCCTGCGCATCGAGAAGGGGAAGTTGCTGGACCACGAGGGACAGGAAATTCAGGTGGCAGGGGATGGGACCGAGTTGCAGGACCGCGAGTTCTTCGCTGCCATTGCCCAGGGGCGCCGGCCCCTGACCAGTTGCCTGGCCTGTCTGCCCACCATGCAGTTGCTGGACCGGATGCAGCGTTGCATCGACGGGCAGTGATAAAGGCTACGAGGGGGTAGAGATTTCCAGTAGGCCGCTCTCCTGGGAGAGCAATTGCTGGCCGCTGGTGAGCAGGTCCTGGAGCGTGGTCTGGCCCAGCACCTGGTCCACAGCTTCTTGTAGCCTGGACCACATAGCGCGCACCGAGCAGTCGATGGAGGAGCGCTGGCAGGTCTCTTCGGCACCGGAAAAATGGTCGCAGAAGGAAGGCTCGTAGAGTCGGCCCCCCAGCACGTTTAACACCTCACCCACGGTGATGTGTTCAGGGGGACGGGAGAGGGTGTACCCGCCGTGCTGGCCGCGCACGCTCTCCACAAAACCGCCCTGGCGCAACAGGCGCAGCAGCTTGGCCACGTTAGGCGGGGAGAGGCCCTCGGCCTGGCTGATCTCGAGAATGGTCAGGCTGGAATGGGGATGGCGGCCCAGGTGCAGCAGGCAGCGCAGGCCGTATTCCTCTTGGGAGCTGAGTTTCATGGCCGGCGCTCAGAAGATGCCCAGCTGGAGTTTGGCCCCTTCCGACATCAGGGCCAGGGTCCAGGGCGGTTCCCAGACCACCTCCACCTTGGCCTCGGTGACCCCAGGGACGGCGCGAATCTTTTCCTCCACCTCGGGAGGCAGAGAGCCGGCCACCGGGCAGGCCGGCGAGGTGAGGGTCATGGTGACGTGTACGGCGGCCCGTTCCTCTTCCTGTGCCACCTGTACCCCGTAGATCAGCCCTAGTTCGTAGATATTGACCGGGATCTCGGGGTCGTAGCAGGTTTTGATCGCCTCGACCACTTTGGCTTCGAGGCTGTCGGGAGGAAAGTCTAGTTCGATCATCGTCCTACTCCGTCGAAATGGGCTGGTCCTGACCGGCCAGCGCGGCTTTCATGGTGTGCCAGGCCAGGGTGGCGCATTTGACGCGCATGGGGAATTCGCGGACCCCGGAGAAGACCACCAGCTTGCCCAGGTGGGCCTCATCCACTGGCGCGTCGGCCGGTGCCGTGACCAGCTCGTGAAAGTGGTCGAACAACTCCAGGACCTCCTCCTTGCTCTTGCCTTTGACCAGAGTGGTCATCAGCGAGGCCGAGGCCTTGGAGATGGCGCAGCCCGAGCCTTCGAAGCGGATATCCTCGATGTGATCCCCGGCCACCTGGAGGTACACGTGCAGGTGATCGCCGCACAGGGGATTGAAGCCCTCCTGACAGCGGTTGGCCCCCTCCAGCTTGCCGAAGTGGTGGGGTTTTTTGTTGTGGTCGAGGATGACCTGCTGGTAGAGTTCGCGCAATTCTGACATCAGGAGAAGACCTCGTTGACCTTGCAGAGAGCGGCGGCCAGGGCGTCGATCTCCTCGCGGGTGTTGTAGAAGGCCAGGGAAGCCCTGGCCATGGCTGGCACGCCGTAGCACTGCATCAGCGGCTGGGCGCAGTGGTGGCCGGCGCGGATGGCGATGCCCTCGCTGTCGAGCACGGTACCGATGTCGTGGGGGTGGGCTGCCTCCATAGAGAAGGAGAGCACGGCCACCTTTTCGCGGGCGGTGCCGAAGAGGCGCAGACCCTCGACCTGGGAAAGGGCCCCGGTGGCGTAGTCGAGCAATTCGGCTTCGTACGCGGCCAGGCGTTCGGGGCCGGCCTCGTTGAGGTAGTCGATGGCTGCCTCCAGGCCAATGGCTCCGGCGATGTGCGGGGTGCCGGCTTCGAAGCGGTTGGGCAGCTCGGCATAGGTGGTCCCCTCGAAGGAGACCTTTTGGATCATCGAACCGCCGCCCTGATAGGGGGGCATGGAATCGAGCAGCTCCCGGCGGCCATAGAGCACCCCGACGCCGGTGGGGCCGAAGAGTTTATGGCCCGAAAAAACGTAGAAGTCGCAGCCCAGTGCGCGCACGTCCACTGGCAGATGGGGGATGCCCTGAGCCCCATCCACCAGCACCGGCACCCCCTGCTGATGGGCGAGGGCCGCGATGTGGGCCACCGGGTTGATGGTGCCCAGCACATTGGAGGCATGGGCAAGGGCCACCAGCCGGGTGCGCGGGTTGAGCAGTTTCTCGTACTCCTCCAGGATCAGTTCGCCGGTATCGTCCACCGGGATCACCCGCAGCTGCGCGCCGCGTTCGGCGCACACCATCTGCCAGGGCACGATATTGGAGTGGTGCTCCATCTGCGAGACGATGATCTCGTCCCCTTCGCGCAGGTGCGGCCGGGCGTAGGACTGGGCCACCAGGTTGATGCCCTCGGTGGTGCCGCGCACAAAGACGATCTCGCTGTTGTCGGCGGCATTGAGAAAGCGGCGGATGCGCCCCCGGGTCCGCTCGTAGGCAAAGGTGGCCTGCTGGCTGAGGTAATGCACCCCGCGGTGGATATTGGCGTTTTCGGTGGTGTAGTAATTCACCAGCGCGTCGATCACCGATTGGGGTTTCTGGGTCGTGGCGCCGTTGTCCAGGTATACCAGGGGTTTGTGGCGCACCCGCTGGCTGAGGATGGGGAAGTCGCGACGCAGCCGCTCCACGTTCAGGGGCGCGAGGTGAGCCGAGACGGCGCTCATGGCTGGCCTCCTGCTATGGTGGCCAGTTTGTCGGCCACCAGACGCTCGAGATGCTGGCGCAGCGCCGGGGAGCTGAGGCGTTCGAGCAGTTCGCCGGCAAAGGCCTGGGTGAGCAGGGCGCGGGCCTGGGTGAGGTTCAGGCCGCGGGCTCGCAAATAGAAGAGAGCCTCTTCGTCGAGCTGGCCCACGGTGGCGCCGTGGCTGCACTTGACGTCGTCGGCATAGATCTCCAGTTGGGGCCTGGTATCGATCTCGGCCTCGGGGGAGAGCAGTAGGTTCCTGTTGGCCTGGTACGCGTCGGTCTTCTGGGCCTGGGGCCACACATGGATGCGGCCGCGGAAGACCCCGGTGGACCGGCCCCCGAGGATGCCCTTGTACAACTCGTGGCTGGAGCAATGGGGTTGGGCGTGTTCGATCAGGGTGTGGTGGTCCAGGTGCTGCTCCCCGCCGGCCAGATAGAGCCCATTCAGGGTAGAGTCCACCCCTTCCCCGTCGAGCAGGGTATCCAACTGGTTGCGGCTGAGCCGGGCGCCCAGGGAGATGGTGTGGGCGGTGAAGCGGCTGCGACAGCTCTCGTGGATCCGGGTGTGGTCGAGGTGAAAGGCGGCGTCGCCCTCCTGCTGGATCTTGCAGTATTCGATCTGGGCATCCTCACCCACCACTACCTCGGCCAGGGCGTTGGTCAGGTAGACCCGGCCCTGGGGGCCGGCGCAGGTCTCGACCAGGGTGGCCCGGCTGCGGGCCTCGGTGATGACCAGCAGGCGCGGCGAAGAGAAGGCCGGCGCTGCCGGCGCGGTGGAGAGGAAGAGGATGTGGATAGGGTGTTCGACCTCGATACCGGCGGGCAGGTAGAGGAAGGCCCCGTCCTGGAGAAAGGCGGTGTTGAGGGCGGCTAGGGCGTGATGTTCGCCGTCCACCTGGTGGTTGAGGCAGGAGAGGACCAGGTCGGGCAGCTGCTGCAGGGCGGCTTCGAGATTGAGCAGCTTCACGCCTGAGGGCAGGCTGCCGGGGGACGAGAGTTCTGGGGCATAGCGGCCATCCACCAGCACCAGGCGCGGGCTCTCTGGGCCGGCGAAGAGCCAGGGTGTCAGATCGGCCGGGCTGAGGGTGCCCCCCTGAGCCGGCTGAAAAGCGTGTTGCAGCAGGGGCGCCAGGCTGGTATAGCGCCACTCCTCGTCCCGGTTGGTGGGAAAGCCCTGGGCCGCGAACTGGGCGATGGCCTGGCGGCGCAACTGGTGCAGGGGCGTGCCGGCTTTGCCGTTGAGGCCCTGCTCGAAGGTCTTGAAGCTGGAGAGGTACTGCTCTCTGGCGCTGTGATCTCTGGACTGTTTCATCGCTAGGCGCTCGCTGCCTCTTCTTCCTTGATCCAGTCGTAGCCCTTTTCTTCTAGTTCCAGGGCCAGCTCCTTGCCGCCCGAGCGGACGATGCGGCCCTTGGCCAGCACGTGTACGTAGTCGGGGACGATATAATCCAACAGCCGCTGGTAGTGGGTGACGACGATGGCGCTTTTGTCCGGGGCGCGGAGTTTGTTGACGCCATTGGCGACGATGCGCAGGGCGTCGATGTCGAGGCCCGAATCGGTTTCGTCGAGGATGGCCAGCCGGGGTTCGAGCACGGCTAATTGCAAGATCTCGTGCCGTTTCTTCTCGCCTCCGGAAAAACCCTCGTTGACTGAGCGTTTGAGGAAGCTCTCGTCCATCTCGACCAGTTTCATCTTCTCGCGGACCAGCCCCAGGAAGTCGAAGCCATCGATCTCTTCGAGGCCGCGGTGTTTGCGGATTTCGTTGAGGCCGGAGCGCAGGAAGTAGGCGGTGTTGACGCCGGGGATCTCGATGGGATACTGGAAGGCCAGGAAGAGGCCCTCCCGGGCGCGTTCTTCCGGCTTCAACGCCAGCAGGTCTTTGCCCTGAAAGAGCACCTGACCCTGGGTGACTTGGTAGGCAGGGTGGCCGGCCAGGAGTTGGGCCAGGGTGCTTTTGCCCGAGCCATTGGGACCCATGATGGCGTGGACTTCGCCGGGGCTCACCTTCAGGTCTATGCCGCGTAAGATAGGGGTATGTTCGACGCTGGCGTGTAAATCGATGATTTCGAGCATGTATGGTCCTTTCAACCGACGCTTCCTTCAAGGCTGATGCCCAGGAGCTTGCGGGCTTCGACGGCGAATTCCATGGGCAGCATTTCCATGACCTGTTTGCAGAAACCGTTGACGATCAGGGAGACCGCGTCTTCGGTGGAGATGCCGCGCTGGTTGCAGTAGAAGAGCTGGTCTTCGCCGATCTTGGAGGTGGAGGCTTCGTGTTCCACTTTGGCTGAGGCGTTGCGCGCCTCGATGTACGGAAAGGTGTGGGCCCCGCACTGGTCGCCGATGAGCATGGAGTCGCACTGGGTATAGTTGCGGGCCCCGTGGGCGTTTTTGAGGATCTTGACCTGGCCGCGATAGGTGTTCTGGCCGCGGCCCGCCGAGATGCCCTTGGAGACGATATTGCTGCGGGTGTTCTTGCCCAGGTGGATCATCTTGGTGCCGGTATCGGCCTGCTGGCGGTTGGTGGTGAGGGCCACTGAATAGAACTCGCCCACCGACTCGTCGCCCTGCAGGATACAGCTGGGGTATTTCCAGGTAATGGCCGAGCCGGTCTCCACCTGGGTCCAGGAGATCTTGGACTTGCGGCCCCGGCAGGCCCCCCGTTTGGTGACGAAATTGTAGATCCCGCCCTTGCCATCCACATCGCCGGGGTACCAGTTCTGGACCGTCGAGTATTTGATCTGCGCCTCGTCCAGGGCCACCAATTCCACCACGGCGGCGTGTAACTGGTTCTCGTCGCGCATGGGCGCGGTGCAGCCTTCGAGATAGGATACATAGGCCCCCTCATCGGCGATGATCAGGGTGCGCTCGAACTGGCCGGTGTTGGCGGCGTTGATGCGGAAGTAGGTGGACAATTCCATGGGGCAGCGCACCCCCTTGGGGATGTACACGAAGGACCCGTCGCTGAACACCGCCGAATTGAGGGTGGCGAAGAAGTTGTCGGTGTAGGGCACCACCGATCCCAGGTACTGCTTTATCAACTCGGGGTGGTTGAGCACCGCCTCGGAGAAGGAGCAGAAGATGATGCCCATTTCGGCCAGTTTGCCCTTGAAGGTGGTGGCCACTGAGATACTGTCGAAAACCGCGTCCACGGCCACGCCGCTGAGCAGTTTCTGTTCGTTGAGGGGGATGCCCAGCTTGGCGTAGGTGGCCAAAAGCTTGGGGTCCACCTCGTCGAGGCTGCCCAGCAGTTTCTGCTTGGGGGCCGAATAATAGATGAGGCTCTGGTAGTCGATGTTGGGGTAACTGACCTTGGCCCAGCGCTGGCTTGGCGGGCGGCGGGTAGGGTCCTCCATCTGCAGCCAATGGCGATAGGCTTTGAGCCGCCACTCCAGCATGAAGGCCGGCTCCTTCTTCTTGGCGGAGATCAGGCGGATGATGTCTTCATTCAGGCCCGGCGGGGCCGAGTCGGCCTCGATATCAGTGACAAACCCGTGCTGGTACTCGCGGGTGGCCAGTTCGGCGATTTCGGGCGCAGTAGATTGGCTCATGGGTGGGGTCCTTAAACTTGAAGAAAGTCAAGATTGTCGTCAAAAAAAGAGACGCAACTATCAGGTGTGGAGAGATAGAAGGTAGGAATCTTGACAAAAAAGTCAAGATTAGGCTTTGCTGCCTACGGCCCAAAGTCGGAGATTGTACCCTATCAGGCCAAAATTAAGAGGAGAACAACGATGGTAAAACGATTCCAGGGTATCTTTCCGGTGCTGCAGACCCCCGTGGGCCCGGGTGGCGAGATCGAGGTGGACAGCCTGCGGCGGGAGGTGGACTTCTGCGTGCAGGCCGGCGCTCACGGCCTGGTCTTTCCGGTGCTGGGCAGCGAGTTCCAGTTTTTGACCGACGGCGAGCGCAAACAACTAGTGGAGGTGGTGATCAAACAGGCAGCCGGGCGTATCCCGGTGGTGGCCGGGGTGGCTGGCACGGTGTGGCAGGTGGCCGCCGAACACGCCCGCCACGCGGCCGGGGCCGGGGCCGATGCGGTGATCGCCCTGCCTCCCTATCTGTCTGGGGGGACGCGGGCCGAGATCCGCCAGTACTACGAGGCGGTGGCCAAAGCCGCCGGCATCCCGGTCTTTATCCAGCACTCCCAGGCCGGTATGGACGCCTCCCTGCTGGCCGAGCTGCTCAGCGAGGTGGAGCATATCCGCTATATCAAGGAGGAGATGCACCCCAGCGCGCACCAGATCAGTGCGGTGGTCAAGGGTGCGGGCGAGAACTGCTGGGGGGTCTTTGGCGGGGCGCATGACCGCTGGATGCTCTCCGAATTGCGGCGCGGGGCCACGGGCTTCATGCCGGCGGTGGAGGCAGTGGACATCCATGCGCAGGTGTGGGAGGCCTGGCAGGCCGGTGATGAGAAGAAGGCTCGCCAGGTCTTCAATCAACTGCTGCCGCTGATCAACTTCATTCT
>SICG01000086.1 GCA_009691525.1 Candidatus Latescibacterota bacterium | reverse complement strand
AGGAAGGGGATGAGCCGGCGCATCACCCGCCGCCGCGCCCGCTCCCCCACCGATGACGAGGCCCCACTTTGGCTCTGCACAGATCCTCGCGCCTGGTTTCGGGAAAACAGTTTTTAAGTATACCGCCTGGGATTCCTCAGCAACAGACCAGGCTGGAGATTTTTAGTATATTTATTGACAAACACTTTTTGATTCTGTATTCCACGGTCGTTTTCGCCTCCGAAGTTCCTGTCCCGCAAGGCCCTGGCAGGTGCTTCCCCACAGAAAGGAGGAGTCCTCTCAGCCCTGCTGCTGCACTGATGCGCTTTATTCTACCTCCTACCTATCTCACCTTTCGCCAGGAGTGACCGTTTATGAAACGTGTATTCGTCGCTTTGGGCATCATCGGATTAGTCAGTGTCGCCGGCGCCGAAGTACCTCCGCGCGCCTATGAGTTACCCAAGATCACCACACCCCCCATCCTAGACGGCAGGATCGACTCGGTGCCCGACGAATGGGCCGGGGCTCTCAACAACGAGTGCTCGCCCAGCCAGATTCAACGCGACGGGGCCGAGTATGGCTGGCGCGACCTGCAGCTTCAGGCGAGTGAGGTGAGCGCCAACCAGTTGGTCCAGAGCGATGGAGAGGAGGCGGCCATCGCCAGGACCGATGCCGATGTCTCGGCCCAGATCTGGCAGGCCTGGGACGACGATGCACTCTACTATATTGTCCAGGTCCGCGACAACGCCCGGGACGTGGTGGGCGGGGAGCGCCTGGAAAGCTGGTGGGAGCGCGACAGCATGTCGCTCTACCTAGACCTCAACAACGAAAAGACCGGCGGCGACATCACCGGCAGCTACGTCGGCCTCAACATCGTCAACTTTGTGGCCCAGCCAATGAACGCCAGTCCGGTGACCGTCACCCTCGAAACCACGGTGCAGAATGCCCGCCAGGCCACCCAGGCCCCCGATGCAGTCGAAGGATTCTCCTACGGGTTCCGGGATGCCGGCGACGAGTTCGGGGGTGAAACCGACTACTCCATCGAAGGCCGGATGGAGTGGGATGCCTTCATGCGGGTCAACCTGAACAGCAAGCCGGTCGTGGGATCGAAAATGGGCTACAGCTGGATCGTCCTAGATCCGGACGGCGACGATGCCTACGGCGGGCAGATCGTCTGTGTGGGCTGGGCCTCGGACGCCGCCAATTACGGCGACTACCTCTTCTCAGACAAAAAGGCCGGCCCGGGGGCTGGCACGCCCGTCGAAGAGGATTCCTGGGGACGCATCAAGGCTACTTTCGCCGACTGAGCGCTTCGCCCCGCTCCCTGCACTTTGCAACAAAATCTCCAGCGCGTCGCCCGCATAACCATCGCCGGCGCGCTGGAGGTTCTTTTTCCCCTTGCAGTTACAGGCCCTCAAAAGGACAGTAGATCTCCCTTGGCGTCGAAGGCCATCTCCGCCGGAGCCTGGAGCACCTCCAAATTGCTGCGCTTCTCCACCAGGGGCAGGTACGCCTCAGAGGCCAGGATCTCGCCCACGTGCAGGGTGTTGTGGATGCGCACCACCTTGGCCTGGGGTCCCTCGACCAGGCCCACGGTCTTGAGCGCCGCCTCCATCACCTTGCGATCCGTATCGTAGTAGATGGGGATGGATGCCGCTGAGGGGTGGTTGCCGGTCATGCAGTTGATGTAGGTGAACTCGCGGTCCATCTTGTCGACGACCCGCTGGTGGGTGTACTCGGCCAGGCCCAGGCCCGAAGCATTGCCGTGGGTCTCCTCGGTCAGGTCGCGCACGAAGATGCGGGTGATCTTGGGGAACTCCTTCTCCAGCGCGGCGTGGTCGTTGAACTTGCGGCCGATGACGTTGGTGTCCATGCCCGCCCCGCTGATGTTCTTGCCGATGGCGTCGACGATTAACAGATCGATCTGCTCCAGCAGCAGGCGCGGCATCCACTTGCGGGCCAGGATCAGCAACTCCTTCTCGCGCTCGACGAACTCTTCCGCAGCCACGCCCTTGACCAGCGCGGTCTGGTCGTAGGGGTTCTCGACGATGCCCAGGCCCATCAGCACCTTGCACTTGTCAATCACCGTCTGACCCACCGAGCGGATGATGCGGTCGAAGCTGTAGTGGACGATGGCCTGGTGGTAAAGGGTGGCGCCCCGGTGTTTGCCCAGACCGATGAGCATCATCTTGTGCAGGCCACTCTCGATCTCGCCGACAAAGTCGGTGTGCGGTTTGACCCGGCCCACCACCACCACGTGGTCGGCCTCGTACGCGTACTTGTCGAAAAACACGGGTACGCCGTCCTCGGTGGTGCCCACCTGCACCGTATCCATGCTGGCGCGGATCGGCGCTCCGGTGTACTCCTCGGTGACCCCATAGCCCTCGATGATGCCCCGCTGGTTTTCGGCGATGCCGCCCCCGTGGCTGCCCATGGCCGGTACCAGGAAGGGCTTCCCGCCGCGCGCCTTCAACTCCTCGACCAGGGTCTTGATGATCAGGGCGATATTGGCCACCCCGCGGCTGCCCACGCTGATGGCCACGCTCTGCCCGGCCTTGAGACGCGACAGATCGAGACCGGCTACCTCCTGGCGGATGGCGGCGGGAATGTCGGTGAGGGTGGGCGCGTCAAAGTGCTGCCGCACCCGCATCATGCGGGGAAAGGACATGGAAGACCTCCATTTTTAGCCGGCCAGCCAGCCCCCGTCCACGGGGAAAAGTTGACCGGTGATGTAATTGGCTGCGTCCGAAGCCAGGAACACATACATGCCCGCCAGGTCCTCCGGTGTGCCCCAGCGTTTCATCGGGATGCGGCTGAGCACCCAGGCGTTGCGTTCCTCGTCTTGCTGCAGGGACTCGGTGAGCGGGGTGGCGATGTAGCCGGGACTGACCGCGTTGACGGTGATCTGGTGGGGCGCCCACTCCACGGCCATGACCCGCGTCAGTTGGGCCACCCCTCCCTTGCTGGCCGCGTACGCGGCCAACCCCTGGATACCGATATGGCTGGACAGCGAGGTGGTGTTGATGATGCGGCCGCCCTTGCCCTGGGCCACCATCTGCCTGGCCGCCGTCTGGGCCGCCAGGTACACCCCGCGCAGATTTACACCCAGGATGCGGTCGAAGTCCTCGAGTTTATAGTCGATGGCCGGTGCTCGCAGGTTGATGCCGGCGTTGTTCACCAGAATGTCGAGCTGGCCCATCTCGGCCACAGTGCGGCGCACCAGCGCTTCGATATCCTCCGGATCACCCAGATCGGCCTGCAGGGCCAGGGCGCGCACGCCGAGATTGCGCGCCTCCTCAGCAGCCGCCGCGATCTCCGGCAGGGTGCGGCTGGCCAGGACCACATCGGCGCCGGCCTCGGCGTAGGCCTGGGCCACCCCGCGGCCAATGCCCCGGCCCGCACCAGTGACCAGGGCCACCTTGCCCTTCAGGTGCATGCGTTCGAGGATCACGCTCAAACAGCGGCGGCGAAGAGCTGCTCCATGTCCCGCAGGGTGGTCCGGCGCGGATTGACCGCGACATTGCCACTCTTCATGGCGACCTCAGCCATCGAGGCAATGGCCTTGGCCTTGACCCCTGCCTCCCCTAACTTGGCGGGAATACCCAGATCGCGGTTCATCTGGCGCACTTCCTCCACCGCGGCCTCGGCGGCCTGGCGGGTGCTCATGCCTGCGGTGTTCACCCCCAGCAAACCGGCGAGCTTGGCGAACTTCTCCAGCCGCGCCTGCAGGTTGAACTCCATCACATAGGGCAGGATGATGGCGTTGGCCAGGCCGTGATGGATCTCGAATTGTCCCCCGGCCGCGTGGGACATGGCGTGGACATTGCCCAGCCGGGTCTGAGAGAAGGCCATCGCCGCCATGGCGCTGGCGATGAGCATCTGCCCGGTGGCTTCTAGCTCGTGGTCGTTGGCGCAGGCCAGGCGCAGGTTGCGGCCCACCAGCCCGATAGCACTCAAGGCGATGCCCTCGGTGATGGGGGTAGCCATCAGGTTGGTATAGGATTCGAGAGCGTGGGTGAGGGCGTCCATGCCGGTGGGCCCACCCACCGAGGCAGGCAGGGCCACGCACAGTTCGGCGTCGAGGATGCCGGCCAGGGGCGCGATCTTCCAGCTGATGATGGGGTCTTTGTTTTTGGTCTTCGGGTTGTTGAGCACCGCAAAGGGGGTCACCTCGCTGCCGGTGCCATAGGTAGTGGGGATGCAGACCAGGGGGGGCAGGTTCTTCAGCACCTTGCCGGCCCCCAGGTACGCCTCCACCTGGCCGCCGTGGCTGGCCAGCACGCCCACCATCTTGGCCACGTCCATGGGGCTGCCTCCGCCCAGACCGACGATGCTACCGCACTTTTCGCGGGTGTAGCGGCGATACGCCGCCTGCACGCAGCTGGCCGGTGGATTGCCCAGCACCTCGTCGAAGCAGGCGTAGGAGATGCCAGCGGCATCGAGCACCCCGATCACCTTGTCTACCACCCCAACAGCCCGCAGGCCCTGGTCGGTGATGATCAGCGTTTTCTGGCCAGCCGGCAGGAATTCGGGCAGCCGGCTGATGGAGCCGGGGCCGTGGACCAGACAGGTGGGCAGGCGGAAGTCGAAGAGGGTGCGAAAGGGCATGGCTTTTTCCCAGGAATTTTTCACGAAGCTAAGAGGCCCAGGGCCGGGTGTCAATCCCCGAGGTCCATCAGGCCCGCCTCGCGCAGGCAACGCCGCAAGGCGTCCAACGAAGACACCGCGAGCCCCTCGGCCGGCGCCTGGTCATCGTGGGCCAGGTGGATATAGGGCACGCCGGCCGCCTCGCTGGCTTCCCGGTCGTAGCGGCCATCGCCCACAAAACAAGCCTCCCCCGGCTTGCAGCCGAATTGCGCCAGCGCCAGGAAGAGCAGATCCGGGGCCGGCTTGAGCGGCGCGTCCTCGCGGCTGAGCAAGACGTCGAAGTCCAAGCCGAACTTCTCCACGATCAAGCGCATGGCCTGGCGGTGGTTGTTGGTGATCAGGGCCAGCCGCAGCCCGTCCCGGCGCAACTGGTCCAGCAGTTCAGCGGCGCCCGGATTGAGCACCGCCTCAATGGCCGCCTCCATCTCCACCGCTTCGAGCAGGGCAGTGGCCTCTTCTTGCTGGGGCGAAGACAGGCTTTCGATGTATGCCATGATCGGCACCCCGGCCGGCACCTGCAACCGCTGGCGCAGCGCCGCCCAGTCGATGTGGGGCCGGGTGATGGTGCCATCCATGTCGAAGAGCACGGCTTTGAGCATCAAAATATCCTGGTGATCTCGTCCACGGCAAAGCGCGGCAGGGGTTCCAGTCCTCCACTCCGCCTCAACTGCAGACCGAATTCCTCTGGACGGACAGTGCCGATCTGCGCCGCCTTGATCCCCTCTCGCTCCAGGGCCGCCGCGATTCCAGCCGCATCCCCCGCCGCGCAACCGATCAGCAATGCCCCCGAGGAAATCACTCCCAGCGGGTCCAGGCCGAACTCGGCGCAGAGCCGGGCGCTCTCCGGAGCCAGGTACAACTCATCGGCAAAGATCTCCAGCCCCACCCCCACTGCCGCCGCCAACTCCATCAACCCGGTGGCCACCCCCCCTTCAGTGGGATCGTGCAGCGCGTGTACCCGGCCAGCCCTCAGGGCAAGGTGCGCATCGCGCACTACACTCAATCCTGGGTCGCGCAGAAAATGCCGGCAACGGTCCAGCAGCTCTTCTCCGTACCCGCGCCGCCGCAATTCCTCGCCCTTCTCCCTGGCGATGAGGGCTGTGGCCTCGATGGCCAGCCCCTTGGTCAGCAAGATCGCATCCCCCACCTGCAGACCCGAAGGGCGCACCAACCCCTGGGGGGACACCTCCCCCAGCATCTGCCCCACCACGATGGGATGTGTTATGCCCGGAGTGATTTCGGTGTGGCCGCCACACACCGCCACCCCCAAGGAACGGGCTGCCTCGTGGATGGAGCGGAAGATCGATTCCACCAGTTCCGGGGTGGCATGGTCGGCGGGCACCAGCACTGTAGACAAAAAGAAGCGCGGCGTCCCGCCCATCGCCGCGATGTCGTTGGCGTTGACGTGGACCGCGTACCAGCCGATCTCGTCGGTGGCAAAAGTAATAGGATCGGTCTTGGCCACCAGGTAGCGATCGCCCATCTCGATAACCGCTGCATCCAGGCCCAACCCAGGTGAAACCACCAGGCGCGGGTGTACGTCGGTATAAGAGCGCAAGAGCCGCGCCAGTTCGCCGTGCGGGAGTTTGCCAGGGGGATATTTCACCGCGCCTGCTCCCGATAATGAGCGCAGATCGCCTCCACCAGGGCCGGCACACTGCTGTAGCCGGGCTGGATCTGCACCTTCAACCCCAACTCGGCCACCGCAGCCGCCGTAGTCGGCCCGATGCAGGCGATGACCACCTTCCCCAATACTTCACGGGCGCGCTCCTCGCCCAGCACCGCGCCAAAGTGAGACACACTCGAAGGGCTGGCAAAGACCACCACCTCGACGCGGTCTTCCTTCAATGCCGGGGGCAGTTCCACCTGCGAGGGCTCGGGGGGCCGGTTCTGGTAGGTGGCCACCTGCCACACCCGGGCGCCGCGCCGGGTCAACTCCTCGGCCAACAAGGTGCGGCCGATGGCTGAGGTCGGCAATAAGATTTCCCGGCCCTCCACCGAGAAGCCGGCAAAGGCGGTCACCAGCCCTTCCTGCAACTGGTCCTCAGGCAATAGATCTGGCTCCAGGCCGTGGGCGCGCAAGCGTTCGGCCGTGGCCTGGCCCACCGCCACCACCTGGGCCGGGCCAAAGGCGCGGGTGTCCCGTCCCCGCTGCCGCAGGCGCTGCCAAAAAAACTCCACGCTGTTGGGGCTGGCAAAGACCACCCAGGCGAACTGCGTCAGCCGGTCCAGGCATTCGTCCAGAGCACTCCAGTCGTCCGGAGGGGCCAGTTCCAGCAGGGGCAGCAGCGAGACTTCGGCACCCTCATCCTCCAAGAGTGTCTGCAGGGACCCGGCTTGCTCGCGACTGCGGGTAACCAGCACCCGCCGGCCGAAGAGAGGTCGGCGCTCGAACCAGTTGAGCTGTTCGCGCAGGGAGACTACCTCGCCGATGATGGCCAGGGAGGGAGGGGCAATTCCCTGCCGGCGGGTTTCCTCGGCCAGATGCTCCAGGGTGGAAACGGCGCTGCGCTGGCGGGGCCAGGTGCCCCACTCGATCACCGCCGCCGGGGTCTGGGGCGCCCGCCCGCCCTTGAGTAGGACCTGGCAAAGCTCTGCCAGCTTGCGGTTGCCCATGAAGATGACCAAGGTCCCCTCGACGCGGGCCAGCTCTTCCCAGTTTATGGAGGGATGAGGTTTGGTGGGGTCTTCTTCGCCGGTAACCAGGATGGCGGCAGCGGCCAGTCCCCGGTGGGTGAGGGGGATGCCCGCATAAGCCGCCACACCCATGGCCGCCGAAACCCCGGGCACCACCTCAAAGGGCACCCCGGCCTCGGCCAGGGCCAGGGCTTCCTGGCCGCCCCGGCCAAAAACAAAGGGATCGCCCCCCTTGAGGCGCACTACCCGGCGGCCCTGCCGGCCCTGGGCGACCAGCAGGGCATTGATTTCTTCCTGAGGGAGATATTTGTGACCGCCCCGCTTGCCCACATAGATCCGCTCGCAGGCAGGGGGGACCAGTTCCAGCAGGCGGTGATCCACCAGCTCGTCGTAGAGCACCACCTCAGCTTCCCGCAGGCAGCGCGCCCCCTTGAGGGTCAGCAGGCCCGGATCACCGGGGCCGGCCCCTACCAGATAGACCCGGCCGAAAGGGCGGGGGGGATCCACTTTCAGGTGGCGCCCAACAGGGCATCGGCACCCTGGCGGCGCAGCTCGTCGGCCAGTTGCACGCCCAGGGCTTCAGCATCGGCGGGATTCCCACTCACCTCGGCGCGCACCAACTGGCTGCCGTCGGCCTTGCCCACCAACCCCTCCACTCGCAGCGCGCCCCCCTCAATGCGGCCCCAGGCGGCGATGGGCGCCTGGCACCCGCCGCCCAGACTGCGCAACAGGCTGCGCTCAGCGCTCACCGCCGCCAGGGTGGGCGGATGGTTGAGCACTTCCACCAAGGGCCGGCGTTCTTCGTCGGCGCGCATCTGCAGCCCCAGGGCAGCCTGTCCCACCGCCGGCAACATCTGCGCTGGTTCCAGGTACGCGCTGATCCGCTCCTGCCAGCCCAGACGGTGCAGGCCGGCGGCGGCCAGGATGATCCCCTCGTATTCGCCGCGCTCCACCTTGGCGATGCGGGTGTCGAGGTTGCCGCGGATGTCGGCAAAACTCAGGTCCGGGCGCAGGGCCTGCAACTGGATGCGCCGGCGCAGACTGCTGGTCCCCAGGAGCGCTCCCTGGGGCAGGCTCTCCAGCCCACCGCCCTGGCGGCTGATAAGCACGTCCCGCACGTCCTCCCGCTCGGGAGAGGCGACCAGCGCCAGATCTGGATTGACCTCCACCGGCAGGTCCTTGAGACTGTGCACGGCCAGGTGGATGCGGCCTTCCAGCAGGGCGTGCTCGATCTCGCGGGTAAACACCCCGCCAAAGCTGCGCAGCACTCCCTGGTCCAGATCGCCGCGGGTGTGAATAACCTCGACTTCCACCTGGAGACCAGGATGGCGGGTCTGCAGCATATCGCGGACCATGTTGGCCTGGGTCAGGGCCAGCTTGCTGCCGCGGCTGCCGATGAGCGTGGATTGGGACAAGGGTGCCTCCTAGGCGAAAACCGCAGAGAATATAGCTCAAGACCCAAACGGGCAACACCGGCCCGCTCATCCTGGGAACCAGCGGGCAGTGCCGATTCCTGCGGGCACAAAAAAACCGGGAGACCCTCGCGGGCCTCCCGGTCTGGAGCGGCGAAACGTTCACACGTCGTAGTAGAGCATGAACTCGTAGGGATGGGGCCGCAGGCGCACCGCGTCGACCTCGTTCTCGCGCTTGTAGTTGATCCAGGTGCCGATGAGATCGGAACTGAAGACGTTGCCCCGCAGCAGGAAGGCATTATCCTTCTCCAACGCCGACAGCGCCCCCTCAAGCGAGCCCGGGGTATGGGGCACCTTGGCCGCCTCTTCGGGCGCCAGGTCGTAGATGTTTTTGTCGAGGGGCTTGCCCGGATCGATCTTGTTCTGGATGCCGTCCAGGCCGGCCATCAGCATGGCGGCAAAGGCCAGGTACATGTTGCAACTGGCATCCGGACAGCGGAACTCGACGCGTTTAGCCTTGGGGCTGGGCGAGTACATGGGGATACGGATGGCAGCGCTGCGGTTGCGCTGCGAGTAGGCCAGGTTCACCGGTGCTTCGTACCCGGGCACCAGGCGACGGTAGGAATTGGTGGTCGGGTTGGACAGGGCCAGGATGGCCGGGGCGTGTTTGAGCAGGCCGCCGATGTAGTAGAGGGCCATCTCGCTCAGGCCGGCGTACCCCGAGCCGGCAAAGAGGGGCTTGCCGCCCTTCCACAGGCTCTGGTGGGTGTGCATACCCGAGCCATTGTCCTGGAACAGGGGCTTGGGCATGAAGGTGGCGGTCTGGCCGTGCCGACGGGCCACGTTGCGGACGATGTACTTGTAGAGCATCATCTGGTCGGCGCAAGTCAGCATCGGACAGAAGCGGATGTCGATTTCGGCCTGCCCGGCAGTGGCCACCTCGTGGTGATCGCGCTCGATGGATATGCCGCAGTTGATCATCGTCGCCGACATCTCGGCGCGCAGGTCGGCCTGGGTGTCGGCAGGAGCCACTGGGAAGTACCCGCCCTTGTATGGAATCTTGTAACCCAGGTTGGGATTCTCCTGGCGGCCCGAATTCCAGCGGCCCTCCACCGAGTCGAGATGGTAGTAGCCCTCGTGGGAGTTCTGGTCGAAGCGCACGTCGTCAAAGACAAAGAACTCGGCCTCGGGGCCAAAGTAAGCGGTATCGGCGATGCCGGTGGATTTGAGGTACTCCACGGCCCGCGCCGCCAGGCTGCGCGGATCGCGGTTGTAATCCTCGCGGGTGATCGGGTCCTGGATACTACAAGTAAGCGACAGGGTGGGCAAGGCGAAAAAGGGATCCATGAAGGCGGAAGCTGGATCGGGAAGCACCAGCATATCGCTTTCGTTGATCGCCTTCCAGCCGCGAATGCTCGAGCCGTCGAAGCCCAGCCCCTCTGAGAATACCTCTTCGGTCAGCTCATTGATAGGAATAGCGAAATGCTGCCAGATGCCGGGCAGGTCGACAAACTTAAAATCGACGAATTGGGTGCCCTTTTCCTTAGCCATCTGGATGACGGACTGGGGGGTGCCGGCACCGCCTTTGGCGGTTTTTGCTCCGCGGGTGGTCTTAGCCATTGGAAGCTCCTTCTGAGGCGTGGCGATGTGGACGTTGCGCTGATGATGGCTGAAGCGGATCGAAGACAACTTTTCAGGAGAAAGGTGCTAATATAGGAAAAAACCCTTCGCCGATGCAGCTTTTTTTCCGGCCTCCCGGTGCGGCCCAAGATGAGCCCCGGACAGCGGGCGAGGCTGCCGGGACTCGTCTGGGCCTGTTGGTAGATCCCGGGTCCGGGGATCAGATCGCCGCGTCGCCGGTCTCGCCGGTGCGGATGCGCACCACTTCTTCCACCGGCAGCACAAAGATCTTTCCGTCGCCGATGTTGCCGCTGTGGGCCCCCACCTTCACCGCCCCCACCACCCGGTCGGCGATCTCATCGGCCACCACGATCTCGATCTTCAACTTGGGGGTGAAGTCGATATTGTACTCGGCACCCCGGTACACTTCCTTGTGCCCTTTCTGGCGGCCGAAACCCTTAACCTCGCTGACAGTCATGCCCATGACCCCCAGCTTGCCCAACTCTTCTTTGATCCGGTCCAGCGCACTGGGCCGCACGATGCATTTCAGCAGTTTCATCTTCTGCGCTCTCCTTGCAAGAGGGGTTCAAGATTCCAGAAAATAGCCCTGCTCATTGTGCAGGGAGATATCCAGCCCGCGCACTTCCTCGTCCTCGCTGACCCGCAACCCCACCAATCCGTCGACCACCTTGAGCAGGATCCACGAAACCACCCCGCTGTAGACGACGGTGGTCGCCACGCCGATGAACTGCACCCCTAATTGCTGGCCGATGGTCACCCCCGCGGCCAGTCCCTGGCCACCCAGGCTGACATCGGTGAAGATCCCGGTCAGCAGTGCGCCCACGATACCGCCGATGCCGTGCACCCCAAAGGCGTCCAGCGAGTCGTCATACCCCGCCTTTTTCTTGAGGGTGGTGGCACCCCAGAAGCAGGCCAAGCCGACAGCGATGCCGATACCGATGGCACCCAGGGGACCCACGCTGCCCGAGGCCGGGGTAATGGCCACCAGACCGGCCACGGCCCCGGTGACGATGCCCAGGACGCTGGGCTTGCCGTGTTTTATCCACTCGACTGTCATCCAGGTGAGGGCCGCCGCTGCGGTGGCCACCTGGGTCACCAGCATGGCCATGCCGGCTTTGCCGTTGGCCGCCACCGCGCTGCCGGCGTTGAAACCGAACCAGCCCACCCAGAGCATACCGGCGCCCACCACGGTCAGGGTGAGACTGTGGGGCGGGATGGGATGCTGGGGAAAGCCCTGGCGCTTGCCGATGACCAGGGCCGCCACCAGGGCGGCGATCCCGGCGTTGATATGGACCACGGTGCCCCCGGCAAAGTCGAGCACCCCCAGATCCCAGAAGAAACCGCCGACCCCGCTCCAGGCCATATGGCAGATCGGGCTGTAGACCAAGGTAGACCACAGGGCCATGAAGAGCATCATGGCCGAAAACTTCATGCGTTCGGCAAAGGCCCCCACGATCAGGGCCGGAGTGATGATGGCAAAAGTCAGCTGGAAGGTGAGGAAAACCGTCTCCGGAATGGTACCGGTCAGACTGTCCACCCCGACGCCGCTCAGCAGGGCCTTGCCCAAGCTGCCGATGAAGGAATTGAGGTTGGTGACCCCGCCCTGCATGCCAGTGGTATCAAAAGCCAGGCTGTACCCCCACAGGACCCAGATGAGCGTCACCATCGCCGTCAGCGCAAAACACTGCATCAGCACTGAAAGCACGTTTTTGACCCGCACCAACCCGCCGTAGAACAGGGCCAAACCCGGGATGGTCATGAAGAGCACCAGGGCCGTGGAGGTCAACATCCAGGCCGTATCCCCCGAATTGAGTTCCTGGGCCCCGGCCAGACTAGGCAGGGCCAGCAGGGCCAGCAGGGCCGGCACCTTCCATTTCTTTCTCCTCGCTCCGTCGAACCGCTCCATACGATTACTACCTCCTCTTGATGGGTGAGAGAGCCTCCCGAGTTGCGCACCTTAACCCTAAATCACGGAGACTGAGCTTCGCAAAAGGGGTGCCAATTGGCCTGACAAAGACCTAATATATTATTTTTAATTAATTTAATTATCTTATCCCTTTAAAAACGATTACATTTTTACCTACAATTATGTACGGATTGGGGGATTAAATTACGTTTTTGTAGTACTTGTACTGGGAAGATTTCAGGATTTGTACTGGAAGGACTTGATGCCGAGTTTGCTGAGGCGGTAGGCAAAGATGCGCTGGGTGGTGCCCAGCATACGCGCGGACTGGGCTACATTGCCGTGGGTGTTCTTGAGGGCTTCGACTAGGATCTCCCGCTCATAAGAGGACATCATGGTCTCGAAACTGCCAGCCAGCGAGGTGCCAGTGGCCACCGCCGTCTGTAGTGACGGGGGGAGGTGATGGCCGTGGACCACCCCGTCCCCGCTGAGGATCACCGCCCGCTCGATGCAGTTCTCCAGTTCGCGCACATTGCCGGGCCAATGATAACTCATCATCATGTCGATGGCCGGCGTGGAAATCCGCTTCATTTGTTTGCCCAGTTTGCGGGCGTATTTCTCCAGCAGGTGGTCGGCCAGCAGGAGGATGTCGGATTTGCGTTCGCGCAGGGGCGGCACAAAGATAGGAAACACATTGAGCCGGTAGAACAGATCTTCCCTGAAATGCCCCTTAGCCACTGCCTGTTCTAGGTCCACATGGGTGGCAGCGATGACCCGAACCTCCACCGGGATGGGCTCCGATCCTCCCAGCCTTTCCACCTCCCGGGCCTGCAGCACCCGCAGCAGTTTTACCTGCACGGTCTGGCTCAACTCGCCGATCTCGTCGAGGAAGATGGTGCCCCCATGGGCCCGCTCAAAACGCCCCGCCTTGCGGGCGGAAGCCCCGGTGAAGGCGCCCTTCTCGTAGCCGAAGAGTTCGCTCTCGATCAGGCTTTCGGGCAGGGCAGCCAAGTGGACCTTAATAAAAGGGCGGTCGGGCCCCAAGCTGTTGTAGTGAATAGCGTCGGCCAGCAACTCCTTGCCAGTGCCACTCTCACCCCGCAGGAGCACCGTGGTCTGGTTAGGCGCCACCTGGAGGATCAGGTCGGCCACTTCCTGCATGGGGCGGGAGTTGCCGATGATGTTGGCCGGCTGGAAGCGCTCGCGCAGCTGTTTGTGGAGGCGCTGGTTCTCGTCGAGCAGGCGGGTGTTCTCCTGGCGGGCCCGCCAGCGCGAAGCCACGGCCTGGCTGACCATGGCCGCCACGATGGAAAGCAGCTGCACCTTCTCCTGAAGGACGGCATCGTTCTGATAAGGGGTGTCGGCGCTGAGGGTGCCGACTACTCGCTTCTGTAGCAAAATCGGCACACAGATGAAGGAGGTCTGCGATTTGGCGGTGCGGCCACGTGCGCCAGTGCGGTTGAGGAAGAGCGGCTCGCTGCTGATGCGCGGCACAATCACCGGCTTGCCCGACTCCACCACCTTGCCGGTGATACCCTCGCCAATCTTGTAGCGCCCCCGCTCAATCTCTGACTTGGACAACCCGTAGGCCAGGTCTATGGTTACCTCGCCATCCTCGTTGTGCAGCAGGCTCAGGGTACCTAAGCGCATCTCCAAGCGGTCGCACAGAATTCTGAGTATATCGTTGAGGGCCCCTTCGAAGTCCGTGGTCATGCCCAAGATCTGGCCGACTTCGTGCAACACCGCAACCGGGCGTTGGTCTTTTTTTTCGGCGATTACAGGAATGGTCATCAGACCTTCGAATTTGTCTTACAAAAATGTCATGTCCCTTCAAACTGAATACAAATTTGTATCTTTTCCCTTCCTTTTGTCAACACGCCTGCTGATTTTGCTGCGCAAAGTGTCTTAATTGAGGTTTAGCGAATAGCTAGGGGACGCAGGGTGAAACCAGCGGCTGTCCCTTTGATCTTATTGACTGTAGCTAGATAGAGGAATTCGTAGATCTGGGCTGTGGCTAGGTCTTCGAGATAATGGAATTCCCCGATATGCACGCCCTGCTCGATCAACAGATACACATGTACTGGGATGAAGCTAGTGCTGCCGGGGGGGACCACCACGCATTCCAGGCCAGAGGTGTCCGAACCGATCATCAGCGCCCCCTGTTGCTCGACCAACCATTTGGCCGACTCCAAGTCGATCCCCGCTGAATCGTGTTCGCCCAGTTTGTCGTGATCGGCCCCGGTCTCCCCCCAATAGCGCAGGGTACCGGTGCGGATGAGCACCACGTCGCCGAATTGCAGTTTGGTGTTCTGGCGGGCCAGGGCGCCCTGCAGATCCGCCGGGGTAATGGTATATTTGGCGGGCAACGCATCCACGCCCTTGTACCCGGCCACGTCGATGAGCACCCCCCGGGCGACGATGGGCGGAATGGTCTCGGCGCCAGCCTTGCGGATCCCCCAATTGCCGCCCCAGTCCTCCTCCTTAAACCCGTTGTACCAGTGGTTGTCGTCACCAGCGACCACGTGGCCCAGGCCGTCGATCTGGGTGGCCACATTGTCGTTGATAAACAGGGCACTGCTGTGCCAGGTGGTCAGCGAAGGGTTGCCCTTCTCGGGCAAGGTGAAAGGGAGGTCCTGCTGCCGGCGCACCCCTTCGGGGCTGCGGAAGGTCATGATTTCGCCGGGGGAATGGCCCGGCCATTTGAAGGAGGTGCGGTCATAGGTGATGCCCAGATCGAAGACCCGGCCCTCCTTCACTAATTGGAAGGCCTTGAGTATGCTTGCAGGGCTCATCTCGTTGAGCGCCCCCACCTGGTCGCCCTCTCCCCACACCCAGCCCCACCCTTTGCCCTGCTGCCATTTCTTGGGCTCGGCCACCGCTTGCCCTGCCCAGGCAGCCAGGAGCGAAAATGCGAGCGCTGCAGTGCACCATTTCATCGTCGTCCCTCCTTTTGACATATGGGGTCTACCTCAGTGAGCCGACAAGATATCTCATTAGCCGGCTGACTTCAAGGAGTTTCTGAGCCTTTTCACTGCTCATGGTTTGACTTTTTGCGGCCCTCAGGGTATCGTACTTTCAACAGGGCGGGTCGGCCCAGATCCACTCCAAGGGCCGCCGCAGAGCTAGGTGATCATGCCCCAGGATATCGACCATATTCTCCGGGAATGGGAGTACGATCCCCAGGCCAACGTGCGCCGGATCTGGGGAGAGGATGGCGCCCAGAAGCTCCAGGTGCGGGTCGACCAGGGGGCCTTCCAGGGCATCATGCAGATGAACCTGGACGGCCGGCCCGACGGCAAACGACCCTATGGGTCCGAATTCGCCCTCGACTACTATCGCGAGGCGCTGGAAAAACATCGCCAGCGGCACGGGGGCCAGAGTGGCGGTTTCAAGCTCGACCGGACCGCCTGTAAGGAACTCTTCGACGAGGGCTCGCGGGTTTACGGTCGCTATGTCTTCCTCCTCCAGCTCAAGGACTACAACCGGGTCGTCCGCGACACCGAGCGCAACATGGGCCTGTTCCGCTTTGTCAACGCCCATGCCGAAACTGAGGAAGACCAGACCAACCTAGAAAAATGGTGGCCCTATATCCTGCGCATCAACGCCACCGCTCGCGCCCTCAAGGTCTTTCAGGACAAAGAGTACGCCGCCGCCCTCGAGATTGCCGCCGCCGCCCGGGTTCAGATCGAAGCCCTTCCCGAAGTGCAGGCCGAGGAATTCTTCACCGAACGGGAACGATCCTTGCAGGCTCTGGACGAACTGGCCGAGGATCTGAAACGCAACCGTCCCCTCAGCCAGGAGGAGTTGCTCCAGCAGGAGCTTCAGGAAGCGGTGGCGCGGGAGGAGTTCGAACGGGCCGCCACCTTGCGCGACCAGCTGCGGCAATTGCACGGCCCCCAGGAGTAGAAACTCAGAGCAGGGTCGCGACCAGGGCTTCTGCCTCAACGCCCACCCGCAACAACTGGCGGTGCCGCAATTGGAGAAATTGCTGCCCGACGGCGTGGTCCAAAAAGGCCAGCAGGTGGTCAAAGTAGCCAGCGGTGTTGAGCAGTCCCACCGGCTTGGGGTGGAATCCCAGTTGGGCCCAGGCCAGGGCCTCGAAGAGTTCTTCCAGAGTGCCGTAGCCACCGGGCAGGGCGATGAAGGCATGGGCCTGTTCGGCCATCAGCGCCTTGCGCTGGTGCATGCCGTCCACCACCCTCAGCTCGGTCAGCTTCAGGTGGGCCAGCTCCCGGTCGGCCAGGGCCTGGGGAATGACCCCCACCACCTGGCCACCCCCAGCCAGCACCGCATCTGCCAACAGCCCCATCAACCCCACATTGCCCCCGCCGTAAACCAAACCCAGCCCGCGCCTGGCCAGGGCCGCCCCCAGGGCCAGGGCCGCCGCGGTGTAGACCTGATCGACGCCGGTCTTGGAGCCGCAGTACACGCAGATCCGCCGGGATTCACTCATGCGCGCGTTTCCTGCCGGGCGGCAGCGCGCAGCAGGCACTGGTACGCCGCGTTGATCTCCTGCATCAATTCCTGATCCCCTCCGTGCCGGTCGGGGTGAAAAGCGAGAGCCAGTTCCCGGTAGCGCTGGCGGATCTGCTCCTCCGTGGCGCCCTGGGGCAGATCGAAGAGCCGGTGTTCCGCATCTGCCGACTGAGGTTGTGGTGCATCGTCGAGGCTGCGCTCATACCGGGCAAAGAATGCCCGGCGTTCCTGGCGGGGCCAGGAGGCAAACTGCTTGACCTGGTCCAAGTCAGTAAAGGCGCTCCACAGCCCCAGCTGGTTGATCTTATTCAGATCCTCCCGGCCCAGCAGCGCCTCCATACACTCGTGTACGTTGCGGTAACTCTTGCGGTGGGTGGCCTTGCGGTCCTTGCTCATGCCCTAAAGATAAGGCCTCTCCGGCACCGCCAAAAACAAAAACCGGATCCTGGGGGAGAATCCGGTTTTTGTATCGAGGAATGAGACCCCGCAAACGGGGCGCGTGATTTAGGAACGGCGTTTCCTCATATAAGCCCCCAGCGCCATCAGCCACAAAGCAATACCCACAAAACCTAACACCTCGACGGACATCCTAGCTCTCCGGGAAAAAGAGTGGTCAGGGGAGGACGAGTTGCCGGATCAGTAGACCTCGTTCTCGTCGACCAGCGCCAGCAGGGCGTGGTAGCGGGCCGGATGGCGCAGCTTACCCAGGGCCCGCTCCTTCAACTGCCTCACCCGTTCGCGGGTGAGGTTCATCAGGCCGCCGATCTGCTCCAGGGTCATGTCCTCGTTGCCATCCAGCCCAAAATAGAGGCGGATGATGCGTAATTCGCGCTCGTCGAGACTGCGGAGCACGCTCTCCAACTGCTGCCGGGCCGAGTCGCGCAGCACCTCGGTATCGGGCGCATCCTGGCTGGTATCGGCCAGGATATTGAGCAAGCTGCGCTCGTCATCCTCTTCGAAAGCCTCATCCAGGGAGCGCACAGTACGGGCGCTCAGCATGGTGTCCAGCACCTCTTCGGCCGACACGTCCAACTCGGCGGCGATCTCATCCACGCCCGGCTCACTCTCGCGGCCCTGGCCCAGCCGGCGCGAGACCTTGGAGATGTCCTTCAGCAGGCTCAGCTTGTTGAGGGGCAGACGCACGGTGCGGGCGTGCTCGGCAATGGTCTGGAGGATAGACTGCTTGATCCACCACACGGCGTAGGAGATAAACTTGTAGCCCTTGGTGCCGTCGAAACGCTCGGCGGCGGTCAGCAGGCCCAGGTTGCCAGCGCTGATCAAGTCCGAGAGAGACAGGCCGCGGTTCTGGTAGTTTTTGGCCACGTCGATGACAAAACGCAGATTGGCCTGCACCAATTCGTCGCGGGACTGGATATCGCCCTCCTTGATGCGAGCGGCCAGCTCCACCTCTTTTTCGCGCGACAAAGGCTTCGAATCAGCGATGTCGTCGAAGTAGAGGCGCAGGGTGCTCTCCTCGTCGTTCAGGAGTTCCTGGACAGTATAACCCATTATCTTAACCCTCTCTATAGGTGGCGTGTCTGGAGTGCATTGCCAAAAGGTCACATAGTTCGTCCGGAGTCCCAGCCTGCAGCAGGGAACCAATCAGGTCACCATCGCGAAAGGTGCGCGCCAGGGCTCCCAGCAGGGCCAGGTAGGAATCGGGCGCATGAGTTGGCACCGCGATCAGGCAGATGATCTGGATCACCTGGCGGTCGTCTCCCGAGGGATAATCGATGGGCAACCGCGAAACTCCCAAGGCCAGGCCCAATTGGTTGACGGCCAGGCTGCGGGCATGGGGCATGGCCACCTCCCCGATGACGGTGCTCTCGATATTTTCGCGTCCCAGCACAGCCTGGAGAAAGCTGAGGCTGTCCTTGACTACCCCTTTTAGATAAAGGCGGTCTATCAATTCCTTGATCGCCGCAATCTTATTGTCTGCCTTGAGTTCGGGGATCATCAACCCCGGATCGAGGAGGGATTCGAGCCCTATCGGGGCTCCAGCATGAAATGCAAAATTTGCATCCAAAATGGGCCTGTTGGGGAAACTGTTGGCCAAGTTCTATGCTTTCGGGACTTTAGGTATGAAGATCCAGACTGTGCCGAGATGCAGAAATTGCCGCTACTTCCAGAGCCGCCAGACGGTTCCGTCGAAGCCCCTTTGGGGGTTATCGGCGCTCAAACCAGTGTTTTTCCTCGTAACTGGAAGCACACAACACTGTGACCTGGATCACACAATCCGCGCTGCATGCTTCTGAGGGTGCAAATACAGTGCCACCTGCGGGAGTTTGTGTGTTAAATATACGTTAATAAAAGATTTGTTATTTCTGTAGGCCGGGGATTCAGGGGGTGCCGAGACCGTATTGAGCTGTTTTCATGCAATTATTGCATGAACGCGATCAGTCAATTATGGCGGGTCCGGGACTGGAAAAACATGGGATGATACTCCACGGACCGGGTACCAACCGTCTATATCGGAAACCGACTGCCAAAACGGGGTCGGGAATTGACCTCAGCGGTCTGGTCCGCCAGAGGTAGCGGAACCCAACGGCACCTGCTT
>SICG01000085.1 GCA_009691525.1 Candidatus Latescibacterota bacterium | reverse complement strand
CGGCTGAAGCTGGGCCTGTCCACGGCCCGCCTGGTGCTCGACGCCCAGGACGACCTGGCCCAGGCCCGCGCCAGCCGGCTGCGGGCGGTGGTGGACTACAATCAGTCGCTGATCGAGTGGCAGCGTCTCACCGGAGAATAGCGATGAAACGGTTTCTCATATTCTCGATGTTTGCCGCGCTGCTGAGCTACCAGGCTGCGGCGAGGGCGGTGGAACTGACCTTGGGCGGGTACGGGCTGGCCCTGGGCAACGAGCCCAAAGCCAAAGGCCTGCGCCTCAATTTGCGCGACCATCAGGTGCAGCGGGTGGACGGCCTCAACCTGACCCTGTGGAAGGCCAAGGAGGATTCGGAGGCGGTGTTCAACGGCGCGGCGGTGGGCCTGATCGGACCGGAGGCCGGGACCATGCGAGGGCTCGCGGTGGGGGGCCTGGAGGTATGGGCCGAAGAATCGCTGACGGGCATCGCGCTGGGTGGGCTGGGGGTGGACAGGGACTTGACCGGCATCGCTGCCGGCCTGGCCGGGGTGGCGGCGGAAAAGGATATCAGCGGGGTGGTCCTTGGGGGCATCGGGGTGGGCACCGCCGGCAAGCTGACGGGCATTGCTGTGGGCGGGGTGGGCGTGGGGACCGGCGACGACGTAACGGGTATGGTGTTGGGTGGGGTGGGGGCCATGGCGGGTGAAAACCTGAAAGGGATCGGCGCTGGTTTGGTGGGCGTAGGTGTGGGTGCGGACCTCGACGGGCTGGTGCTGGGTGGCGTTGGTGCGGGGGTGGGGGAGAATGTGACTGGCCTGGTGTTGGGCGGGCTGGGTGCTGGTGTTGGCGGTCGTATGCGCGGCATCGGCTTTGGCCTGATCGGGTTGGCCGTGGCCGGGGATCTCGAAGGCCTGGGTTTTGGTGGGGTGGGCATCAGGGCCGCCGGGAATATCAGGGGCCTAACCCTGGGCGGGGTGGTGGTGGCGGCGGGAAAGAGCATCACCGGCCTGACCCTGGGGCCGGCGAGGGTACGGGCCAAGGAGCGGGTTAGCGGCATCACCACCAGCCTGGTCAGCATCGGCGCCCCGGCGATGCGCGGGGTGATGGTGAGCGGCCTGACGGAGTGGTCTTCGAGGATTTCTGGTTTCACAAGGTCAACCAGCGGCTGAGCGGCCTCTCCGTTGGCCTGCTGAACACCACTTCCCAGCTGCGCGGGGTCCAGCTGGGGCTGCTCAATTACGCCGGCAACAACCCGCGCTGGCTGCGCCTGCTGCCGCTGGTCAATCTGCACCTCTGAGCTTCACCACACGGTGGCATCCTGGAGCCGGCGCAGTTTGAGGACAAAGGATTCCTCGTCCAATTCCACCATGCCATAGGTGATGGCCTCGCCCCGGCGCACGGGTTGCGTGAGCCGGGCCCGGTCGGCCAGGCCCAGGGGCAGGAGCTGCTGCGCCCGCGCCATCTCGGCCCGCTCGCACAAGCCGTATACCGTGTACCCCCCACTGCCATCCAACAATTCGCCCGGTTTCAAGTCGCGCTTGGCCACGGTGATCACCTCGGCCATTGGGGTGGGCAGGGGTGAGCCCGTGGGCTGGCCGTACAGGGCGGCCTTGGCGATGGAGATAGGCGCTTCCACGGCCACCAGGTGATAGGGCCGGTACAGCAGGAAATTGTGGCCGTCCCCGCCGGCATGGAGGTAGTAGTTCTTCAAGTCTTCCTGGATGAAGGGGTGTTCGGCGCGGATGACCACAAAGACCCCCATCTTGAGCGGATCTTCTAACAGGGTGCGGCCGTCTTTGGCCACGCTGTTGGCCAACTCTACTACCCCGTGTTGGCCCAGGATGCCTCCCTCCTCGCGCCGGCTGAAGATACTGGCCAGGTCGCGGATATTCGCCGCCGGTTCGTGCATGCCCCGCAGGTCCGGCACCAGGCCGGCCATGTTGGCCAGGGCGGCCATCTCCACCTGCGACTTGGTGCCGTCGCGGAAGGAGTTGAACATCTTCAGATTGATGCTGCGCCGCGCCAGGGTTTCGGCGTCGAAGCCGAAGCGCTCTGGCACAGTGTCGGGCGTGCCTTCCCGGTCGTCGGCGTAGAGCAGGGTGCCCCGGCCTGCGGCCACCACCTCGAAGCCCAGGGTCCTGGCCCATTCGACCATGTTCATGGTCACCCCGGGCTGGTCCCCATCCACCAGGGTATAAACCACCCCGGCGCGGTCGGCCAGACGCCGCAGCAGCGGCCCCACGGTCACGTCGGCCTCCACGTTGACCATGACCACGTGTTTGCCCTGCTGGATGGCCTCGTACGCCAGGCGCGCTCCGGCCTCGGGGATGCCCGTAGCCTCCACCACCACCTCCACGGGTTCGGCGCCGGCCACCAGCAGGCCCTCCTGCGTGAGGGCGCACTTTCCCCGGTGGACGGCATCGGCCAGGGCCCCGGCGTTTTCCACCACTTGAATGGCATCGGCGGCAATGCCGCTGGCCAGCAGGGCAGCGCGGGCGCGTTCCAGGTCCCGGTCGGCCACGGCGCAGGCCACCATGCCTTTCATCTGGGCCAGCTGCACCAGCAACCCGCCGCCGAACTTGCCGGCCCCGATGACTCCCACCAGGACGGGTCTGCCCTCGGCGGCGCGTTGGGCCAAGGCTGCGCTGAACATGAGATCCTCCGCTTGTTTTTGGATTCCGGCTGCCCTACATTCCTGGGCGCTAAACTCATCCCAAGGTACGGAGAATGGACGACCGACTCAAAGCTGACATCGAACACCTGGACACCTACGGGTACTGCCTGCTGGAAGACCGCATCCCGGCGGCCATGGCAAGCGAGCTGGCGGCCCGCTGCCTCGAATTACACGCCGATCCCCAATATCATCCCCTCATCCACGGCGACCAGCACTACCAGACCCTCTTCGGCATGGTCAATCTCGACGACCGGGTATGGCAATGCGCCTTCCACCAGGACACTGTGGCCATCGCCCGCCACTTCCTGGGCCCCCACTGCCGGGTGGTGGAGGCCTGTTCCAAACCCACCTGGCCGGGGGCGCCGGCCCAGGCCCTGCACGTGGACTCGGCGGGCAGTTTCAACCAGGTGCCCGACGTACCCTGGATGATCAACACCATCTGGATGCTCACTGACTTCACGGTGGAGAACGGGGCCACCGGGATCGTGCCGATGAGCCACCGCTCGCGCCTCAAGCGCCCCCCCGACCACCTCGACCCCTCCCTGATCCGCCCCATCACTGGTCGGGCCGGCTCGGTGATGTTGTGGCACGGGGGCGCCTTCCACATCGCCCGGGCCAACACCAGCAGCCAGATCCGCGTGGGCCTCAACATCGCCTATTACCCGCGCTGGTTCAACAACTGGGTGGAGGGCGGGCATCAGCCGGTCTGGCCCGAGACCTACGAACGCATGCCGCCTGAGATGAAACAGTTGTGTACCGGCAAACAGGGCCGCAGCCGGGCCGAACTCTACGAGGAGAGACGCTGATGAAACTGGGCACCTTCATGATGCCGCTGCACCCTCCCGAAAAGTCGCGCACTGAGTGTTTCGAGGAGGATATCGAGCTGGTGATCCTGGCCGATGAACTGGGTTTTACCGAGGCCTGGATCGGGCAGCACCACACCTTGGGCTGGGAACCCATCCCGGCCAACGATCTGTTCATCGCCAATGTTTTTCCCCGCACCAAAAACATCCGCCTGGGCACCGGGGTTTCCATCGTCACCCAGCACCATCCGGCCAATATCGCCGTGCGCCTGGCCTATCTCGACCATCTCTCGCGGGGCCGGCTCAACTGCGGCTTTGGCCAGGGTGGGGTGCCCACTGACTGGGAGTTGTTCAACCTGCCTGATCCTAAGACCCAGGGGTTGATGACCGTGGAGGGGATCGACATGATCCTCAAGCTCTGGCAGGCCGAGGCGCCCTTTGATTTTAAGGGGCAGTTCTGGCACATCAAGATCCAGAACCCCATCCCCGAATTGGGCATCGGTATGCTGCTCAAACCCTATCAGCAACCCCATCCGCCCATCGCCATGAGTGTGATCAAGCCCCAGTCGATGGCGGCGCGTATGGCCGGCCAGCGCGGCTACATCCCCATCAGCACCAACCTGGTGCCGGTGTCCACGGTGGCCGAGCACTGGAAGACCTACTCTGCCGGCGCTCAGGAGGGTGGTGGTCCCACGCCCGACCGGAGAAACTGGCGCGTCTCGCGCAGCGTCATCGTGGGCCGCACCCAAAAAGAGGCCTGGGAACTGGCCAGGCACGGCGCTTTCGTGGGGTCCTTCAAGTACCTGATCACCATCCTGCGTTCTCTGGGCTCCCTCAACCTGATCAAACACGACCCCGAACTGCCCGACGAGGCGATCACGCCCGAGTACATGCTGGAGCACCAGTGCATCATCGGCGATGTGCAGGGGTGTATCGACAAGCTGCAACAGGTGTGGGAGACCACCGGCGGTTTCGGCACCCTGCTGATGATCTCTCATGACTGGGACGACCGGGAGGCCTGGCGGCGTTCCATGCGTCTCTTGGCCGAGCAGGTGGTCCCGGCCCTGCCTACGCTCTAGGACGCCATGCTCGTCGACGCCCACGCCCACATCTTCCCCCAGGTGCGCGGCCTGATCGGGGCCGGCCCCACTCGCAGCCTGGGGTACGGGCGCATCGCCATCGGCGCTGAGGAGACCCAACTCTTTCCCCCCTACGGGGAGAAGACGGTCTTCACTCCCGAGATGTTGGTGGCCAACCTGGATTGGGCCGGGGTGGAGCGGGCAGTGTTGCTCCAGGGGACCTTTTACGGGGAATGCAACCAGTACGTGCTGGAGGCACTGGAGCGCTATCCCGAGCGCCTGATCGGGGCGGCCTGCTTCGATCCGTGGACCCCCCGCAGCCGCGCCCAGTTTGGCCGCATCGTCGCTCATCCGGGGTTCCGGGCGCTCAAGTTGGAGTGCTCCGAGGCCACCGGGCTGTGTGGCCTGCACCCAGAAGCCAAATTAGACGCCCCGGAGTTGGAGTGGTTGTGGGAGGAGGTGGAGAAGGTGGGGTGGACTCTGGTGTTAGACCTGGGGGCAGTGGGCAGCCGCTCTTATCAGACCAACGCGGTGCGCGCCATTGCCCAGGCGCGCCCGAAGCTGCGCATCGTCATCGCCCATCTGGGCCAGCCCCGGCCCCAGGTGGAGGACGACCTAAAGCTGTGGCGGCTGTGGATCGAACAGATCGACCTGGGCCGGATGCCCAATGTTTACTTTGACACCGCCTCGCTGCCGGCCTACGTGCCCGGCGAGGACTTCCCCTACCCGACGACGGCCCGCTACCTGCGCCAGGCCATCAACCGCATCGGTCCGGCCAAGGTGCTGTGGGGCACGGACCAGCCCGGCCTCTTGAGCCACCTGAACTACACCCAACTGGTGAAGCTGGCCCAGCTCCACACCCAGTTCCTCTCCGCGCGCGAACGGGAAATGGTGCTGGGGGGTAACGCCCTGAAGGTGTACGGGTCACACGCCTAGCTTTTTCGCCCACGCCACAAAGAGCGGGAAGATCAGCTCGGGTTCCTCCAGTTCGCGGTGCCAGCGTTTCTCGTGTTCGAACATCACCCAGCCGGTGTAGCCCTCTGATTGCAGCAGAGCGATGGCCTCGGCCAGGGGCAGCTGGCCGGTGCCGGGGGGCACGTAGCGCCAGCCGTCCTTCATCGCCTGCAGGTGGGAGGGATCGTGCACCGCGTCCTTGACGTGGGTGTAACCCACGCGCGGGCCCACCGCCTCCCAGGTCTGGCGGGGCGACTCGCCGCCCACCCGGGCGGTATGGCCCATGTCCCACAAAATGCCGAAGGCCGGGTCTGGGATACGCTCCAAGAGCAGCTTGCAGTCCTGGGCCCGGATCCACTCGTCGTGGGTCTCGAAGAGCCAGCGCACCTGGCGCGCGCCCTCCAATTCTAGGATAGCTTCCATACATCTGCGCCCCTGGTCGGCCAGCGCTTCGTGGCCCAGGGCCGGGTCGCCGCTGCCGAAGACCCGCACCTGGCCGCAGTCCAGCTCGCGGGCCAGGGCGATGGTGCGGCGGGCTTCCTCGATGTTCTCCGCCAGTTTATCGGCCATACACAGGCGGATGCTCGAGCTGATGCCGCACACCTCCAGGCCGGCCTCGCGCAATTTGGCGCGGCTCTGGGCCACGCCGCTAGTGAACTCGGGCATCAGGGTGATGTCTAGCTGATCGCGGATGCCGCGGAAGTCCACGCCGTCAAAACCGCACTGGCGGCCTTTAATGCAGATGGTGTCCAGATCCCAGTCCGGGCACCCCAGGGTAGTGAAGCTGAGTTTCATAGCCCTCTACTCAGAAAAGGCCCGGAAGGTCAGGGTGAAGCCCCCCAACCCGCCCAGCGCCGCACTGCTGAAGTACGCCAGATGGTCGAAGTGGCCCCCGGTGTCGGCCAGATAGGTTAGGCCCAGCCCCAGCAAGGCTCCGGCCAACTCCCCGCCGGTGACGATCAATCCCTGGCCAAAGCTGAAGTCCTGCTTCTTCAGTAACTGGTCGCTTAAGCCCGCTCCTGCGGCCATGCCGGCCAGGGCCCCGCCCACCTTCGCCCGGTGGTTGTCGGTCCGGGTGGCGTCGATCAGGGGCAGGGCCATGAGGACGCCGAGGACGCCGCCGGCGCGCAGCACGTACGCATCTCCCCGGGTGTAGTCGTGGTGCTGTCCCATCCAGTCGCCGGCATACAAACCCGCCCCCGAACTGAGCAGGGTCAGGCCGTCGCCCCAGCGCCGTGCGTGCCCCTTACCGTACAGTCCAGTCACATAGGCCATGCCCAGCCCGCCCAGCAGCCCAAAGTCCCCCATCACCGCCCAGACCTCGGCCTGGCCGTGGGTGGAGTGGCGCCAGTCCACGGCTTTGAACCCCAGGACCGAGCCCAGGACCGCACTGCTCAGCACCGTGGCCCCGTCGCTGCGGGAATTGCGCCCTTTTTCGGCGAGCAGATCCGCGCCGAGCAGGCCGTAGGCAATGCCGCGGGTACCGCCGAACTGAGCCAGTTGCCGGTGGGCCGGGGTGACGGATACGTGCCGGGTGAGCCGGTAGGGCAGGTAGAAGCCGGTGGCCGTGGTCAGCATGTACGCGGCGACGATCGGGCGGGTGCTGCCCAGATCCAGGATCACCTCCATGGCCGGGCGATAGGCGAAGAGGGAGAGCAAGATCTGGTCGAGGATGAGTTCGCCGCGCCCAGAGTGATCTAGCTGGAGGCCCACAGGGGGCAGAGCCAGCCGCCGGCGCAGATCCAGGCGCAGGGAGTCGACTGCTGCCGCTGACAGGAATTGCCGCTGCCGCCAGCGTTTGCCCTGGCGTTGCCAGGCGATCTCCAGCACGTAGCCCTGGTCTTCGCCTTGGAAGAGGCGGGCGCTCTGGAATTCCTCGATCTCGGGGAAGAGGCCCAGCCGGGTGCGCAGGGCAGGGGTGACTTCCTGGACTTTGCCCTCCGGGTCCAGGGGTACCTGTGCTTCGGTGCGCGCCTCTTGGGCTTGGGCCGCGGCGCCTAGGATCAGGGCCGCTGCCAGTGCCATCAAGGACAGGAGGTTATTTCTTTTCACAAGCTTTGCACGCGGCGGCGAACTCCGCGGAGGTGGAGGTGTAGCCGATGACATGCTCGAAGTTGCGGAACATGATCTTGCGCAGCCAGCCGCCCTCGGGCAGCTCAGGGTCCACGGTGTCGGGGTACTCGGCGGAGTGGGTGCAGTCGCGCAGCAGAACCACCCGATAATTGTGCTCCACGGCGCCGGCCACGGTCTGGTACAGGCAGGCCCGCTGGCTGAAGCCCACGGCGATCAGGGTCTTGATATTGTAGCAACGCAGGTGATAGTCGGTGTGGGT
This sequence comes from Candidatus Latescibacterota bacterium, assembly GCA_009691525.1. GTDB lineage: Bacteria > Latescibacterota > UBA2968 > UBA8231 > UBA8231 > SICG01. The sequence continues at coordinate 11,452 of SICG01000085.1, read as the reverse complement.
CTCGTGGAAGCCGGACCACTCGCGCTTAGGGAAATCCGGCTCGTGGGCCAGGGGCTGGATCGAGGGCGAGTAGTTGGGCTTGTACGGCTCCCGCGAAGGTACCGGCCGCTCCGCAGCCTTGGCATCTCCCCAGCGGGTGCCGTGGATCTCGCGTTTGATGCTGCCCGGTTCGTCGGCCAGGGAGAAATCGTTGTGGATGAAGATCACATGCATGCCGACGGCGCGGGCGGCCTTGAGGGCTGGGGCAATGCCGTTCTCCACATAGGGATTGCCCGGGCCGGTGTCACTGTCCACAACCATGAAGGCTGTGTGCGCCAACTCTAGTTCGAGATCTTTGTACGCGTGGCCGTCGCCCTTTTCCTCTGCTTTGCCCTCGTAGTAACCCGTGCCGCTGTACCAGCGCACGGGGAGTTTCAACATGGCCATACCATCTCCTTTGATCAATAGGTCGAGGGCTTGGGGGTGGCCGGCGGCCAGTACCCCGCAGGGTTTTCATCCCACTCTTTGCCGCATAGCCGCGAGATCACGCACCATTCCCCTGCGGTCAGGTGGTCGTGGTTGTGGAAGAGGAAGCGCTGCAGCCCGGCCTGTTGTGAGGCCACTAGAATGTGATGCAGGTCGCCGGCAGTCATGGGGTCGCCCCCGTGGGGCATACGCCCGGTGTCCACCCAGGGCACCACCTTGCGGGCTCCGCCGGCAGCGGCGATGGCCCGCCGGGTCTCCTCCTGCACCACCTGGTCGAAGAAGACCTGCGGGAAACCCAGGTCCATGTCGGCCAGGCAGCTCACGCCGGGCAGATCCACCCCCAGCCAGGCCTTGACCACGGTGAAGCAATCCTTTTCGGTGAGGGCCGGATTCCAGGCGGCGATCTGCTTCACCCAGCGGGTCACGGTGCCGTACATGCCGTCGAAGCCGCGCTGCCAGAAGTAGTGTTTGACCAGCAGAAAGTCGAGCACTTCGCTCCAGGCCAGAAAGTCAAAGGCGGTCATGCCCGAGAACACCGCCGAGCGCAGCCCGTTGCCCAGCAGCAGCCGGCGGGGCAGCGTGTCCAATGCGGCGCGCACGGCCCGGCCCTCCTTGAGCCCGTCCTCCCGCCGCCAACGCAGCCAGTAGGTGGAAGCCTCGTCGATGTCGAAGAGATTCATCGAGGCCAACACCCCCTGGGCTCCGTAGTAACGCACCTGGGCGGGGGTCAGGGAGCGGAAGCGGTCGAGCAGATGTTGCCGGCCCTGGTTCAGGCGCTCGGGGTCGTACCCCCGGGCTTGGGCCGTGGTTCTGGTGTGCTCTTTCATTTCGCCGAATACCGCGTTGCCGTGGTGGTACTGGAGTTCGTAGGCCGACTCAGTCCAGCCGTCGTTGATGCCCCCGTCCACCTGGGGGAAGGCGGAGAAGACCTCGTCCCACACGGCCGCGTGATAGAGGGCGCCATAGGGGTCCTCTGAGGCGGGCAGACGTTTGGCCGGCGAAGAGCCCGAACCGGGACAGAAGACCATGGTGAGCCAGCCCCGCCGCACGGCGTCGTCGAGCATGGCGTGTAACTGTTTTTCCTTGGCGGCATCGGGCTGGCCCGGGCGCGGGTCCACGGCCATGCCGCGGCTGGTGTAGGCTGTTGGTTTGGCCGGAAAGGCCGGCACCGTGAATTTGCCCTGCTCGTCGGTGAAGAGCAGCCGGCCGAAGACCAGCCCTTTTATCCCGCCTGCCTCCCAGGCATCGAAGATACGCGCATAGTCGTCCACCACCGTCTCCAGGGGCTGGCCGATGCGCATCCAGGCTTCCAGCGGCATTTCCTGTTCTCCTCGTGTTGTTGGGTTCATACCGGGGCAGCGTGCCCGGTTCACAATATACATTGCGGGAACAACATAAAAAAAGGCCGCGTCCCTGGCGAGGGGACACGGCCTTTGACTTACAGGAAAGAACCGGAGGGGAAACTATCGTCTCACCACGGCAATGCTCATGGACGTCTCACTTGCTCTGCGACTTGATCTGACCCCAGGTCTGCTCGGGAGGTGTCGCCGGCTTGGTGGCCGCTCCTGAGGTGGTGTTGTCTGTGGGTGCCGGCTGGTGCCCCTTCCGGTTCTGCTTCATGGCCTCCCACTTTTGCAGCTGCTCGGGGGTGAGCAGGGCCTCAAGGGCCTTCATATGGTCTGCAAAGAGCTGGCGCATGGCCTCTGGCTCGGGCTTCTGTCCCGAATGCCGCAGTTCCTCCATCTTGGCCCGCTGCTGTTTGGCCAACTCTTCCCACTGCGTCTTCTGCTCTTCGCTCAGACCCAGGGCTTCGGCCATCCTGCCCAGGCCCAGTTCGCCTTTGCCCCTGCCCATGCCTTTGCCCCCCCTGCCCATACCCTTGCCCATCATGCCTGGGCCGCCCTTGTCCATGCCTGCCGGATGGTTCTGCTTCCACTCGGCCAGGTTCTGGCGTTGTTCATCGGTGAGCAGCGCTTCAAAGGCGGTGCGGTGGGCCTCGGCGGCGGCCTTCATCTGGGCCTGGCCCTCTTCGCGCGACAGGGTGCCGGCCTTGATCTGGGCGCGCAGTTCCTGCTGCTGTTTCTGGAACTCGGTCTTCAGGGGCTCCAACTGGGCCTTCTGCTCATCGCTCAGGTTCAGTTCCTGGTGCCCCGGCCCTTGCCCGTGTTTCATCCCGTGTCCGTGCTTCATGCCCCCGCCGGTGGCGGCGCTGAAGGCGCCGGCGGTGAGCACCAGCCCGGCGCAGAGCAGGGCGCTGAAAGTCTTCATGGGTCTAACTCCTTGGTTTGGGGAACACTACTGCAGGGCCACGGTGCTGATGCGACTGTCTGTTAGACCGGGGAGGCCGGCAAAAGGTTTTAAGGTGCCGCTGGTTTTTCACCGGCGACTTTGACCAGACCCCACGACTGCTCTTCGACGGCGGTGAGCCGGTTGCCAAAGACCACCCGGCCGAAACGCTCGGGCACGTGAAAGTCGACCTTGCCCACCGGCGACCAGGCACTGGCTTGCCCTTCGCTCTGAGTCCCGTTTTTCCGCACCCGCTCGAAGCGATAGATGTTGAGCCGCCACTCCTCGCCTGCCTGCAGTGGCAGGGACCTGGGTCCGGCGACATCGAGCGGGGGGGATGCCAGCCCGGCCCAGGGCAGGGCGATTTCGGCACTCCAGCCCTGGTCCACATCGGCGGCATTGTTGAGCGTGCCGGTTATTTGGACGGCGCTGAGCAGCGCGGGGTTCTAGGTATCATACCCTTTGCCACTCCTGCTCCAGGGTTTGGAAAGCAGCAGGTCAAAAATCGTGTTGAGCGGATTGAGTTCCACTTCGGCGTAGTTCTGGCTGTCGCCGTCGGGATCGATGAAGATCTCCAGCACTTCCTCTTCATACAATTGCATATCGCGCTGGCCGTAGGTGGACCACACGTCCGGGTCGGCGGCGGAGAAGTAGAAGTAGAGGTACTGCTCGTCCCAGAGCATGCGGGCTTCGGTGCGGCGAGTGTGGTAGCGGTCGCCGCTGAGGAAAGACACATCCACCAGGTCTAGTGCCCCTGTTTCCTGCCAGGCGGCTTCGTTACCCTTGCCGTCGATGACCACTGGCGGGGTGGTTTTCCAGCAGGTGTAGAGGGGCAGGTCCTGGGCGCCGGCAGTGCCGGCCAGGGCCAGCAACAGGAGCCATTGTAGTGTCACGGACACGCTCCTTTTAGGGCGTTTTCAGTTCCACTCCCAACGGGCAATGGTCGGAGCCCCGGCCCAGGCAAAAGCGCTGGGCCGGTCTTGGTTATTTCCGCAAAGCTATAAATCTATTCCTATAGGGCAATGATCTGAACCTGACACGTGGGGCAGGTGGTAGGCTTTCCTGACCCGCTCCCGCAGGGAGGGAGAGATGAAGTGGTAGTCGATACGCCAGCCGATATTCCGTTCCCGCGCCCCCGAGCGGTTGGACCACCAGGTATAGTGGTCAGCTGCCGGATTCAGGTCGCGGAAGATGTCTAGGTATCCCCGTTCCACAAACTGGTCCATCCAGGCCCGTTCCAGGGGCAGAAAGCCGGTGGTTTTCTGGTTTTCCCGGGGCCGGGCCAAGTCGATCTCGCGATGGGCGGTGTTGAAGTCGCCGCACAGCACCAGATTTTCCCCGCACGCGCGCCTCGCCTCGCAGAACTCCAGGAAGGCCTCGCAAAACTCCATCTTGAAGGGCACCCGGGCGTGGTCGCGCTGGCCGTTGGGGAAGTAGGCATTCACGATGGTGAAGTCCGAAAAACGAGCGGTTATCACCCGCCCCTCGCAGTCGAAGCGGGGGATACCTAGACCCTCGGTCACGTCGAGCGGTTCCACCCGGCTGTAGATGACCACGCCGCTGTAGCCTTTTTTTTCGGCGCAGGCCCACCAGCTTTGATACCCACGGGGCTGGACCAGCCCGGGGTCCACCTGTTCGGGCCGGGCGCGGGCCTCCTGTATGCAGAGCACCTCGGGTTTGGCCTTGGCCAGCCAGGGCAACAAACCCTTGGCCGCAACCGAGCGGATGCCGTTTACGTTCCAGCAGAGCAGCTTCATAGCCATAATATGCTCAACCCCTCCTAGCTGGGCCATCGGCGGGCGAGGGGCGCTGACCGGCCAGAGTATGGACAGTACTGCCAATATTCTGGTCAGTCCAAGCTAACACCTTGTATTTCAACACTTAGCGCTATTCCTCCTCCTTGCCGTCCATTTTCTTGACACTTCCCCCTGCCGCTTCTCCGGTCCACCACCGCCGCTGCAAATATAGCAACATCCTGTTTTTCAGGCGTATAGAGCGGGTAGGTGCCCACGTTTTGCCACGGAACTTTCCCATTGGCACAGCCCTTGCAATACTCCCTGCCAGAAGCAAACGAAGCAACCAGCGCAGACAAAAAACAAAACCCAACCAAGGAGTTCAGCCATGAAACGCACTCTGATCATCGCCGCCATGGCTGAGACGCTGCTGGAGAGCGAGTTGTTTGGCCACAAGAAGGGTTCCTTCACCGGGGCAGTCAACGACCGGCCGGGGCTCTTTGAGACCGCCGATGGGGGCACCCTGTTCCTCGACGAGATCGGGGAGACTACTCCAGGATTGCAGGTGCGCCTGTTGCGGGCGGTGCAGGAGGGCGAGATCCGCCGGGTGGGTGAGGAGCAGGTGCACCACGTAGATGTGCGGGTGATCGCCGCCACCCACCGCGAGCTGAAACAGGCAGTGGCCGAAGGCCGTTTCCGCGAGGACCTCTACTACCGGCTCAATGTTTTCCCCATCGGGCTGCCGCCCCTGCGCCAGCGGCGCGAGGACATTCCGGAGTTGGCCCTGCATTTTCTGGGGCAGTTGTGCCAGCGCGACCCCAAGGCGCCCGAGGGTTTCACCACCCAGGCCATGGATTTGCTGTGCGCCTACGAGTGGCCGGGCAATATCCGCGAGTTGCAGAACGAGGTGGAGCGGGCAGCCCTGCGGGGGCCGGCGAGGCGCGCATCGACGTGAGCCATCTGTCCGAGCGGCTGGTGGGCGGGGCCCCGCCGGCCCCGCGCCGGGGCAAGCTCAAGGAGGTGTTGGCCCAGGTGGAGCGGGAACTGATCACCCAGACCCTGGAAAGGCGCCAGGGCAACCGCACCCACGCCGCCGAGGAGTTGGGCATGAGCCGCTGGGGCCTGGTGCAGAAGATCAAGGAGTACGGCCTGGGGGCTTGACCAAAAAGAGAAACGGGCGCATCCTGAGGATGCACCCGCTTCCTTTACCGAGGACAGCGGGTCTTTACAGACGGGCCGTCCTGTTCCAGGCGGCTACCACCTGGAGCTAAAACTTAGGTGGTAGACCTCCCTGTGGATTCCATATAATGGACCACCTCCTTTCTTTTAGTGCCCGCACTTTGCGGGCAGATGAAACAACCCTGGACCGCGTCCGGCCCAGGATGGATTGATTTCTGCTTTAATATACCTCGCGGCAGCGCTCACTTGCAAGCAAAAAAACAGAGGTCTTCATGAGCGACCAGCACCCTGCCCCCGTGGCGGTGATCGGCGCCGGCATCACCGGTCTGACCCTGGCCCATTTGCTCGACCGCCAGGGGATTCCCGTCCGCGTGTACGAGGCCCAATCCCGACCCGGCGGGGCCATACGCACCAGCCGCGAGGGGGGGTTCCTGATCGAGCACGGCCCCAACAGCGCCCAGGACACCACGCCGCTACTGCACCAGCTTTTTGCCGGCTTGGGCATCGCCGACCAATTGGAGTACGCCAGCCCGGCGGCCAAAAACCGCTACGTGGTGCGGGATGGCAAGTTACACGCCGTGCCTCTGGGTCCGCCGGCCCTGCTGGGCACCCGGCTCTTTTCGGGGGCCGCCAAACTCCGCCTGCTGGCCGAGCCCTTTGTCCGCCGCTCCGACCCGGACCAGGACGAGGATCTGGCCCACTTTGTCGAGCGCCGCCTGGGCCGGGAGTTCCTCGACTATGCCATTGATCCTTTTGTCTCCGGGGTCTTTGCCGGGCTGCCGGAGAAACTGAGCGTGAAGAGTGCCTTTCCCCGGCTGTGGGAGCTGGAGCAGCGCTACGGCAGCCTGATCAAAGGGGCGATCCTGGGGGCGCGCGAGCGCCGCAAAAGGCAGGACCAGTCCAAGCAGAGCGCCCAGTCCTTCTCCTTTAGAGAGGGTCTGCAGACCCTGACCGATGCCCTGGTCCGCGCCCTGGGCGACAAGGTCCATACTGGTGTCCCCTTGCAGGTGCTGCGCAAGACGCCCGAGGGATTTGCCCTGGAGCTGGCCAACCATCCGGAAGTGGTCCGTGCCCGCGCCGTGGTGCTCACCATCCCGGCCCACGGATATGAAGGGCTGGAACTGGGCTTTGACTGTACTGCCGCCCGCCAGGCCCTGGCCCAGATCTACTATCCGCCGGTGGCAGTGGTCTTCTGTGGGTACCGGCGCAGTCCCCTGGACCATCCCCTGGAGGGTTTTGGCTTTCTGGTGCCGTGCCGCGAAAACCGGCAGATCCTGGGGTCGCTGTGGAATTCTTCGCTCTTCGGGGGCCGGGCACCCGAGGGGGGATTGGCCCTGACGGTTTTTGTGGGCGGCAGCCGACAGCCCGAACACGCTCTGTGGCCCGAGGACAAATTGCTGGGGGTGGTGGCCGACGAATTGCGGGAATTGCTGGGTCTGCGGGAGCGGCCAGACTACCAAGCCCTTTTTCGCTGGCCCCGGGCCATCCCCCAGTACCAGGTGGGTCACCAGCGGCTCATGGAAGCGGTGGAAGCCTGCGAGGTACAGCACCCCGGTCTCTACCTGGGCGGCAACTTTCGCGGCGGTATCTCGGTGGCCGACTGTGTCAAGAGCGCCCACGTCCTGGCCAACCGGGTGGCTGGCGCGGTTGCCGGTTAGGGGGGTTTTGCGGTTATTCCTTGGGAGGGGCGATCGGCCGATCGCCCTTACAGGGTCCACCCTCAGCTAGCGGATTATTCCCAAGTGCATATCCTCGCCCTAGGCCTCAACCACACCACCGCGCCGGTGGAGATCCGCGAGAAGCTGGCCTTCCCCGAATCGGTCCTGCCCCAGGCGCTCAAGGAATTGACCGGACGCTACGGTCTGCGCGAGGCCGCTATCCTCTCTACCTGCAATCGCGCCGAGATCTACGCCGCCAGCGACGGAGAGAGCCAGGAGGGCCTGTGGCATTTTCTATCCGAGGCCCACGGGGTGGACCAGCAGCAGTTGCAGCCCCACTTCTACCAGCACCGCGACGGCGAGGTAGCCAGTCATCTGTTCCGCGTGGCCTGCGGCATCGACTCGCTGGTCATCGGCGAGTCCCAGATCATGGCCCAGGTGCGCACCGCTCTGGAGGCGGCTCAGCACAACGGCGCGGCCCGGCTGCAGATCAACGAACTCTTCCAGCGATCCCTGCACGTGGGCAAGCGGGCCCGCTCCGAAACCGAGATCGGGCACGGTCGGCTCTCCATCAGCACCGCGGCAGTAGAGCTGGCCGGCCAGGTTTTCGATCGGCTCGAAGGCCGGCAGGCCCTGCTGCTGGGCGCCGGGGAAATGGCCGAGCTGACCGCCCAGTACTTGGTGGAGAGCGGCATCAGCAAGCTGCTGGTGGTCAACCGCACCCTGGAGCGGGCCCAGGATCTGGCCCGCCGTTTTCAGGGGGAAGCCCTGCCCTTTGACCAGATGCCCTCGGCCCTGGCGGCGGTGGATATCGTCATCTCCTCTACTTCGGCGCCCGGCTTTGTCATCTTGCCCCCGGCCATTCAACTGGTCATGCGCCAGCGCCGGGGCCGGCCCCTTTTCCTCATCGACATTGCCGTGCCGCGCGACATCGATCCGGCCGTCAAACAACTGGACAACGTCTTTCTCTTTGACATCGACGACCTGGAGCAGGTGGTGCGCGCCAACCGCCAGGACCGGGAGCGCGAGATCCTCAAGGTCCAGGCGCTGATCGACGAGGAGCTTCAGCACTTTCTCCACTGGTTCAACGCCCAGGGCACCGGTCCGCTGATCCAGTCCCTGCACCAGCGCGCCGAGCAGTTGCGCCAGGCCGAGCTGGAGCGCTGGTCGGCCAAGCTGGGCCACCTCTCCGAGCCGGACCGCCAACTGGTGGAGGGCCTGCTGCGGGGCTACGCCAACAAGATGCTCCACCAACCCCTGGTCCAGATCCGCGAGTTTGCCAATACCGAGGACGGGCACCTGCGTCTGGACACGGTGCGGCGGCTTTTCGGCCTGGGTGGGCCTCCGGAGCAGAAGGGCTGAGATGACGGCCGCCTGCCAGACCTTTCTGGGGATCTCCCTGCTGCTCTACTTGGTTGGGGCGCTGCTCTACCTGAGCCATTTCCTGCGGCGGCAGGGCACCTGGGAGGAGTGGGGTCGCCGCGCCCTGCTGTGGGGCGTGGGCATACACGCGGTGGGCATTCTCATGCATTTCCTGTTCTCTGGACTCTCGCCTTTTTCCAACCTGCTGCCGGTGATCTCGCTGCTGATCATCGCCGGTCTGCTGGTCGGCCTGATCCTGGAGCGCCACACCCGCATCCGCCGTCTGAATCTGTTGTTAGCCCCCCTGGCCTTCTTCGGGCTGCTCTATTTGTTGCTGATGCCGGTGCGCCTGGAAGGGGCTTCTTCGGTGCTCTTGCACTACCCCTGGCTGGGCATACACGTGGCGGCCACCCTGTTGGGGAACGTGGGTTTTGCCCTGGCTTTTGCCGCCGCCACCATCTATCTGGCCCAGGACCGCCTGCTCAAACAGGGCCGTCTCAACAACCTGCTGCCGGCCCTGGATACCGCGGCCAGCGCCACCTACCGCTTTGCTGCGGTGAGCTTTGCTTTTTTCAGCCTGGGATTGGGCATGGGTATCCTCTGGCTCTACGGTGCGCCCGGCGAATACCTGGTCAGGGGGGACACCAAGATCTGGATGGCCATGCCCTCGTGGCTGCTCTTCGCCACGTATCTCTACCTGCGCGGGTTGCGTGGCAGCCACGGCAGCCGGCTCAAGTGGCTGATCATCGCCGGTTTCCTGACGGCCTCGGCCAACCTGCTGGTGGTGCGCCACCATTTCATCGACAACCCCTGAGGCTGAAAGGATCGGGCAATGACAGAGTTCAGCAATGTAACGGTGATCAAGAAGGCCAATATCTATGCCGATGGCAAGGTCACCAGCCGCACCGTGCTCTTTGCGGACGGCGCGAAGAAGACCCTGGGCATCATGCTGCCCGGGGAATACGAATTCGGCACCTCAGAAAGAGAAATTATGGAGATCCTGGCCGGCGAACTGGAGGTCCTGCTGCCGGGGGCCAAGGACTGGCAGAAGGTGAGCGGCGGCGAATCCTTTGAGGTGCCGGCCCAGGCCAAGTTCAGCCTGAGGGTCGACAGTCTTACCGACTATTGCTGTACCTATGTGAAATAACGGTCTAGTAGGTGACCGATCTCTTTTCCGGCCTTGCCAGGGCGACTGGCAGGGCCGGTTTTTTTGTGCGTTGCCCGACTAAAAAGATTTGGTTGGGACTAGGTAGTCGGGTACTCTTATCATCAGACGTTTGGTATTGCTGGTGAAGTACACGACTTCTGGGTTAGGAGTATTGCCATGTGTTTTCTCTTGCTCCTCCTTTGGTGGACTGTCCCGGCGCTGGCAGATGGCTTTCTCTGCGCTGGCAGCCAGGAGGCACCCGCAGAAACAATCCTTCTCAGAGGCGTAGCCGCCAAGCCGGCCCGCATCGCCGAATCCCGCACCACCGGCACCCGCCGCACCCTGGTGCTTTTCGCCCGCTTCAAAGGGGAGAGCACGCCAATGCCTTCCTGGGCTGGAGACATCTTCAACCCCGACCTGCCCGGTAGTTTCTCTCACTTCTATGACACCATGTCCTTTGGCAAGCTACAGGTGCGGGGGGAAGTGGCCCCTCGGGTGTACGAGTCGGCAAAGCCGGCTTCGGCGTACCTGTCTGGCAATTCCTCAGCGCAGGGCCAGTTCGGGCAGTTCGCCCAGGAAATCCTGCGCCAGGCGGATGCGGGCATCGACTTTGCCCAGTTCGACAACGATGGCCCGGACGGGATTCCCAATTCGGGAGACGACGATGGGGTGGTGGATGCGGTGTTTCTGGTGCTGGATAAAATCCCGGGAGATTTCCTCCAGGGGGAGGCCACCGGGATATCCCGACTAGGTTTCACGGAGGTGTTTCTCTCGGCAGATACAGGCAGAAGGGGGAAATCCCTCCAGATCTTCCCCAGCCAAGGCACCACCCAGCAGGGGCGCAGCTTTGCCGAGGCCATGGGGGCCATGTGCCATGAATACGGGCATGTGCTGGGGTTGCCCGATCTGTACAACACGGACTTTTTCCAGCAGACAGGGGCTGGCCCGGAGGCGGATGGGGCCGGCGTGGGGGCCTGGTGTCTGATGGGTTGGGGCGCGTCAGGGTGGAACGGCAATGATGGCCCCAACAGTTTCTGCGCCTGGAGTCGAATGAAGCTGGGGTGGAGTCCGGTGCTCTCCCTTGCCTATGAGCGCGAACAGCTTGAATTGAAGGACGTGGGCCAGGGAGGCGCTATTTACCAGCTTCCAGTGAACGACCGCGAGTCGTTCCTGGTAGAGTACCGGCGACGCGATAGCAACTACTACGACCGCCACATACCCGCCGAGGGGGTGCTGGTCTGGCACATCTCGCAGCGCCCTCAGTTAGAGTCCGAAGGGTCTCTGCAACAAGTAGATCTGGAATGCGCGGATGGCCGCTGGCAGGATGCCGGCTACCCCCAAGGCAAACAACCGGACAGCGCACAGGGGGGCGACGATCTCGACTTCTGGTCGCACGACGACAGCTATGCCCACGCCCACGCCGGCAATCTGGGAGATGCCACCGACCCTTTCGACGGGGTGCGTTTCACCGCCTTCACTATCCCTTAGAACTTGGAAGCCCCTTCCTTTGGAAGGGGAGGAAAAGTTCTGCTTGCCGCAGGCAAGCAAAAGCTTTTTATCGTATACCGTTCCCGTCCGTGTTGGAGGTATGCGATGGTCATCCGAAGAACCAGTCATGCGGT
>SICG01000084.1 GCA_009691525.1 Candidatus Latescibacterota bacterium | reverse complement strand
GATCCGGGAAGCCCCTGGCAGAACCCCTACATCGAGAGCTTCCACAGCCGTTTCCGCGACGAGTGTCTCCTTCGGGAGGTGCGGCTCAATCTCCACGAAGCGCGAGTAGTGATCGAAGACTGGCGAGGCCAATACAACACCGAAAAACCCCATAGCCGACTGGGTTACCTCAGCCCAGAGCCCTTCAGCAACACCCACCTACTCACATCCTGAGTGGGCCAATTTCCGGGGGGCGGTCAGCCGGGAGCGGGCGGTGGGCACGCGCAAGGCGCAGGAGATCCTCGACCGCATCACCGGCACCCTCTCCTCTGGCTTCCATCTGCTCAAGAATGTTCCGGCCGCACAGCTAGCCCCTTTCATCTCCCACGAACACCCCCAGACCATCGCCCTGATCCTCTCGCAGTTAGACCCCCGCCAGGCCGCCGGCATCCTCTCTCAACTGCCCGAGCACACCCAGTCGGAAGTGGCCTACCGCATCGCCACCATGAACAACATCACCCCCGCGGTCCTCAAGCAAATCGAGGACAGCCTGGCCGGGAACTTGTTAGATATCCTGGGCGGCAACAAAGACGTGGGCGGCCCCAAGGTCACCGCCGACATCCTCAACCTCACCGGCACCAGCGTCGAACACAACGTGCTGGAACAGATCGACGTTCAGGACCCGGAGGTCGCCGAGACCGTCCGCAATATGATGTTTGTCTTTGAGGATATCTGCTCCTTGAGCGACCGCGAGGTGCAGGTCATGCTGCGCGGGGTGGAACAGAAAGATCTGGTGGTGGCCCTCAAGGCGGCCAGCGAGGAAGTGAAGGATAAGATCCTCAACAACATGTCCGAGCGGGTCCGGCTCTTCATGGAGGAGGAGATGGAATTCCTCGGCCCCATGCGCCTGAGTGAAGTGGAGGCGGTGCAACTGCGCATCGTGCACAAAATCCGCCAGCTCGAGGACCAGGGCCAGCTCAAGATCTCCCTCAAGGGCGGGGCCGGCGACACTTTTGTGTGATCAGCTTTCCACTCCCTAGCCCGTCTGGTTCTCCAGCATCACCCTTCCCCCTGCGGGCTGGGACGGCAAGGCAGGATGCCTGCCGTCGCAGCCGGCGACCAGCAGCAGGAGCAGGGCCAGTCGCCTCATCCCCCGGCCACTACTCCGGCCAGCGCCACCCCCACCATGGCCACCTCGTCCTCGCGCACGGTGCGCAGATCCAGCACCAGGCAATCGCGCTGGATGCGCCCCACCACCGGTGGCCGACCCAACCGCAGCCGGCGTGCCAGTTCCTCGGCCGTGTAATAGCGGGGCGCCAGCACCAGCGCCCGGCTGGGCAGTTCTTCGAGCGGCAAGGCCCCGCTGCCGATCTGGGCAACCGAATCCTCAATGGTAGGCCGCAATGCCTCCCCCACCACCGCCGGCAGGGCGGCCAGCAGGGCCCGAGCCCGGGCCTCGACCCGCTCCACCGCTTCGCTCATCATGCCCAACACCGGGTGGAACTGGGGCAGCAGGTGTGATCCGAGGCGAAATAAGCGCAAAGTGGCCTCCAACCCCGCCAGGATCAGCTTGTCGCAGCGCAGCGCGCGCATCAGGGGGTTGCTCTCCATCGCTTCCAGATAGGTCCGCCGGCCGACCACAATGCCGCACTGGGGACCGCCCAGCACCTTGTCGCCGCTGAAACTGACCAGGTCTGCCCCGGCTTCCAGTTCGCGCCGGACCACCGGCTCATAGGGCAACCCCCAAGCGCGCAGGTCCTCCAGTACCCCTCCACCTAAGTCGTGGGCCAGGGGAATGCCCGCCTTGCGGCCCAACTCTGCCAGGGCAGGGGTCTCCACCCGGGCGGTGAAGCCCTGCACCCGGTAGTTACTGGGATGGACCCTTAAAATCAGCCCGGTCTCGGGGCCGATCGCCTCGGCGTAATCCCGCAGGTGGGTGCGGTTGGTGGTACCCACCTCGCGGATTTGAGCTCCACTGGCGGCGATGATGTCGGGAATACGAAAGGCCCCCCCGATCTCCACCAACTCACCCCGCGACACCAGCACCTGCCGGTCCCTGGCCAGGGTATTGAGGATCAGCAGCACTGCGGCGGCGTTGTTGTTGACCACCAACCCGGTCTCTGCCCCACTCAGCTCAGCCAGCAGCGCCCGCACGTGGTTGACCCGGACCCCCCGTGTTCCCTGCTCCAGGTCAATCTCTAGGGCACAGTAATTCTCGGCCACCGCAACGATGGCCTGGCGGGCAGCCGGGGCCAGGGGCGCCCGCCCCAATCCGGTGTGCAGAATGACCCCGGTGGCATTGATCGCCCGGCCGAGGCTGGGTTCCGCCGCCTTTGCAGCCAGCTTTACCAACTCCACCTCAGCCCGGTCTAGCAGGTGTTGTCGGTCTTCACCCCTCGCCCCGGCTTGCAGACCGGCGCGCAACTGTGCCAGCACCTGCCGCACCAGTGCCGCGACAAAGTCACGCCGGTATCGCGTCAGTAACTCGACCCCCCCGGGGGTGCCCAGGACTTGTTCCACCGCTGGCAGCGCTCTCAATCTCTCGGTCATACTCAGAGAATACGGGTACCCCCCTCAACCCGGCAAGCAGCTGTTTTTTGCCTTTGCACTATCATCATATAGGTTTTATACTTGCGTTATCCCCGGTGCCTCCCCCGGCGCTTTCCCGGATGGTATCCCCCCTGTCCAGTCCTTCTCCTGTAGTCCTTTTTGGGTTATCCATGCGTTGGTCGTACTGTGTCCTGGTGGTCCTGCTCCTGTGTGTGATGCCCAGCCAGGCACCTGCCAAAAAAAGCAAGAAGTCCCAGGACCAGGTCTACGTGGTCAAACGCGGCGAAACGCTCAGCGCCATCGCCGAGCGCTACCAGCTCTCGGTAGCTCAACTGCGCAAGTCCAACCGCCTGCGGGGCGACCAACTCCGCGTGGGCCAGCGACTGAAGCTGCCGGCCGGTGTCCGACCAGCCTGGCACCGGGTGGACAAGGGCGAGACCTTGGTCAGGATCGCTCGGACCTACGGTGTGGACCTGGACCAACTGCGCCAGTTCAACCAGCTCAGTGGCGACCGTATCCTGGTGGGCCAGCGACTGCGCCTCAGCGCACCCGAGTCGACCCTTGCTGCCCAATCCACGGCCCTGGTTCCTCGTCCGCCAAAAGCAGGCAAGCCGGGCAGGGAAGCGAGTCCTTCAGCGGACACCGCCCTGTTGCCGCCGACGCCAGACCCTTTCCGGAACGAATTGCCCGAAGCCGCCGATACCACAGCGCAGGACAACCCTGACTCCACCACCACTGAAGAAGAAGAGGACCTGCCCCCTTTCGAATACCTGGTCCAGAAGGGGGAGTCCCTGGTCGAAATCGCCCAGCGCTTCGACCTGCCCCCCGGCCTCTTGCGCCAGCTCAATAACCTGAAAAAAGATCGGCTCCGCCCCGGGCAAAAGCTGCGCCTGCGCCCTTCGGCCCTCGATGAGGGCATCCACATCGTACGGCCCGGCCAAACCCTCACTGGAATCGCCCGTTCCTACCGGCTGGAGGTGGACAAGCTGCGCGAACTCAACGGCCTGGACGGGGGCGGCAAGATCCTGGTCGGCCAGAAGCTCCGGCTGCGGACCACGGCCAAAGACGTACACATCGTCGAGCGCGGGGATGCCTTGTGGGAAATTGCCAGCGCCTACGGAATTGATACCGAAGAACTCAAACGCATCAACGGCCTCAACTCAGCTGAGATCTACCCCGGCCAGGAATTGAAACTGAGTCCCAGAAAAGCCGAAACCTTCGCCCTGTACAAAGTGGAACCCGGCGACAACCTCAGCGAGATCGCCCGCCTCCACCAGATGAGTCTCCCCGAGCTGCGGCACCTGAACAATCTCCAAGGTTCGGTGATCCATCCGGGCGCCCAGCTAAAGGTCAAACCCATGCTCGGCGACACCGAAGCCATACAAACAGCCGAGGTCAACTGGGACAGCCTGCGCGTCCCCCTCAGGGAGCTGGGGGAGATCGAGTGCGAAAACGGCCCCTACTATCGCGACCGCCCCAAGGCGCCGCACCAGCTCCAGCCCAATTATTCTGAAAACCCACCCTATTCGCCGCTTCAGTCTTATGAGCGGGCCAGGCGGCTGTGGCAGGCCTTTGCCGGCTCGGTGGAGCAATTGCCCCCGCTCAGTTCGGCACTCAAAGGCTGGAATTTTGTCCTCGACCCAGGACATGGGGGGTTAGATCCGGGGGCGGTGGTCCAGGTCATGGACGGCAACGGCAACAAGGTCTATGTAGTCGAGGACGAATATGTCTACGACATCGCCCTGCGGGTCTATGTCCTTTTGTGCCGGCATGGCGCCCAGGCTGAGCTGACCTTGCTGAGCCCCAACCATCTCCTGCGCCACAGCAATCCGGCGGCCCAAACCTTTGTCAACGAAAAGAACGAGGTCTACAACAGCCGCAAGTTCAACGAGCCCAACAACGCCGGGTCCTGGCCACGCGGTGGCCGGGGAGGCAACCTCAACGCCCGGGTACACATCGCCGAGCAGCTCTTCGGGCACACCCCGGTAAATCGCCGCATCTTCCTCTCCTTCCACGCCGACATCGATCCCCGGGCCCCCGCAGCCCCGCTGGTCCTCTATTACCAGGGCAAACAGGGCCGCCGCGATCCGGTTTCGAAGAATTTCGCCCGCACTTTGCTGCCCTTCCTGGGTGCCGGTGCCCACATGCGGGGCCAGTCCCTGGCAGTGCTGCGCAACAATCCGGCCGGGGTCAAAGTGCTGATCGAGTTGCGCAACCTGGCCTACACCGACCACGGCTGGGCCCTGCGCTTTGAACAACTGCGCCAGCGCGATGCCGAAAAGGTGATCAAGGGCATCCTCGAATACAGCCGCGTCCAGACCTTCAGCAGCAAATAAAAAAACGCTCCGGGGGCAAACCCCGAAGCGCTGCTTTTTCCTACTTTTTCTGACCCTAGAAGGACCCCACGATTCGGCGGGCGGCCCGGCGCACCACCTCTGGTTCGAGGCCAGCCAGTTCGCACCACGGATCAATGCGCTGACTTTCGATAAAAAGAATCTCAGGGGTGCTGTCCTCGGTCTCGTCCGTCTTCGAAATCTCCCTCAAGGTGCTCAGGATCATGGCGTTGGCCAGCCTGCGGTAAGCCAGGCAGATCCGTTCGCTGTTGGCGGCGTCGTGGTCGGTTCGCATAAGACAATCCTGGTCGTTTAATGGGAAGGTCTCAACCACATGCCCTATTAATCTACGGATTTTCAAATGTAATTTTCAAAAATATTTACCAAAACCCCAAAATAAGTGCCGCACCCCACCAGAAAACAAGATCTCCTCTTTCATTAACCTTTGCGTAAACATCAACTTGGCGCTTCCGCCACTCCCACACTTCTCCCTTCTCGCGCGGCCAGATAGAGCCGGTATATCCACTCCATAGTCTTCAGGGCCTGGCTCCCTTCGGCCAGGGGGGCGTGTCCGGTCTGGATGGCTCGGATGAAATCCTCCCACTCGAGGGCCCAGGATTGGTCTTCGCCGGGGAAATCAAAGCGTTCCTCTTGCGGCGGCCCTCCCCAAAGGGCCCGACGTCCCACCAGCGCGTGTTCTGGTCCGTACGAGCGGCCCAGACCGTGGGCGGTGGCGTATCCATCCCGGCCAAAGACCTCGAAGCTGAACAGATTTTTCCACTGGGTCCAGCTCACATGAAGGGATGCCACCTGTCCTACCGGGGTGGCGAAAAGCCCAAAAGCGTTGTCCTCTAAGGGGGCGATGGGCCAGTAGCTGGTGCTCAACATGCCGGTGACGCGGGAAAAATCGCCCATGAACCACAGGGCCAGATCCACCAGGTGCGCCCCCTGGTCGAGCATTTCCCCCCCGCCCGATCTGGCTGGATCGGCGCGCCACTCCCGCTCGTATCCGGGCCGGCCCCCATGGCCGTACCGTCCCCGGACGAAATGCAGGGGTCCCAATTCGCCGGCCTCAAAAACCGCGCGGACCTTGGCAATGGCCGGGTGGTAGCGGTGGTTGTACCCGGCCTTGAGCCAGCGCCCGGCCTGCGCTGCCGCTGCTACCACTTGGCCCACCTCCTCTGGGTTGCGCCCCAGCGGTTTTTCGGCCAACACGTGTTTGCCGGCCCGCAGGGCCGCCACACTGATCGGGGCCAGCCACTCGTGGGTGGTGGAGACCACGACCATATCCAGATCCTCGGTGGCCACCAGTTGCTCCCACGAAGAAGCCTGAGCCGCCCCATAACGCTGGGCCAGATCTGCCGCTGCGGCTCGATCCAGGTCGCAGACCAGCACCAGCTCGCACTGCGGATGCGCGGAGACCACCGCCGCCCTTTTCTGCCCCATACCTCCCGCACCCACCAAACCTACTCTGTACATCCGCTCCTCACCTTGGGGGTACCACCCGCCGCACGGTGTAATGATCTGTTTTCATGACTTTCGCCACCTCCAGCCCTTCCCAGTCGTCCCATACGGCGCTGAAGAGCCGACCACTCAAACCGTCGGAACGGGGCGAAGCGAGGAAAACCGCCAAGGCAGCCGGCTGCGACGGGTCCACCCCGCCTTCCTCCAACTGGGCCTGGGCCTGGGCCTGGGCCTCGGCCCCGGCCAATTCCCCGGCCCCCAGCACCTCGTCCAACATCCGGGTGTTGACGGCCCCCGGGGCGATGGCATTGACGTCGATGTGATATTGGGCCACCTCAGCGGCCAGGGTCTCGGTGAAACGCACCACCCCTGCCTTTGAAGCGCTATAGGCGCTGAACCAGGGCCTGGGCGTGACCGCCCCCCCGCCCGACAGGTTGATGATCTTTCCGTACCCTTGGGCCACCATGCCGGGCAGCAGCAGATGGGTACACAGGAAACATCCCCCCAGGTTGACCTGCAGGGCCTGGAGCCACGCGGCGGTATCCACCTGGTGGGTGGGGCCGATGGGCCCAAGCACGCCGGCGTTGTTGACCAGGATATCCACCCCTCCCCAGGCTGCCTCCAGTCCGCTCAACGCCGCCCGCACCTCGGTTTCCCTGGCCAGATCGGCACTCAGCACCAGGCTCCGCTCGCTGCCCAACTCGGCAGCAACCCCTTGCAGCTGCGCCCGGCTCCGGGCCAGCAGGGCCACCTGCGCCCCCTCCTGCGCCAGCGCCAGGGCGATGGCCCTGCCGATGCCCCGACCGGCCCCAGTCACCAGCGCCTTTCTGCCTTTCAATTGCACGGTAATCCACCTTTTTTAGAATCTAAGAAGTAGGATAGGGAAGAACGGGACCCGCTGCCAGGGCCGGTTGACCAGGTACGCGGTGTCGCCTACATTCTTTGACTATCACCCGAGATAGGTTTCATGGCCCTGCCATCTATTCAAATAGATCACCGTCAAGTAGATCCCAGAACTCTCTGCCTGCACATTAATTCCCAGTCGCCTGAGGGGGGACTCTTTGCCGGGGATCGCACCCAGCTCCACCCCGACAGCCGGCTGCCCTGGCGCATCTCCCCCGAGCCTTTCTGGCTGAGCGCCGACCAGCATCACCTGCTCCAGCAACTGGGCCCGGTGCTGGTGCGCTTCTACAAAGCCGCCAACCTGCTCTACCATCACAGCGTCAAAGGCCTACAACCGGCCTGGGTACACCGCTATCTCGACCAGGGAAAACCCGAGCGGGTCGTCGAACTTGGCCGCATGAACCGCTTCCGCACTCACCTGCCCCTGGTCCTGCGCCCTGACCTCCTGCTCACCGCTGAGGGGTTCCGCCTCACTGAACTCGACTCAGTGCCCGGCGGCATGGGCTTTACCGCCCTGCTGGCCCGCCTGTACACCGAATCGGGCTACCAGGTCATCGGCGGGGCCGAGGGGCTGGTCGAAGGCTTCTACGCCGCCCTGCGCGCCACTCTCCAACAGGAACGCCCGGTGGTGGCCCTGGTGGTCTCGGACGAATCCAATGACTACCGCGCCGAGATGGAATGGCTGGCCGCCCAGCTCCAGGCCCAAAACTGTCCAGTCTACTGCCTGCATCCCAAGGATCTGCGCTTCGACGAGGAGGGGCTGCTGGTCGAGACCGGTGCCCAGCGGGTGCGGGTGGATGCCGTGTACCGCTTTCTAGAACTTTTCGACCTGCCCAATATCCCCAAGGCCGAACTCATCCTCTACTTCGCCAAGAAAAATGCCCTGCGGCTCACGCCCCCGCCCAAGGCCTACCTCGAAGAAAAGATGTGGCTGGCTTTCATCCACCATCCCCTGCTCCAGGTTTTCTGGGAAAAGGAATTGGGCGGCGCGGACCTGGCTCTGCTTCAGCAACTCACACCGCCCACCTGGGTCGTCGATCCCACCCCGGCCCCACCCCACACCATCATTCCAGGCCTAGAGGTGGAAGGCCGCTCGTTCAACGATTGGCAGAACCTGAAACACCTGAGCAAGAGGGAACGGGAACTGGTGCTCAAACCCTCGGGCTTTTCCGAACAGGCCTGGGGCAGCCGCGGAGTGGCCATTGGCCACGACCTGCCCGAAGAGGAATGGGGCAGCCGGCTGCAGGAAGCCCTGGATCACTTTGGGAAAACCCCCGCCATCCTGCAAAAATTCAACAAAGCCGCCCGCGTGGGGGCCAGGTATTACGATTTTGCCTCCGACGCCGTGCGCCCCATGCACGGCCGCGCCCTGGTGCGCCCCTACTACTACCTGAGCGGCGAGACCCCAACCCTGGCCGGCGTCCAGGTCATTCTCTGCCCGCAGGACAAGAAGATCCTGCACGGCATGACCGATGCCATCATCGCCCCCGGCGCCGTGGGCGATCCTTCTCCCTCCTGATCTGCGAGTGTGACCCATGACGGTGCTAGTCCAGGCTGAACAGCAAAATACTGACCTCGACGAAAAGCTGGAGCGCCTCGAGACCCTGCTGCGCTCCATGGGCCGGGTGCTCATCGGCTACTCGGGGGGGGTGGACAGCGCCATGCTGGCAGTGGCCGCCCACCGGGTGTTGGGCGAAAACGCCATCGCCGTGACCGCCGATTCCGAAAGCTACGCCACCGGCGAACTAGCAGCCGCCAGCGACATCACCCAGCTTTTCGGCATCCGCCATGTGGTGGTGCGCACCGCTGAACTGGACAATCCCGAATACGCCCGCAACCCTCCCAACCGCTGCTATTTCTGCAAGCAGGAACTCTTCACCCACATGCAGCGCCTGGCCGCCGAGATGAAGGTCGAGCACATCCTCTACGGCCAGAACGCCGACGATGCGGGGGATTTCCGCCCCGGCGCCCAGGCCGCCAGCGACTATGGGGTGCGCGCTCCGCTGATGGAGGCCGGCCTGACCAAGGCCGACATCCGGGAGCTGGCCCGCCGCTGGGAAGTGCCGGTCTGGAACCGCCCGGCCATGGCCTGCCTGTCCTCGCGTTTCCCCTATGGCACCGCGATCACCGCCGAAGACCTGCGCATGGTGGACCAGGCCGAGAAACACCTGCGCCAGTGCGGCTATATCCAGCTGCGCACCCGCCACCACGTGGACCTGGCCCGCATCGAGTTGCTGGCCGCAGACTTGGACCAGCTTTTGCAGAACCCCGCCCTGCGCGCCCAGATCGCCGCCGCCTTCGCCGGCTTTGGTTACCAGCACATCACCGCCGACCTGCGCGGCTTCCGCTCGGGCAGTATGAACGAAGTCCTGCTGCCGGCTGCCGCCCGTGCCGATGAGACCCTCGGTCGTGCCCGCCAGGCCTTAGCCTTCCTGGGCCCCTGCGAGTTGGGGGCACGCGAACAGATGCTCTGCCTGCGCCTCGAAGAGCAGGCCATGTTCGCCCTGGCAGACCAAGCCCGGCGACAGGCTCTGGTGGTCCGGCTCGAGGATTTGGGCTTCCGCTACCTGGCCCTCGACCTGAACCCGCTGGACTGAGGCATGGTGCGCGAGATTGTCAAATACGGCTCCAAGGTCCTGCGCCAGCCCTGCGCCCCGGTGACCCAGATCGACCCCTCAGTCAAGGCCCTGGTCCGCGACCTCTTCGACTCGATGGGCGCCGCCGAAGGCGTGGGCCTGGCCGCCCCACAGCTGGGGGTACTGCGGCGGATAGTGGTGGTGGATGTGTCCCGCCAGCATCCAGAACTGCTGCCCATCTCCCTGATCAATCCCCGCATCGTCTCCGCCGAAGGGCGCGAAACGGCCGAGGAGGGATGCCTCAGCTTTCCCGATATGTATGGTCAGGTACCCCGCCACACCAAGGTGAGCGTCGAGGCCCTCGACATCAACGGCAAACAATTCACCGTCGACGCCGAGGGGTTCTATGCCCGCGCTCTGCAACACGAGCTGGATCACCTCGACGGCAAGCTCTTCATCGACTATCTCAGCCCGCTCAAGCGCCAGCTGATACGCGGCAAACTGAAGACGCTGAAAAACGAAGGGGAACGCTGGGATCTGGAACACTCTCAGGCCTGAGCTGATATTGACAAGGAACCGCTGAGGCTTTAGATTTCTTCGCGACGATTACGGGATCGTAGTTCAGCTGGTTAGAACGCCGCCCTGTCACGGCGGAGGTCGCGAGTTCGAGTCTCGTCGGTCCCGCCAGCTAAAAAGCCCCGGAGAAGCGATGCCCTGCTTCCTGGGGCTTTTTGTTTTGTGAATTCCTCCGGACCGAAGGCCAACAAGTAAAGGGCACACTATGGCGCTGCTGAGCATGCAGGAAGTGAGCATCGCGTTCGGAGGGCCGCCCGTCCTCGAACGCGCCAACTTCAGCATCGAGCGCGGTGAGCGGGTCTGTCTCCTGGGCCGCAACGGGACGGGCAAGAGCACCCTGATGAAACTACTCGATGGCACCCTCGCCCCGGGCGCTGGGGAAATCGTGCGCCAGACCGGACTCACCGTGGCCCGCCTGGAGCAGGAGGTGCCAGACGATCTAGGGGGCACCACCTACGACATCGTCGCCACCGGCCTCGGCGAGACCGGTCGTCTGCTCGCCCGCTACCACCAGGTCAGCCACCAAGTCGGGGCGCAGGAGAACGAGGAGGCGCTGCGCGATCTGGACCGCCTCCACCATGCCCTCGACACCGCCGGCGCCTGGCAGGTCAAGACACGGGTGGAAACCGCGCTCTTGCACCTGGGGCTAGACGCCGACGCGCCTTTTGCCGATGCCTCGGGAGGGCGGAAACGGCAGATCCTGCTGGCCCGCGCCCTGGTCATGCTGCCCGATCTCCTGCTGCTCGACGAGCCGACCAACCACCTGGACATCGAGGCCGTGGAATGGCTGGAAAATTTCCTCAGCGACCGCCGCACCACCCTGCTTTTTGTGACTCACGACCGCGCCTTTCTCCGACGTTTGGCAACCCGCATCATCGAACTAGACCGCGGCCGCCTGGTCGACTGGGGCACCGGCTACGACACCTACCTCGAACGCAAGGAAGCGGCCCTTGCCGTGGAGGAGCGGGAATGGGCCGAGTTCGACAAGAAGCTGGCCCGGGAGGAAGCCTGGATCAGGACCGGCATCAAGGCGCGCCGGACCCGCAACGAAGGGCGAGTCCGCGCCCTGGAAGCCCTGCGCCGCGAAAGGGGGGCGCGCCGCGAGCGCACCGGTGCCGTCAAGCTGCAGGCGCAGGAGGCGGAACGCTCGGGCCGGCTGGTCATCGAGGCGAAGGGGGTACGCTTTGCCCATGGAGAGCGCCCCATCATCAGCGGCTTCAACACCATGATCGTGCGCGGCGACCGCGTCGGCTTGATCGGACCCAACGGCTCGGGCAAAACCACCCTGCTCCGTCTCCTGCTCGGCGAATTGACCCCAGACCGTGGAACCATCCGCACCGGCACCAGCCTCGAGGTCGCCTATTTCGACCAACTGCGCGAGCAGCTCGATCCTGAACGCACCGTCTTCGACAGCGTCGCCGACGGGGCCGACTACGTCGAGATCAGGGGTGCCCGCAAACATGTCCTGGGCTATTTGCAGGACTTCCTCTTCTCCCCAGACCGAGCGCGTACGCCGGTGCGGGTGCTTTCGGGCGGCGAGCGCAATCGCCTGCTGCTGGCCCGCCTCTTCACCCGCTCCTTCAACCTCCTGGTCCTCGACGAACCGACCAACGATCTGGACATCGAAACCCTGGAGCTTTTGGAGGAATTGCTGCTCGACTTTTCGGGGACCCTGCTGGTGGTCAGCCACGACCGCGCCTTCCTCGACAACCTGGTGACCAGCACCTTGGTCCTGGAAGACGACGGCCGGGTCGGCGAATATGTGGGCGGCTACTCCGACTGGGTCCGGCAAAAAACGCCGGTCGCTGCGGGCCCCGCAGCTCCTTCGCCCAAAATCCCCGACCCTGCACCACCACCTACCCCTAGCGCCAAAAAACGCCGCCTGAATTTCAAGGAGACCAGCGAGTTGGCCGCCCTACCTGAACAGATCGACGCACTCGAAGCGGAGCGAGCCCAGCTCTATGCGACGCTGGCAGATCCGGCGCTGATACGCCAGGGCACGGCCCTCAGCAAAGCCCGGACGCGGCTGGTGACACTCGAGGTCGAGATCTCCGAAAAAACCGCGCGGTGGGAGGAATTGGCGACTATAGAAACCGAAGGATAAAAACCCACCCAAAAAAAGAACCCCGGGAAGCCACCAACAGCTTCCCGGGGTTTTGATGTTTTCTCCCGAATCGCCGCTAGACCTCTCGGAGCAGCTCCATCAAGTACCTGCCATAGCTGCTCTTCTCGATGGCGCGCGCTTGGCGTTCCAGGTGGGCCTTGTCGATGTAGCCCAGCTTAAAGGCGATCTCCTCAAGGCAGGCGATGCGCAGCCCCTGCCTCTCCTGCAGGGCCTGCACAAAACTGGCGGCCTGGTGCAGGGCCTCATGGGTGCCAGTGTCCAGCCAGCAGAACCCGCGCCCGAGTAATTCGACCCGCAACTGACCGCCTTTCAGGTACTCCAGATTGAGGTCCGTGATCTCCAGTTCTCCCCGGGCCGAGGGCTTGAGCCCCGCAGCGATGTCGACCACCTGGCGGTCATAAAAATACAACCCCGGCACGGCAAAACGGGACTTGGGGACTTTGGGCTTTTCCTCGATACCAATCACCTTGCCGGCAGGGTCGAATTCCACTACGCCGTAGCGTTCGGGGTCCTGGACCGGGTAGCCGAAGACCAGCCCGCCCTCCTTCAATCCCGCCGACCGTTTGAGCACCTCGCCCAGGCCGTGGCCATAAAAGATGTTGTCCCCCAGCACCAGGCACACTGGCTGTTCCCCGATGAAGGAGCGGCCGATGACAAAAGCCTGGGCCAGACCCTCTGGCCGCGGCTGTTCTGCATAGGAAAAGCTGAGCCCGAACTGCTCGCCGCTGCCCAGCAACTCCCTGAACCAAGGCAGATCGCGGGGGGTGGAGATGATCAGGATTTCGCGGATGCCGGCCAGCATCAGTACCGAGAGCGGATAATAGATCATCGGCTTGTCGTATACCGGCAGGAGTTGTTTGCTGACCGCGCAGGTGATGGGATGGAGACGGGTGCCCGACCCGCCCGCCAAGATAATGCCTTTCATGGGCGCCGCTTTGCTAAGAGGTGGGAGGACTGCGCACTCAAGCGCATCTTTTCTAGAGGATAGGCACCGCAAGGGTGATGATCAAGCCGCCTGGTCCCCCTCGCGGCGGTGCGACTCGACGCGGTGGCCGGTTCATTCGGCTCCCTGGTGCTCGGGGCGCAGCAGGTCGTTCACCGTCTTGACCGGGTTGAAGGTGGCAACGGGCACCTCGACAAAGAGGGTGTTCCACCGGGCCATGGCTCCGTTCCACAAACCGGGCAGTTCCAGAATCTTCAATTCCCGGCCTCCCATCGACTTGGTGGAGATGAACCCCGTGTTGGGGTCGACGAAATTGGCCAACACAAAAGGGCGGCCGCGGTAATCGCGCACACCGCAGACCAGGTCCACGGGATTGAAGTGGGTGGCACCGCGCAGTAGTTGGCTCTGTTGCACATCCTGCTGATCGACCTGGGAGAACTCGACGATCTGCCGCGACCGGGACCCATCCGCTCCTTCCACCCAGAAGGGCCCCCCTCCTGGCTCTCCCTGGTTGCCGACCATGCCGCACACCCGCAGGGGCCGGTTAAGTTGGGCCCGAAAGAATTCGGCCTGCGCCTCAGGGTCGGCATTGGCCAGCGAAGGGGGCAGATGGATAGCCAGGAGGTTGCCGGCGAAAACAGCAACCTCCTGCACCACGGCTGGGTCTGCCGGGCCGGTATCCAGGCGCCGCAGGTACCCGAATACCTGCTCCTGCACCTCTACCAGCAATCCGCAGAGGAGTTTCTTGTAGAGGTACACCGTCTCCTTCCGGTGCCTGGGAACCACGTTGTCGACGTTCTGGATAAAAACGATATCCCCCCCCATGGCCTCGAGATTGTGAAGCAGGGCGCCGTGTCCACCGGGCCGGCGAAGCAGCTTTTCCCCGTCGAACAAGACCTCATTGTTCAGGTCCACGGCGATGGTATCTGTGGCGCGCAGCTGGACCGACAGCTCTAGCTGCCGCTCCATGCCGCGCGCCCGATATGCAGCGATGGCATCGGCGACCAGGCATTCAAAACGCGCCAGGTATTCTTCGGCCACCGTGAAATGCAGGCGGGCCAATTGTCGGTCGTCGCTTCCATACATCGCCGCGTCGGCCAGGTGTTCATCGAAGGCAGTGCAAGTCTGGTCGCCGCTGCGGTGGAAGGCGATCAAGGCCTTGGGTAGTTCCGCAAAGTTCAGCCCCTCCGCGCCCAGGAGGTATGCGAAAATTTTCCGGCAGTCCCCGCCGGCCAGCAGCTCTTCAAGGTCGTGGCCGGCAGCGCTCAGTGCGGCGCGCAGCTGCCCATAAAAGGCAAAGCGGGGCAGGTCTTCGAGAAAGCGAAACCCCTCGCGGGCATCGACATCGGTGTTGGCCTGCGCCCGCAGGGCCGCGAGGGTAAGAGGTTCCGCGCGGCCCTGCAGCGCCGCCAAGACCCCAAACATCCGGGTGGCTGCCCCGGAGGCCGGCACGAATTTGGCCAGCCTGCCTGCCGCGGCCGCCTCGGCGTGTCTGGCCAGCAAGCTGGGAAACCGCTCCGGGCTGAGGGCCGTGATACCGTCGCCCAGAATACAGGGACAGCAGATCCGGAGGAAGGGCACACCCCGCCTGAACATCTCGATCTGGGCCAGCAGCCTTTCCCGGGGCACGCCCTGTTCGGCGAGCTGCCGAAGAATCTCCTCCCTCAATAGTTGCGTCTCCCTTCCTTTGGCAGTTCCCATCGGCCGCTCTCTATCCAGATTGGTTGCGCTGCGAATCGAATGAGTCAGTCATCGTAAAAGTTTTCCCATAAACATTTGACGAAACCCATACCTTTGGCCATTTTGGCCTCACCCGGGATCTGCGCCGAAAGTATGCCCGCCGCGAAACCGTGGAACACGATAAACTCGCCGATGGCCGGGTAGCCCCCTCAAGCTACCCACCTTGCTGACGGAGCACGACCGATGAACACCACTGCCCCTTCCCCCCCGCGCGGCCTGCTCTTCAAGGCCTGCAGCCAGGCCGGCTTCCTGGGCACTGGCGAACAACTCGGGTACCTGCGCGCCGACGGCACCGGCATGCGCCTCTTCGATTTTGGCCGGCCCAGCGAGATCGGCTGGGGCGCCTACGATTTTGCCCCGGACGGTCGCGCCCTGCTGCTGAGCATCGAGACCGACCCCAGCTGGAAGACCGAGTCCTTCTACGTCTACTACCCCAGGAGCCGCACCCACCTGTGGCTCTGTAATCTTGAAACGGGCACCATAGAAGAGATCGCCACCCGCCCGCGCCCCGCCCCTTTTTGCGCGCCCTGCGCCCTGCTTCCCCGAGGCCAGGGGCTGCTGGCCACCTTCAACATCGAAGGCCGCGAGGTGCTCCACCGCCTGGAGTTGGACGGAGCGAACCCCGTGCCGCTTACCGGGAGGGACGAATACGTGTACGGGGTCAGCCTCAGCCCCGACGGCAGCCGCGTCGCCTATCATGCCAACTACCAGATCCACACCATGCATCTCGACGGCACCGGCCGGGTGCAGGTGTCCCAATTGCCGGGGCAGCTCTGCTTCGGCACCAGCTGGTCTCCAGACGGCGATTGGGTGCTCTACCAGGTGTGCAACTCGGCGCAGGACCCGGCCCACGACTGGTCCAGCATCTGGATCGGCCGGCCCGACGGCAGCGAGAATCGACAACTGACCGGCGAGGCCGAAGCCTGGTTCGGGGCGGCGTACGGACCCCGCGACAATCCCCGCACCGGCTCCATCATGCCGCGCTGGGCCCCCGACGGCTCTGGCATTCTCTATGCCCGCCGGCAGCCCGGCTCGCAGGTGCCCTGGGAGTTCCAGCCCCAGCGCCCGGACACCACCCATCACAACCGCGACTTCAAACCGGAACTGGCGCGGGGCGGGACCCAGATCTGCCTGCTGGACCCGCAGCAGAAAACCTCCACCCCCCTCACCCCCAGCCAGCCGGCGACCTGGGAGCTGCGGCCCGACTGGTCCCCCGACAGCGCCCGAATCCTCTGCTGCCACGCACCGGTGGACGAGCTGCCCGCAGTCTGGATGATGAACCGCGACGGCAGCGATCTAGTCCGACTCACCGATGCGGAGGGCAGGGGCGCCGACTTTCCGCGCTGGGTGCCGGCCCAGCCCTGAGGAGTAATGCCTATCACCGGCCCCACTCAGCTGCGCCAGGGCAACAACAGATCTGGGGCGTCGCGGTGCAGGCTGGCCCCCGAGGGCCGGGTGCCGCGCGGCCTTTCGGGCAGCTCGGTGTATGATTTGTAGGCGACATCCAACCAGGGGGTCTCGATGCGGCGGTGCCCCTCGTGGCGCGAGTTCATCGCCGCGTCGATGATCCCGGTGGCCAGCAAGGTACGTTCGGGCGGATAGGGTGCCTGGCCGGTCTGGAAGAAGCGCTGGATATTGCGACTCAGGTACCCGAAGCTGGCCCCGGGCCCGTCCGGTTGCAGATAACACTCGGTGGCCAGCACCTGGCCCTGGCTGCGACAGGCATAGGTCCACTGTTGCACGCACCCGTCGAGCATCAGCGCCGCGCTCTTCAAGCCGTCAGCGTGTTCGATGAGAAAAACCGCCGGTTTCTTGGCCACCTCTTCCATCCGTCCCTCGGCTCGGTCCTCGACGGCCTGGCAGGCCGCCTCGGCCAGCTCCCCGGACCACTGCCCCTGCTGCCGCGCCGCCCACACCTCCTCGCCTTCCAGGCATTGCACTGCCACCACCCCGCTTTCACCCCCCTGCCGGCGTTCGATCATACACAGCAGGGTCTCGATGGTGTGATACCCGTACGCCTCGATGCCGCCGAAACCGACGGCCAGGGCCTCCTCGATCGGGGTGCCCAGTTCGTGCTCCAGCCAGGGATTGCGCCAGGCCAGGGGCAGGCAGGAGCCGGCCATTAATGGGATGCCCAAGGCCTGGGCCCGGTCCCACATCCACCGGGCGTCCATAAAATCATAGGCGAAGTGTTTGTCGTTGAAAACCGGCACCACCCGCCCGCTCTCGGCAAAAACCCCGGCGATCTGCTCAAAGAAATAGCGGCGGGGATACATGTGCCGACCTCGCTCGTTCCAGGGATAATCCCCGTGTTCGCCGATGAGCAACACCGCGTCCACGTTGAGTTTGGTGTCGCCGGCGTGCAGGGCGCGGCGGATGCTGGGATGGAGGGGCACCCCGTGTTGACGGGCCAACCCCACGCCGATGTCGCTTTCCAGCACGTGGTCCAGGTACAGGGAGACCAGCTCGACCTCGGGAGGGAAAAAGCCCTCGTCGGTGGACATGCCTTTCATGAATTTGGTGAGGATGGCATCGGCGTGGGAACGGGCGTAATAGATGGTGCTGATGGCGGCGACGCGCAGGCCATCACTCATGGGAACCTCCCTCGGGGATATGGCGCTCAGAATACGCAAAGGTCCTGGCCCCGGCAAGCCGGTCAGATTCCTTGCCGCGGTCCCTGGCCGTGTTTACTGTACTTACCAACCGCAGATCCCCACCCCCTGCCTGACCTGCTGAAAATAACATGCGCAAGACCCACCTCGAAATTCTCATCCAGGGTGTGGCGACCTGGAACCACTGGCGCCGGGAGCACCCCAAGACCCAACCCGAACTCATCGGCGCCAACCTCAGAGGGCAGGACCTGAGCGGCGTCGATCTGCACGGGGCCGATCTGCGCGACGCCAATCTCTGCAAGGCGTACCTATCCAAGGCCGACCTCAGCGAGGCCAATCTCCGCGAAACAAATCTCGGCGAGACCAACCTCAGCGAGGCCAAGCTCACCAAATCCTACCTCTACAAGGTCCAGCTCAACGCCGCCAACCTGAACAAAGCCGACCTGAGCGGGGCTGAACTCTTTGGGGCCAATATCACCGAAGCCGATCTGCGCGACGCCAAATTAAACGCCGCCTTCCTCAGCCGGGCTGCTCTCAGGGGCGCCAACCTCAATCGCGCCGACCTGCGCGACGCCAATCTCAACCGGGCCGACCTGAGCCAGGCCAATCTCCGCACCGCCGAGTGCACGGGGGCCAACTTCGACAACGCCAATCTCAACCGCGCCCAGATCACCGGGGCAGTGCTCTGCGATATCCAGCGGACGGGGTGGTCGGTGTTCGAAGTGCTCTGCGAATACGCCTTTTGGGCACTGAACGGCCGACAGCGCCTCAACTATGCCCCGGGGGAATTCGAGCGCCAGTACGCCAACCGCACCCAGATCATCTTGGTTTACCCCGACGGTCTGTCCGCCCGGGAATTTTCCACCCTGCCCCTGCTCATCCAGGCCCTGCAGCGCGAGCTTCCCGAACACCCGCTGGTGCTGCGCAACCTGGAGGAGGATGTCGGCGGCGCCACCCTCGTCCTCGAGTTCGAGGACGAGTCCCGCATCGCGCCGGAAAACCGGGTGCCGCTCAAGCAGACCTGCGAAGAGTGCGGCCAGCAACTTATCGCCCAGCAGCGGGAGGCCCTGCGAAACCCGGGCCGGCGCACGGTGGTCGACACCCACCTCGAAGCACTCCAGGAAACGCTTTTTCCACCGGATGCGGACACCGGGGAAGCCGCCGAGGAAGAGCCTGCCCCCACTGCTCCCGCAGTCAGGGACCTCCCGCCACCCTTCACCGATCTGAGCGCTCCCATCTCCGTATTTCTCGACCTGGATACCCACCACCCCGAAGCGCCCCAGGCCCCGGTCGAATCCGGCCAATCCCATGAACTGACCGACGAGCTATTGCAGGCCGTTCCCCATTCCTATAGCCCTGACGGAGGCGAATCAGCGGTCATCGGCTTCGACTCCCCGCTCGAAGGCATCCACTTTGCCGTGGCCTATCTCAAGTCGCTGGAAACACGGCAGCGCAAAATTCCCCAGGTCCCCGAGGAGGGATCGGCCCTGGTCTCCTACAGCGAACTCACC
>SICG01000083.1 GCA_009691525.1 Candidatus Latescibacterota bacterium | reverse complement strand
AACCCTGGGCCGCGGGCTTGCTGGGAAAGGGGGCGATGGCTATCCTTTCTGTTGTTTTTCCGCCGAGGCCCTATGAACTCCGCACCCCGACTTGCTCTCCGCCAAACCCGCTTTTTCATGCGCAATGTGCGCACCCGGATGCCCTTCAAGTACGGGGTGGCCACCCTCACCTCGGTGCCCATCCTGCACCTGGTGGCCGAGCTGGAAGTGGAGGGGGCCGGGCGCGCCACCGGCGTAGCCGCCGACATCCTCCCGCCCAAATGGTTCGACAAGGATCCGGCCAAGAGCTACGAGGACAACGTCGCCGACCTGCTCTGGGCCGCGCGCCGCGCCGCCAAACTCTGCGCCGAACTCTCCAGACAACCGCGCACTGTTTTCTCCCTCTGGCGGGAAGCCGGCACGGCCCTCTTGGCCGAGGGCGACCAGCGCGGCCTCAACCACCTGACCAGCGGCCACGGTTCCTCGTTGCTGGAGCGGGCGCTCATTGACGGGCTGGGCAGGGCCCTCGGGTTGGGCTACCACACCTTGCTCAAAACCAATACCCTCGGCGTGGACCTGGGCCAGTTGCATCCCGAACTGCGCGGCATTGAACCTTCGCAGTGTATCGCCCCCCAGCCACTGGACCGCCTGAGCATCCGCCACACCGTGGGCCTGGCCGATCCCATCCGCAGCGCCGACATCCTCCCCGGGGACCGCCTGAACGACGGCCTGCCCCAGTCCCTGGAGGAATACCTGCAGGTCCAGCAGCTTTCCTACTTCAAGATCAAGGTCAACGGCGTGCTGGAGGCCGACCTGGAACGGCTGCGCACCATCGCCAGCCTGCTCGATTCGACGGGCGCCCCCTACCATCTCTCCCTCGACGGCAACGAGCAGTACAAGGAGATGGAGAGCTTCCTCGAACTGGTGCGCCGCATCGAGACCGACCCGGCGTTGCAGCGATTCTGGGCCAACACCCTGTACATCGAACAACCCCTGGAGCGCAGCCTGGCCCTGGAACCCTTGCTATCGCCGGGCATCCGCGCCACCAGCGCGCGCAAACCCCTGCTCATCGATGAGTCGGATGGGGATTTGGACTCCTTCTGCCGCGCCGTGGACCTGGGTTATCTGGGCGTCTCAGCCAAGAACTGCAAGGGCCTGATCAAAGCCCTGGCCAACCAGGGTCTGGCCCGCCATTTCTCCTCGGCCACGGGTCGGCCTTACTTTCTCAGCGGCGAGGATCTGATGAACCTGCCGGTGGTGCCCCTGCAACAAGACCTGGCCCAACTGGCGGCCCTGGGCATCCCCCACGCCGAACGCAACGGCCACCACTACGTGCGCGGCCTGAACCACCTCTCCCCCACCGAACGCCAGGCCTGCAGCCGGAAGCACCACTCGCTCTATGCCCCCCTCGGCGATTCCCTGGCCCTCGACATCCAACAGGGCCGCATCGATCTGACCTCCCTCCAGTGCGCCGGCCTGGGCGTGGGCATGGAGGTGGATACGGCCTCGATGATTCCGCTGGAGGAGTGGCAGTTCAAATCACTGGCCTGATGGAGCGGCGGAGAGATGACCCCAGCGGGGTGGGCCGCGCGGGTTAGCGCCGCGGCAGGTGGAAGGGGACGGCTCTGGGGGTGTGGGCAAGGCGATACGGGGATGCCGAGTGGTTGGGAAGGGAAGTCCGCGTGGTTGGGTGGCCGGGTAGCGGAGCTGTGCGAGCGAGTGGGAAGGACGCGCCTTGGGAAAGACCAGAGGGGTATTCCCGGAGCGCCTGGGGAAGGCACCCCGAGGACCTGACCCCAGGGTAACAACGCAAGCGAGGCGCGACACCATCTATATGGTATCCCGGGACGCGCCTTGATCAAAGCCGGAATGGGCACTTCCGACGCTCATTAAGGAGGACCGATGTCTATTGACTGGAATGCCGCCGGCGCCGAAGCCGTCTCCCGCCTGCAGCAGATGCTGCGCTTCGACACCACCAACCCGCCCGGCAACGAACTGCCCCTGGCCCAACATCTCGCCTCCCAGTTGGCCCAGGAGGGCCTCGAAGCCCAGATCCTCCAATCCGCCCCCGAGCGGGCCAATCTAGTCGTGCGCCTGCGCGGCGACGGCTCGCAACGGCCCTTAATGCTGATCTCGCACCTCGACGTGGTCCCCGCCGAGCCGGCCCGCTGGACCCATCCCCCTTTTGCCGGCGAGGTGGCCGAAGGTCTGGTCTGGGGCCGGGGCGCGGTCGACTCCAAACTGACCACCACCACCCAGCTCCAGGTACTGCTGCTGTGCAAACGCCTCGGTCTGCCCCTGCGCCGCGACCTGGTGCTGGTGGCCACCGCCGACGAGGAGTTGGGCAGCAACTACGGGGTCAAGTGGCTGGCCCAACACCACCCCGAGATCTTCGACGCTGAATACGGGATCAACGAGGGCGGCGGCTTTGCTCTGTTGGTGGACGGCAAACCCCTCTACACCTGCCAGGTGGGCGAGAAGGGGAGCGCGTACCTCGATCTGGTAATCCACGGCCGGCCCGGACACAGCTCCGTACCCCATGCCGACAACCCTCTCCTGCATCTGGCGGGAGTGCTCGACCGGCTCAGGGGCCGGCTGCCCCACCGGGTGACCGCCAGCGCCCGCGCCTTCTTCGAGGGGGCAGCAGCGGCCCAAGCCAGACCCGAGGTGGCAACCCTGCTACGCGCCTTGCTCGACCCGGCCCGCCAGGAAGCAGCCCTGGCCCAACTGCCCGTAAACGAACCCACTCGTCTGATGTTCGACGCCATGCTGCGCAACACCTGCACCCCCACCATGCTCGAAGCCGGCACCAAGCGCAACGTGATCCCCTCGGAGGCCACGGTCAAATTGAGCGGCCGCACCCTGCCGGGCATGGAGCGCGAGGCCTTCCTGGCCGAGGTGCGCGCCCTGGTGGGCGGAGGACCCGAGTTCCGACTGGACAACTACTGGGCCGGCGGCGAGTTCGCCAGCGACACCCCCCTGCTCAGGGCCATCCAGTCCGCCATGCAGCGCTGCGAGCCAGAGAGCGCCGTAGTGCCCTACATGGTGACCGGCGGCACCGACGCCCGCTTCCTGATGGACCTTGGCCTCACCATCTACGGCTTCCTGCCCATGCGCCACGAGCCGGGCATGGACTTCTTCTCCCTGTGCCACGGCCACGACGAGCGGGTCTCCATCACCAACGTCGCCTTTGCCGTGCAGGTGCTCTACGAAGTCGTGCGCCAACTGAACGAATGAGGGGATGACGATGAAAGTACTGGTAGTCGGCAAGGGCGGGCGCGAACACGCCATCGTCTGGAAACTGGCCCAGAGCCCGCAGGTCAGCAAACTCTACGCCGCGCCCGGCAACCCGGGCATCGCCCAGCTGGCCGAATGTGTGGATATCCAGGTGGACGCCCCCATCACCCAGCCGGACAAGCTGCGTGCCGAAATCCTTCGCCTGCGCGACTTTGCCCTGGCCCAGGGGGTGGACCTGACCGTGGTCGGCGCCGACGATCCGCTGGCCGCCGGCATCGTCGACACCTTCCGCGAGCGGGGCCTCAAGATCTTCGGCCCCACTGCTGCCGCCGCCCGCATCGAGAGCAGCAAGGCCTTCGCCAAGGAGCTGATGGCCGCCATCGGCGTGCCCACCGCGGCCCATCACACCTTTGCCCACAGCGCTGAAGCTGTTGCGTACGTGCGCCAGCAGGGAGCGCCCATCGTGGTTAAGGCCAGCGGCCTGGCCGCCGGCAAGGGCGCGGTGGTGGCCCGCACTGAGGAGGAGGCGTTACAGGCCATCGCCGAGATCATGGACCAGCGCATCTTCGGCACCTCGGGCGCCGAGGTGGTGATCGAGGAATTCATGGAAGGCGAGGAAGTCTCACTCTTCGCCCTGTGCGACGGCCAGCACTACTGCCTGCTGACCCCGGCCCAGGACCACAAAGCCATCGGCGAGGGGGATACCGGCCCCAACACCGGCGGCATGGGCGCCTATGCCCCGGCCCCAGCCATGGCCTCCGAACTGGTCGCCCAGGCCGAAGACCAGATCATCCGCCCGGTGCTGGCCGAAATGCAGCGGCGTGGCTGCCCCTTCGAGGGGGTGCTCTACGCCGGCCTGATGCTCACCACCCACGGCCCCAAGGTGGTGGAGTTCAATGCCCGCTTCGGGGACCCCGAAACCCAGGTGCTCCTCCCCCTGCTCCAGACCGACCTGGCCGAAATCTTCCTGGCCGCCTGCGAGCACCGCCTGGACCAGGTGCAGATCGAGATGAGCCCCCGAGCCGCCGTATGCGTGGCCATAGCCTCGGCGGGGTATCCGGGGAAGGTGAAAAACGGCTTTGAGATCGAGGGATTGGCAACGCTGGCCGCTGACGAGGATTTACTGGTCTTCCACGCCGGCACCGCCCTCAAGGGCGGGAAACTGGTCACGGCCGGGGGCCGGGTCCTGAACATCACCGCCCTGGCCGACGACCTGCCCATCGCCGTGGCCCGGGCGTACGAAGGAGTGAAGCAGGTCCATTTTGAGGGGGCCTATTACCGGCGCGATATCGCCCACCGCGCCCTGGGTCGGGACTAAAAAAATAGCGCCGCCCCTTGCAGGACAGCGCTGCTCAGATCGATGCAGAACCGGGTCAGGCGATGGTGTCGACTACCCCGCCGCGCCCCTGCTGCTGGCTCAATTTCTGGGCCTGGACCTGCTGGGAAGCCTTCTGCTGATCGCGGCCCGCCTGCACCTGCTGGGACTCGCGCTGCGCCTCCACGGTGCGGCTGGCCTGCGCCTGGGTGCGCTCTTGGCTCTCCTGGGTGCGCTGCTGGCGGAGCTGAGTCTGGCGATCCACCTGCAGCGTCTGCCGCTTGCCGGCCTGCTGAGCGGACTGGCCTGCCTGCTACTGCCGCCGGCTGGCGCCGCTCACATTGTCCAGCGACTGGGGTTTTCCTGTCTGGACTTTACTCGTGACCTGAAGCATGGCGCTCCCTTCCTTGGGGTTCTGAGGCTCTTGTTAACTGCTGAGCATTATGGAATAAGTTGCCGCTGCTGTCAAGCTGATTGACAGGAAAGGGCCAGCCGGGTACACTATCCTCCGCCATGAGCTCCGATGTCCTGCGCCTGCGCAACATGCGCTTCTTCGCCTACCACGGCCTCTTTCCCCAGGAGGGGGAACTGGGCCAGCGCTTTGAGGTCGATCTCGAATTGCGCGGCGATTTCTCCGCCGCCGGGCAGAGCGACCAGGTGGAGGACACCGTCGATTACCAGCGCGTTTACCAGTTGGTGGAAGCAGCCGTCACCTGCCAGCGCTTCAAACTGGTCGAAGCCCTGGCCGAACATATCGCCCAGGCGGTGGGCCGGGCCTTTGCCCCGGTCCGGCTGACCGTGCGGGTGCGCAAACCCCATCCCCCGGTGGCCGCCCACTTCGACGGCATCGAGGTGGAGCTGCAGCGCGCCTATGAATGAGCTGGCCTTTGTCGCCCTGGGCTCCAACCTGGGCGACCGCCAGGCCTACCTGGAATCGGGCCTGGCTGCCCTGGCCGCCCTGGCCGGGGTGGAAGTGCAGCACACCTCCTCGGTGTACGAAACCGCGCCGGTCGGCTACACCGACCAACCCTTCTTCCTCAACGCCGTCGCCGCCCTCAGGACCAAGCTCTCCCCTGAAGAACTGCTCCAGGAGCTGCAGCAGATCGAGACGCGCCACCAACGCCAGCGCCAGATTCACTGGGGACCCCGCACCCTGGACCTGGATCTATTGCTGCACGGCCAGCGCATCAACTGCAGCCCCGCCCTCCAGTTACCCCATCCCCACATGCTCAACCGCTGCTTTGTCCTGGCCCCCCTGTGCGAGATCGCCCCGGACCTGTGCCACCCTGCTACCGGCCGGCCCCTCAGCACCTATTACCGCGACCTAACCTGCCAGGACCAACTGCGCCGCATCGGCGCCCTGCGTCTATCGGCCTAAAAAACCCAGGCCGCCTGCCGGAAAATTCCCAGACCACGGCTAAAGTTGGTCCGCTGCGCTGCCGATAGGGATAAGGAAGCCTACCTAATTTGAGGCCGACGAGCTTGCAGCCATGATCGACACGCTGAGCACTCCCTTTCCTCCCATCCCCCCGGTCCTGGGCGCTGCGCTATCCAGAGGGGGAACAGGCGAGGTACCCACCGCGGCCACTGCGCCGGCAACCCCGGCCACCGCTCCGCCCGAGCCAGAGGCTCCGGCGCTGTCTGAAGAGGCTATTCCCAAAGCGGCCTCCTTTCCCCAGGTGCTGGAGTCTTTTTTCTACCGCTACCAGCTGGACCTGAGTTTTGCTGGCTCGGCCACCACCGGCCCCCGGCAGCACCGCCGAAAAATCCCTGCCCGGACCGCAATTGTCCCCCCCGCCGGCCCCGCCACCACAACCGATGCCCCTGCGGCGCTCCGGCGCCGTGGAACCAGGCAGCCGGCGGGCGGTAATCGCCAGCGCCTTCCGGGAGGTGCGTACCTTCCAGGCCCGCACCTTCATCCAGCAGTCCGATCAACTCGCCGGCCAGCTCACACCGGCCACCGGCGACCAGCTGCGCCAGGCCAGCCGCAGCGTGGCCCGCACCTTTTCGCTGGACTTCTCGTTGAAGGTTTCCTTCCTGCACCAGTTCTCGCGCCAGAGCCAGACCCTGGCCGGCAAAGACGAGTCCACCCTCAGCAATTATCTGGATATCTCCAAGAGCGTCAGCCTCAGTTCGGGCGAGGATACCCAGGCCTTCTTCGACCAGGTGGACCAGGTAATGTCCGAGACCGCACAGACCCTGCAGGACGGGGTCGGAGCTTTTCTCGAAGACATGAAGGGTCAGTTGGGATTGAAGGACGAAGACGTGGAAGCGGTGGGCAAACTCTTGCACGAAGGCATCGCGGATTTTTTCGCCACCGCAGCCGACTTCCTGAACCAGGCCGAGGCCCAGCTGACCTCGGGCTCCCCTGCACCTGAGCCCGCACCCCAGCCGGCCTCTCAAGACCAGCAGATCATCGCCGCCTAACCCCTTTCCCGATCCGCATCTAACAAAAGCCGCGCCCTCCCTGGCAGTGCGGCTTTTGGCGTTTGGCCCCCTCATTTGACGCGTGCATCGGGCTGCGCCATATTGGTCCACCAAACTCCCCCGCTGCCACGCCAGACCATGGACAACGAGAAGCCCCCTGACACCACCCCACAGCTGATCCGGCATTTCGGGCCCCTGCAGGCCACGGCCCTGAATATGTCCAACATGATCGGCATCGGCCCTTTCCTGACCATTCCGCTGCTGATGTCGGCGCTGGGCGGACCCCAAGCCATGCTGGGCTGGTTGGTGGCACTGCTGATCGTCATCCCGGACGGCATGGTCTGGAGCGAACTGGGCGCGTCGATGCCTGGTTCGGGGGGCAGCTACGTGTACCTGCGCGAAGCCTTCGGGCGCGAGACCTTTGGGCGGCTGATGGCCTTTCTCTTCATCTGGCAGTTTATCATCAGCGGGCCCTTCGAGATCGCTTCGGGCTACATCGGCTTTGCCCAATACCTCGGTTATATCTGGAAAGACGCGCCCACCGGATTCGTCGTCGTCGCCGTCGGCCTGGTCAACATCGCCCTGCTCTACCGCCAGATCACCCACCTCGGCAAGATCACCATCGGCCTGTGGATCGGCACCTTGCTCACCACCGGCGCGGTCATTGCCACCGGGGTGATGCACTTCGACCCACAACTGGCCTTTGACTTCCCTGAAGGTGCCTTCGACTTTTCGACGGGGTTTTTGTTCGGGCTGGGCGCGGCTTCGCGGATCGGCGTCTACGATTACCTGGGCTATTACGACATCTGCTATATCGGCGACGAGGTCAAGGACCCGGGCCGGACCATTCCCCGCTCGATCATCACCAGCGTGATCGTTGTTGCGGCGATCTATGTGGCGATCAACCTCTC
Source organism: Candidatus Latescibacterota bacterium (assembly GCA_009691525.1). Classification (GTDB taxonomy): domain Bacteria; phylum Latescibacterota; class UBA2968; order UBA8231; family UBA8231; genus SICG01. The sequence continues at coordinate 11,581 of SICG01000083.1, read as the reverse complement.
GATCATCGGCACCATCTCGTGGCGCCAGTTTGTCCCCGCCGAGGGAAATCAGGCCGCACAGTTCATCGTCTCGCTGATGATGGAAAAGGTCTACGGGACAAAGGTGGCCACGGTGCTGACCCTGATGATCCTGTGGACGGCGCTGGGGTCCTGTTTCGCGCTGCTCCTGGGTTATTCGCGCATTCCCTTTGCTGCGGCGCGCGACGGGTACTTTTTCGCCCTGTTCAGCCGCCTGCATCCGCGGCACCACTTCCCCTACGTCTCGGTGCTGGTGATCGGGGGCCTCTCCATCCTCTGCAGCTTCTTCTCGCTGGGCATGGTCATCGACGTGCTGATCGCCACCCGGATCATCGTGCAGTTCGCCGGCCAGATCTTTGCCGTGGCCCTGCTGCGGAAAAACGCCCCGAACCTGGAGCGCCCGTACCGGATCTGGCTCTATCCCCTGCCCAGCCTGGTCGCTTTGGTCGGCTGGGCCTTCATCTACCTGACCCTCGATCCGCTGATCATCCTCTTCAGCTTGGCCGCCCTGGCCCTGGGCGCGCTCAGCTTCCTGGCCTGGTCGCGCAGCACCTCGATGTGGCCCTTTGTGGCCCGGCCGCTCAGAAGTCGAGGCGTTTGAAGGTGGGCAGATAGGCCTGGTTCTTGCGCAGCATCTCCCGCACCATCTGCCGAATCTCAGCCAACGAGAGCACCGACGCGGTCAGCGGATCGTGGGCGATGGCCTGGTAGATCAGCCGGGGATCGCCGCTGAGGCAGCCCTCCACCGCCATCATCTCGATCTGGGCGCTCAGCCCGGTGAGCATGGCGCACTGGGCCGGCAGGGCACCCACCCGGATCGGCTCCAGCCGGTTGCGGGTGGCCAGCACCGGCACCTCGACACAGGCCCCCTGCGGCAGGTTGTCGATCAGCCGGTCGTTGGGCACGTTGCCGTTGAACTTGTACGGCTCACCCCCCACCCAGGCATTGGCGATGTACGCGGCGTACTCTTGGCCCCGCTTCAGCGAGATGGCCTCGTCGGTGGCCAGCCATTTCTTTACCTGCTGCTGCCAACTCTTCTCCCGCTTGCGGTACTCGTGCAGAATATAGGCGTAGATCCCAGGGTTCCAGCCCGTGCCCTTGGTGCAGTACTGGCGGATCAGGTCCGGGCGTTTGCGGAACCACCAGTTGTACTCGGAGTTGTGGCCCGAGGATTCGGTGACGTAGTAGTCGAGGGCTAGGAACATCTCGTTGCGCACCTGCTCGTGGTTGTAGATCTCCAAATCCTCAGCCACCCGCTTGCGCAGCTTGGGATAGAGGTCCTTGCCCTTGTGTTCGAACTTGGTGAACCAGGCCATGTGGTTGATGCCGGCGCAGACATAGTCCACGGCCTCGGGTTTGACCCCGGCCCAGCCGGCCAACATCGCCGAGGTGCCCTGCACGCTGTGGCACAGCCCGGTGATGGCCACCTTGTGCTCGCGCTGCATGGCGTGACAGAGCATGGCCATGGGATTGGTGTAGTTGAGCATGATCGCCTTGGGGCACAATTCGTCCATGTCCTTGGCGATGGCCAGCATCTCGGGGATGGTGCGCAGGGCGCGGAAGATGCCACTGGGCCCACGGGTATCCCCCACGTTGGTGTCGACGCCGTATTTCTTGGGGATGAGGATGTCGTGCTGCCAGATGCTGGTGCTGCCGCGCAGGATGGTGACCATCACTGCGTCGGCCCCTGCCAGCACCTGGCGGCGGTCGGTGGTGCAGGTCAGCTTGGCCGGGTACTTGCCCTGATCGATGATCTTCTGGCAGGCACGGCGGGCAAAATCGAGGCGCTGTTTGTTGATGTCGACCAGCGCGATCTCGGCGTCGGCCAAGCGCGGAAAGGTGAGCAGGTCGCGGACCAGTCCGCGGGTGAAACCAAAACTGCCGGCACCGATAAAAACAACCTTGGCCATGTCTAGTTCCTTTCTTAGGGAATTAGTAGTTTACTCGAGCGACGCTGGAACTGTCGTCGGGGAGCGACCCGCCGCAGTGAGTACGAAGCTACTTTCCCACCCGGCTGTCAAACAACGCGGCAGCTAATTCTCATCGTAGATAACCGGGCACATCACCGGATCATCGAGGTGGGAGATGTAATAGTCCTGCGCTCCGGGGATGGGCTGCGCCTTTTCGGTGCAGAGGTGCAGGGCAAAACTGCGGCGCGGCTGGGCCGAGAGATTGGGGCCGCTGCCGTGGTAGGTGAGGCAGTGGTGGAAGCTGGCCGCCCCCGCAGCCAGCAGGGCCGGCGCCTCGCTCCAGGTTTCGCCCACAGGCACGCGGACCTTGTCGCGCTGGGCGGCGCGGTCAGTGCCGAAGAAATCGCCTTCACCCACCAGGCCCCAGCGATGCGAACCGGGCACAAAGTTCATCGGCCCCGAATCGGTGCCCACCTCGCCCACAGCGATCCAGGCGGTGAAGACCTCGCTGCCCTCCTGCCAGTAGCGCCAGTACTGCCGGTCCTGGTGCCAGCCGATATTGCCGCCCTCGCCGCCGCCCGGCGGCTTGTACAACATCTGCACCGCCCATACCTGGATGCGCCTGGCCCCGGTGAGTTGCGCGGCCCAGCGGCCGACCTCGGGGTGGGTGACCAACTCAAAGAGGGTGCGGTCGGACAGGTGGACCTGGTCGATCTTTCGGATCTTGGTATCGCTGTCCCCTGGTTTCCACGAGGGCCGGGGCGGCACACCGGTTTCGTATTCCTCGCGCATCACCGCCTCCATGCGCGGGATCGCCCTCGCCAACAACTCCGCTTCGATCAAGGGCGGGGTCAGGCAATATCCGTCGCGCTGGTACTGATCGCGGGCCACCGCCATCTCTGTGTCCGTTGTGTTCATCTCGTCCTTCCTCTCACTGTGCTTTCCCCAGCAGCGCCCCAACCACCTTGCGCACGGCCTTGGCTGCCGCACGCGCCTCCCCCACAGTGTTGTGCTGGGTGAGATTGACCACGGCCAATCGCTCGCCCGCTGACTGGGCATTGGGCGCCACCTCCAGCGGATAAAACCCCTTTCTGAGCCGGCCCGGCCTATAGGCGCGGAAGGCCTTGGGATTGCGGTTCAGGGTGCGGAACACCTCCCAGGCCGGCACATAGCGCTGCGGCCCGGCGGCGCAGGGGATGCCCTCCTTTTTGACCATCTCGCAGAAACGCCCCGCATCCACCCCCAGCACCTTTTGATCCACGACAAAGAGCGCCCACCAGAAACTGGGCAGCGCCCCCTTGGGCTGGGGCTGGGACTTGATCCCAGGCACCCCGGCGATGCCCTCGAAGAAGGCCTGCCCAAAGGCTTGGCGCTGCGCCGTCCACTTGGGCAGCCGGCGCAACTGCACCCGCGCCAGGGCGGCGTTGACGTCGCTGAGGCGCACGTTCAGCGCCGGAAAGGCGGGGGTAGGCGGGGCTCCCGGAAAACGCGGATAACATTTGTCCGAGAAGAGGTCGGCCAGCTCCGCCATCTTGCGGTCGTTGGTCAACAAAAAACCACCCTCCCCGGATTTCATGTGTTTGCTCTCGTTGGTGCTCCACGCCCCCAGGTGCCCAAAGGTGCCCAGATACTTGCCTTTGAGGGAGGCCAGGTGGGACTGGGCGCAGTCCTCCAGCACCATCAGCCGGTGTTTGCGGGCCAGTTTCATGATGCCGGCCATGTCCACCGCGTACCCCCCGTTGTGCACCGGCATGATCACGCGGGTGTGCGCGGTGATCTTCTCGGCCACCGATTTGAGGTCCATCAGCAGACCATCCGACTGCACGTCGGCGAAAACCGGGATGGCGTTGAGCTGGAAGATACCCATGATGCTGCCGTAGTCAGTCAGCGGGCTGACGATCACCTCGTCCCCGGCCCCCACCCCGGCGGCGAAGAGCCCCACGTGGATGGCGGTGCTGCCCGAGCTGGTGGGCACCGCGTACTTCATGCCGTAGAGTTCCTGCAACTCCTGCCGGTAGGCCATCACTGCCCGGCCCCGCGCCAAGGGCAAGGCCGGCCCGGAGAGCAGCTCCTCCAGGGCCACCAACTCCTCGGCAAAATGAAAAACTCCCGTGCGCCACGGACGGGTATGCACAGGTTTACCCCCGTTAATCGCCAAGTCTGCTGGTCTATAAACCTTTGCCACGGAGGGACTCCTTTCCTTCAGCCGGCGGATTTGCTGGCCAGCGCCATCACCTCGGTCCACTCCGCTGCTCTGACTGGCGCGACACTCAGCCGCGACTGGCGCACCATGGCCATCTGCGAGAGCAGCGCATGTTTTTTGATCTCGGCCAGCGACACCGGGCGGGCCAGGGTTTCGCCGGCCTGGATGTCGACGTTGAGCCAGCGCGGGTCATCGGCCTTGGGGTCGGGGTAGGCGGCCTTCACCACTTTGGCGGTGCCGACCACCGCAGGGTTGGCACCCGAGTGATAGACCAAACACAGATCCCCCGCCTTCATGGCGTCCAGGCTGTTGCGCGCCTGGTAATTCCGCACCCCGTCCCAGGCGGTGCTCCGGTCGCGCTGCAAATCCTCAAAGGAATAGGTCTCGGGGTCGGACTTGATCAGCCAGTAGTTCATGTCATCCCTGGACATTGCCCGCCGCCGAGCGGGTAACACGGTGGTTCCAGCCGCTCAGGGTCAGGCGCAGATTGGTGTGGGTGTTGCCAGCCTCCACCTCGTCGTCGCCGGCATAGAGCTGGACCAGCACGGTCTTGCGCACCTGTTGCGAGGTGTTGGGCATGGAGCCGTGCAGGGTGAAGTAATTAAAAAAGAAGACGTCGCCCGGTTCCGCCTCCACCACCTGGGCACCTTCAATCGGGTACTGCGCCGTCAGCTCCGCGTTCTGCCCTCCTCCCATCATGCCCTGGCGTCGGCCCAGGCGGTGCGAGCCGGGATACACCCGCACGCAACCCATCTGATCGGTGGCTGACGAGACATGGATGATGCCGGCCATCATCGAGTCCTTTGCCGTGGGGAAGTACTGCCAGTCCTGGTGCATGGGAAAGGCCGCGCCTTTTTCGGGCGGCTTCTGGAAGAGCTTGGTGTGGTGCAGGATCACGTCGGGGCCGAGGATGGCGCGGGCAGCGGCCAGGAAGCGCTCCTGCTGCAGGGCCCGCAGCCACACCGCCGAGTAGCTCTGGACATTGTGGGTGTGGAGGATGACCGAGTCCGCAGCTTCGTAATCCTTGGTCAGCGGGCTGCCCCAGCGGGCATTGACCCGCTCGCCGCCGGCCAGCAACTGATCGACGATGCGGTCGAAATCGACCTCCAACTCAGCGACCTCCGCTGGGTTGTACACCTGTTTGGCCAGGTAATAGCCCTTTCCCTCGAAGAAGGCGCGTATCTTGCTCATTGCCAGATCTCCAGGGCGCTCGGCGCCGGCCCCTCGGGGTAGCGGTCGAGGTAGCGCTGCAAAAATTGGCGGGCCTGTCCGGGGAAACGCTCCAGATGGCCGGGGGTCAGAAAGGCTTCGCGCTGCCCGTGTTCGTGTTTCATCACTGGATATTCGGCCCGCCAGTAGGCGCAGTGCAGGCTCCAGCGCATGCCGCCTTCTGGATTCCAACCCCGGTGCCAGAGGTTGGCGTTGTAGTAGACGATATCGCCCGGCTCGACCTCCACCACCAGCGCCTCGGGCATCTGTGCCTGGTCGCCGGCGGCAGCGGCGGCGATCTCGGCAGGAGTGGAGGCGCGCAGGTGGCTGGCAGGCACGATATTTAGAAAGTGATCGCCAGGCAACAGGGGTGCGTTGAACTGCACCGAGCGGCCGTGGAAACGGCGCAGGAAGCCGGCCTCGTCGGGATCGCCGGGTTTGCCCAGGTCGCGGTGCCAGGCCTGGCGGTAGGGCTGGCCCCCGCCGCCGGCCAACATGCCAAAGAGGCTGTGGCGCACCGGACCGACCAGGGCTTCGAAATGCGCAGCCAAGTCCTGGTCCAACCACTCGGCGTACGCCGGATCAAATTTGTCGGGATGGAGCAGATGGCTGATCCGGTCGGGGATACCGCGCTCCCGGTCCAGCCAGCGGACTTCACACCGGCCGGCTAGTGCCCGCTCCATCAGCCCCTCCACTGCCCCGCGCAGCGCCTGGACCCGCTGCGGGCTGAAGACCTGGCGGAGGATCAGATACCCCTGCTCGTCGAAGGCAGATCGCTCGGCAGGGGTGAGAATATGGTCCATGAGCACGCTCCTTTTTGGCGCAATATATAAAGCTACCTAGGCGGGCTGGTGTCAACTTGGGGCGTCGAGGGGAGACCCACTCCGACTTTTCCCAAGGCGCGTCCCGCCGCACACCAGCGTATGGTGTGCGGCGCAAAAAGCGCTGCTCTCCCCCGCAACCCATCCCCTGCAACGCCCCATACGTTGGGGCGTTGCGCCTCGCTCGCTCTGGCTCCGCTACCCGGCCACCCAGCCACGCGGACTTCCCTGCCCAGCCACTCCCCGGGAAACCCTCTGGGGCCAACCCCCGCCGCCGCGATTATGGCAGCCCGTCACTGGATGGTTCTCCAGGGACCGGGGCAGCAGTAATTTGGATTGACGGGCGTGAAAAGCTGCCCCATACTCAGGGCAGCACCCAGCCAAGGAGACCCCGATGGAATTACTCGCCGCCGAACACTTCCGCACCCACGTCAATGGCCGGCCCGTGGTCAATGGCTTTCTCAGCTACATCCATACCCGCGAGCCGCACCTGATGCTGTGTACCGGATACGAGGACTACTCCGACGGATACGACGATTTTGAACTCAGCCTCAGCCGCGACAACGGTCACACCTGGACCGCACCCAAACCCTGGCTGCGGGGCCGCCCGGTCCCCGGTGGCCGCCTGCGCTACGCCGAGCCGGCCGCTCTCTTCGACGAGGACACTGGCAAACTGATCGTGCTGGTGGACGAGAACCTCTACCCCGACGACAAGCTCGACACCGACAGCACCATCAAGCTGATCCAGACCACCTACGACCCGGCCACCGGCCAGTGGACGCCCCGCCAGCATCTGGACCTGACCCCGGGCCGCTACCTGGCCATGAGTTTCTCCTTCCCCATCAAGACCTCCAAAGGACAACTGCTCTTCCCGGCCATGCGGCCCCTGCTCGACGAAAAGGGCAAACCCGTGCACTACCAGGGCTGCTGGGCCACGGCCGACGAATCGCTGACAGTGATCGGGGAATACGCTGCGGACGGAGAGTTGCGCTGGCAGCTAGGCTTGCCCGTGCCGGTGGATCTGGAAAGGAGTTCGCGCGGCCTCAACGAAAACACCCTCGCCGAACTCGGCGACGGCCGCATCGCCATGATCTGCCGGGGCGACAACAGCATGTACCCCGAGCGGCCCGGATACAAGTGGCTCAGCTTCTCCGAGGACAACGCCCGCACCTGGTCCGTGCCAATGCCCCTGCCCTGCGATCAGGGCGAGCCCCTCGAATCCAGCGCCACTGGCTCGGCCCTCTTCCGCTCACCCCAGACTGGCAAGCTCTACTGGCTGGGCAACCTGTGTATCCAGGGCGAGCGGCCCAAGGGCAACTACCCGCGCGTGCCCCTGGTGGTGGCCCAGGTGCAGGAGGAGCCCTTTGCCCTCAAACGCGACACCATCACCGTGGTGGGCCAGCGCCAGTTCGGCGAGCCAGCCCAGGTGCAGATGTCCAACTTCCGCTTCTACGTGGATCGCGAGAGCGGCGACCTGGTGGTCTTTGTCACCCGCTACGCCGAACGCAGCGCCGTGGACTGGATGATCGCCGACTACTACCGCTATCGAGTGGTGTTGACCTGAAGCGGGCGAGGCATTGCCCCGCAACATACCCCAGGCCTAGCCCAAGCGTGGGAACCCTCTCCTCCAGTAGTCGGGCGCTTTGCGGCGCACGGTTATTTGATCCTCAACAGGCGCGCGCCGAGGTCGTAGTAGCGAAAGTCCGGCGTGGTGTTGAAGCGGTACGCCGACCGCGTGCTCCGGGGTCGTCATAGAGGAGGTAGCCGCCTCGCACCACCCGCCTGGCGCCTGAAGCAGGACCCGTGGGATCGGTCTGGCTGCTGCTCGAATACCCCCCATGCCGGTCCTGCACCCACTCCCATACATTCCCGTGCACGTCGTACAGTCCCCAGGGATTCGGCAGTTTGCCCCCTGCCTGATGGGCATACTGCTCCCCTGCATCCCAGGCGTTGACCGTATACCATGCATAGTTCCCCAACAGGCTCTCGTCGTTGCCAAACGACCAGCGCGTCGTTGTCCCGGCCCGGCAGACATATTCCCATTCTGCCTCCGCCGGCAGCCGGTAGAGCGAATTCCCGGCGGCCACGTTCAAGCGGTGAATGAAGACCTGAAGATTGTCCCAGGATGGTAAAGGCCCCCGGCGCGATCCCCACAAACTCCATGGTGGCTTTGTTGGGGAGGATTGCCGTCAAGGTCGCGTCTAACCCTGGGGGACCCTCATCGGCAATCACACTGGACCCCACCGGAGAACTCTTGGCCTGGACAGTGCCGGCCTATAACAGGACGCAGAGAACCAATAGGGCCATTTTAGTGCATCACCAACCCGCCAGACACACTGATCGCCAGACCTGTCAGGAAATCGGATTCCGCTGAAGCCAGGAAGGCCGCAGTGCGGGCGATGTCCTCGATGGTGGCCACCCGACCCAGCGGGATCAGCTCCGCCTTCTGCCGCAGCATCTCGCGGTGATACTCCTCCCCCTTCACTCCATCGGGGGCCAGCATGGCGGCAATGTACGCGGTGCGCTCGGTGTCCACGGTGTCCGGGCAGATGGCGTTGACGTTGATGTGATGCGGGGCCAGCTCCAGGGCTAGGCACTGGGTCAGGCCGATCACCGCAAACTTGGAGGCGCAGTACGCGCCAAAGCGGGCATAGCCCTGCTTGCCGGCGCTCGACGAGAGGGTGATGATCTTGCCCCCCTGCCCCTGCGCGATCAGTTGGCGGGCCACGGCCCGACAGCTGAGGAACACCCCCTTGCCGTTCACTCGCTGCACCAGATCCCAGTCCTCCTCCTCCAGGTCCACCACTTCCACCCGATCCCGCCCGGGCCGCGAGCCCGCATTGGCCACCAGGATATCGAGGTGCCCGAAGCGGGCCACGGCCTGCTGGACTATCACCTCCACCTGGGCGGCCACACTGACATCGGCCACCACACTCAAGACCTGGCGCCCCAACCCCTCGATCTGCCGGACCAGCGAAGGCAGGCCCCGCCAGCCGCTGGCATTGCCCGCATAGGGATTCTCCACCACGTCGTTGACCACTAGATCCGCGCCCTCGGCCGCCAGCCGCGTGGCAATGGCCCGGCCGATGCCGTGTTCCCCCCCGGCACCGGTGACCAGCGCCACCTTGCCCTCTAATTTGTACATCGCCCTCGCTCCTATTTGAGCAGACTCAGCCGCCGGCTCAGGCGCACCTGGCCAGCCTGCAACACCATCGTATAGGTCCCACTTCCCGCCTGGACGCCGCGTTCATCCCGCCCGTCCCAGGCCACCTGATGTGCGCCGGACGACACCCGCCCTGCCTGCAACAGACGCAGGCGTTGCCCCAGGCTGTTGTACACTGCCAGTTCCACTTCGGTCGCGGCGGCCAGGGAGAAAAGGATCTGCGCTGACCCGTTGAAGGGATTGGGATACCCCGCTCCCAATTGCAACTGCCCGGGCAGCACCTCCCGGCCTTCGACCAGGGTGGGGATGAAATAACGCGCCGAAAGCAGGAAGGACCGACCCTGCGCCCCAGTGCGGCCCACGATCACCGTCAAACTGTCCACCCCTTCGGCGGCGAGGACCCCGTGTCCGGTTTCGTCCAGCCCCGCCTCTTGCAACTGGCCCTGGCCGCCCTGCCAGGCATAGGCCCAAGCCTGAAACTGGCTATCGCTGCTGAAATCAATCTCGATATTTCCCGCTTCGGGGAAGGAGACATACTGGGCGCCCCACCGCCCGCTCACCTGGCCCTCGATCTCCTCTATGGGCAGGTCGCGCACCGGCTGGACCCGGACCCGCCGGCCCTTGAGGGCTTCGTACCCATAGCGGGGATCAGCGCCGGCGTAATTGCCCGCCACCCAGCCGCCCCAGGCGCTGAGGAAATCGCCGTCCACGCCCTGGCTCCTGAAGGCCTCGTCCACACCAAAGGCTCCGTTGCGCGACTGGGCCACCAACTGCCGGATGAAGTCCTTGCCCTGGCGCTGGGCCAGGTAAGACATAAACAGATAGGTACCGCCGTAGTTGTACGCCTGGGCCTGAGTGGGCCAGAGCAGTCCCACCTCTGGGCTCCTGAGAAAGGCTGGCACCGCCGAGGGGTCCGCCTCGGGGTACCCGGCCACTTCCTCTGCATACCCGGCCAGCCCCTCGTCCACCCAGGTATCCTCGTCCTTGTCCTGGCCCCAGTGGATCAGGTGCTGGAATTCGTGGGCCAGGGTGCCCCGCGCCAGGTAGGGCTGTTGGCGCAGCGCCGGGGCATCCAGGTAGATGGTGTCGCGCCGGTACTCAGGCAAGGGCAAGGTGGCAACCGCTGAGTCGAAAAAACCGATGAACCGATCGTCCTCGATATCAAGGACGAGGATGAAGATGCGCGGGTCCCCGTCCACATCCGGCGGCTCGCCGAAGGCCTCCACGTCCAGCGCATAGATGCCCCGCTGCGCATCGGCCGGGGTGTGCTGCTCAAAAAGCACCCCCAGGGTGTCCACGTCCCGCTGAGCCACTGGCCCGCCCGCCCCAGCCCACTGGCTGTCCTCCACAAAGATGTAGGAATGCTCGCCCACATAGCGGCAGGTGGCCGGCACCAAAAGTTGGGAGCTGAAGGCCGAATAGAAGGTGAGCGGCGTGCCCACCGCGACCGGGGCCGTCTGCTGCACGGCGCCGATTTTGCCAACGGGAAGGGGGCGGGGCAAGGGCAGGCTTTTCAGATACTGGGTGGCGCAGTGCGAAAGCGGTTGGGACCAGGCGGGCAGCGCCAGCAGCAGACCGACCAGCAGTACTACCATAACGCCCGCTGCAGCGCGACCCGGCCCCGCAGCAGATCCACTTGCAACTCCACCGGCAGCACACTCACCTTGCCCTGCCTGGCCAGGCGCGCAGCGTGCACCGCAGCGATCACCCGGTTGGCCACCACCAAACCAGTGGTGTAGAGGGCCTGGCGACCGGCACTGGCACTGTCGTTGCGCAGCTTGCGGTACTGCACCCGGGACGCCTCGCTGTCCCACTCCCAGGAGTACGCCGGGCCCGGGGGATAGAGGGAGGCCCGGGGGCCCTGGTTGTACAGAGCGTATTGGTCGTGCTGGACCTGGCTCTGGTAAAAGCCCAGGTCGTCGAAGTAGTCGCGGTTCTTGCCGGCTGGCTGGGCCCCGGCTTGTTCGGCGGCGTAGCTGCGGTAATGGGTCTGGCGCACCTGCTCCAATCCGCGCAATCCCAGGTACCCGGCCCACAACCCGGCTTCTGCTGCGGCGAAGCGCAGGCCGCTGCCACCGGCGTAGTGCTGGCCCCACCCTGGCACCAGCAACGAACGCCAGAAGGCCTGGCGCGGCGACTGGGCCTGGAGCGCAGCCGGCAACGCCAGATACAGGGCGAAACAGAGCACTATTAACCAGCCCCAAAGATTTTGCCGAGCACAGCAAGCGGCGGGGAGATGACCCCGCAGGGCTTTCCC
>SICG01000082.1 GCA_009691525.1 Candidatus Latescibacterota bacterium | reverse complement strand
CTGCGGATGGTTTTGTATGGCACGAACCAGGTATTGCCCCGGCAGCGCCGGTCCTGCCCGCCCCAGCGCTTCTGGTTCGATTTGTCCTGATACTCCACGCCTACTGCCAGTCGGTCCAACTCCACCCCACCGGTCTTGGTCAGGTGAAAGATGTACTCGTGGCAATCGTTCACAAATCGCTTGCTGTTGATGGGCTTGTAGTGGCCCACGGCCAGATTGCCGCTGACTCCGGTCTCTCGCCCCACCGCTTCGCGGTCGATGGCAATGGACTTGATCCAATGAATTACGTTCTGCAACACAAAGTGTTGGCGCAGGCGGGAAAGCACGTCTATCGGCACCCAGGGGTCAGAGGGTTTGGAGCCGATATTGAGGAATACCGACCCCTGTTCTGCGAGGACCAAAGACACCACCCGGCCCCACTCCTCCAACCAATCCAGGTACTGGGCTCTGGGCAGGGTGTCGTCGTACTGCCCATACCGGCTGCCAATATTGTAGGGCGGCGAGGTGACCACCACGTCTACCGACCCAGGCCTCAACTGCCGAGCCATGCCGGCGATACAGTCTTCCAGGTACAAGGTGGCCGTGCGCTGCCCGTACCGATGTAAAATTGGACTCCCCATTTCTAGCTCAGCCCCGCAGTACTTTGCCCGGGTTCATGATACTGTGCGGGTCCAGGGCCCGCTTGATGGCCCGCATCACCTCTACTCCTTCGCCGGCTTCCTGCTCCAGCGCCGCGATTTTGCCCAGCCCGATTCCGTGTTCGCCGCTGCAGGTGCCGCCCAGGGCCAGGGCCTCGGCCACCAGCCCCTCGTTGAGCCGGCACGCCTCGGCGATCTCCTCTGGGTTTTCTGGATCGACCAGAAAGATGATGTGAAAATTTCCGTCCCCCACGTGCCCCAGGAACACCCCCTGGAGCGAAGAACCTGCCACCGCGGCCTTGGCCTTGGCCATGGCCGGGGCCAGCGCCGAGAGGGGCACACACACATCGGTCACATACCCGGCGGCCCCCGGCCTGAGGGCCAGGCAGGCCAGGTACGCGTCGTGGCGGGCCTGCCATAATCGCTGCCGCTCCTGGGGCGTGGCGGCCCACTGGAAGTCCGCGCCGCCGTGACGGTGGGCGATCTGACCCACGGCCAGGGCCTGTTCCTCCACCCCGGTGGGGGAACCGTGAAACTCAAAAAAGAGCGTCGGCTTCACCGGGCAATTCAACCCCGAATAGCGGTTGACTGCCTCGATCTGCAACTCGTCCAGCAATTCGATGCGGGCCATGGGAATGCCCTGGCCCATCACCTCGATGACCGTTGCCACTGCCGCTTCCAGGTCCTCAAAGGCGCACACTGCCGCCGAGATTGCCGCCGGCTTGTGAACCAGGCGCAATGTCACCTCGGTGATCACCCCCAGCGTCCCCTCCGATCCCACCAGCAGCCGGGTCAGGTCGTACCCGGCGGCGGATTTGCGCGCCCGCCCCCCGGTGTGAATCACCCGCCCGTCGGCCAGCACCACCCGCAACCCCAGCACATTCTCGCGCATGGTGCCGTAACGCACCGCCGCACTGCCCGAAGCGCGGGTAGCCGCCATGCCTCCCAGCGAGGCGTCGGCCCCGGGGTCCACGGGGAAAAACAACTCCGTGCCCAACTCCTCCAGATGGCGGTTGAGCTGCTTGCGGGTCACCCCGGCCTGCACCGTGGCGTCCAGATCCGCCGCATTCACCTCGACGATGCGATTCAACTGTCCCAGGTCCAGGCACACCCCACCGCGCACCGCCACAATGCCCCCCTCCACCGCCGTGCCGGTACCGTACGGAATGACGGGCACCCGATGGCGGGCGCAGGCCCTGACCACCGCGACCACCTCTTCCGCGCTCTGCACCCTGGCCACAGCCTGGGGCGGGCAGGGGCCGTGATGGGAGACGTCGCGGCTGCGGGCTTCCAGACTCGCCGGGTCAGTACCCAGGCGCTCGCCCAGCACGGCGCGGAGTTGATCCAGCAGCGCTGAGGGCAGAGGCGGAATGGTCATGGCGGGAATATGGCCCGGCCCCGCTGGACGGTCAAGGCAGATGGCGCTGAAAACCCTTTCCCCTATATTTCCCTCCATCTCTTCAGGAGGGCGGCGGATGAGCGAGGAATTCAAGCGCGAGAAACACTTGACCATGTCCATCCTCATGACTCCGGACACGGCCAATTTTGTCGGCAATGTACACGGCGGCATCATGCTCAAGCTGATGGACGAAGTGGCTTATTCGTGCGCCACCCGCTACTGCGGCCACTACGTGGTCACCCTCACGGTGGACCAGGTCCTCTTCAAGGAGCCCATCCACATCGGCGAGCTGGTCACCTTTCTGGCCACCGTCAACTACACCGGCCGCACCTCGGTGGAAGTGGGGGTGAAGGTGATCGCCGAGGACATTAAGAACGGGGTCAGCCGGCACGCCATCTCCTGCTACATCACCATGGTAGCGCTCGACGACCAGGGCCGGCCCACCCCGGTCCCCTCTCTGCCCATCGAGACCAGCGAGGACCGCCGCCGCTTCGAGCAAGCCCAGCTGCGCCGCACCTTCCGCCAGGAAATCCAGGAACGCAACCGCCAGATCAAGACCCAGCGTCTCGACTCAAAGCACTAGCTGCCCAGACTCTAGCAGGTATTCCAGGCATTCGACAAAGATCTGCTCGGTGGTGTACCGGGGGGCGTACCCCAAGAGCCGCCGGCCCTTCTCTATGCTGGAGCAGGGCGAGTTCAACACATGGCTCTCGATGGTACCGAAGGCCGCCTCGCCCACTCGTTCGCGCAACTCGGCCAGGGGCACCAGCTCGATATTGGGCTCCCGCCCGAAAAGCCCGGCCACCAGTCGGCAGCACCCTAGCAGCGACATCGCATAAGGCGCCACTCCACTGAAACTCTCGCCCAGGGATTGCTGGCGGTGGCGCAGAGCCAGGCAGAAGAGCTGAGCCAGGTCGTCGGCGTGGACGTGGTGCAAGGTGGCCAGGCCGGTGTCGGGCAGAAACACCTGCTCACCCTGCGCCAGTTTCTGGTAGATCCCCACCCCGTCGCGCCCCCCCTGGGGGTCAATGGGCAACCACTTCCGGCCGCAGATATGGCCGGGATGGATGAGAGTGGCAGGGAAACCCTGGCGCTGCCAGGCCTGCTGCAGTTGGACTTCGATCTCAGCCTTTTTAATCCCGTACTCGCCGATGGGTCGGCGCGGGAAATGCTCCTCGTACGGGGCCCGCTCCGTAGGCCCGTACGCCCAGATGGTACCGCAGTGGAGGAAATGGCTGATCCGCCCCTTGAAAGCCGCCACCATCAGCTCGTTCTGGGCGGGGGTGAAACAGATCAGGTCCACCACCGCCTCCGCCTCCAGCCCCCGCATCCGGCCTTCCCACACCCCGCTCCCCTCCTCGGCGCGGCGGTCGGCCACCACCCACTCCACCTGTGCCCAGGCCAGCAGCTCCTCGGCGTACTGCGGCTTGGGTGTGCGCGCCACCACTGCCACCTGGTGGCCCTCCATCACCAGACGCGGCACCAGGTAGGAGCCGATATGGCCAGTACCGCCGACGATCAGGACCTTCATACTCTCATCCTCAGGATAGGATTGCTAAACGAGACTGGAATATATTCGTTGCGGTGCGCCGACCAGGTGCCCGGGGGCATAAAGTGGATGACAAAGGCCCGGCGCTGCCGGTCGGTGTGATTGGGCGGGGTGTAGTGCAGGGTCTGGCAGTGATGCACCATCGCCCCCCCGGCCGGCAGCGGTACTGCCACGGCTTGCGTCGGGTCCACCTGCTCTTTGACATCCAGGAGCACACTGCCCGTATCCGAGCGCGGGTGGGCCATAGGCTGAAGGTGGGAGCCGGGGATCAGGTGCATGGCCCCGTTGCTGACATCCACCTCGTCGAGGGTGAGCCAGCAACTGACCAGATTGGCCGGGGCGCATTTCCAGTACGCGTTGTCCTGGTGCCAGAACACTGCCCCCCCGTGGTGGGCCGGCTTGAAGAGGGCCTGGTCGTGGAAGAGCTGAATATTGGGCCCGATCAGGTCCTCGGCCACGTCGAGCAGGCGCTCGTTGAAGAGCAGCCGGCGGAAGAGCAGGCTGCGCTCGCACATCTGCATGATCTGCAGCATCTCTTCCGCCTTTTCCCCTTCTTTGGCCTGGGGACTTGAGAGATTGCGGAAGTTGCCCCCCGCACGAGCCTCGGCGAAGATGTGATCGTATTCCTCGCGCAGCTGGGCGATCAGCTCCTCTTCTAACACCTTGCCCAGGGAGAGGTACCCCCGGACCCGGAACTGGTCCACCTGTTCCTGGGAAAGGGTCTTGTTGGGCGCTTCGATGGTGCGTTGGGACAGGGACATACACTCCTCCTTTTCTAGGTGATCACCGCGCCGCCCAGGCAGACCTCATCCTGGTAGAAGACCGCGTGTTGGCCCGGCGCCACACCGGGATCGGGTTGCGATAGTTCGACCAGCAGGCGGCCTGCTTCAAGTGGGCTCAGGGTGCAACGCGTGGTCTGGGGACCGTGGCGCAATTTCACTGCCACCTCCCCCTCTCCGGGGGGAGCGGAGATCCAATGGGGCCGGCCCACCTCAAAGCGATGCCGGAGTCGCACCTCTTCCTGGGCCTCGTGGGCCACCCACAACACCTCTGCTTCCAGATCCTTGCCCACCACGAACCAGGGCCCCCCGCCCAACCCCAGGCCGTGGCGCTGGCCAATAGTGTGGAACCAGAGCCCCCGGTGGGTACCCAGCGTTTTGCCGCTCTGCCGGTCCACAATGGCGCCTGGCCGCTCCCCCAGCCGGGCCCTGACGAATGCCCGATAATCGATCCTGCCCAGAAAACAGATCCCCTGGCTGTCTTTGCGGTCCTGGGTGGGCAGACCGTACTGGGCAGCCAGGCGGCGCACCTCCTGCTTGGGCAAATGGCCGATGGGAAAGAGCACCTGCCCCAATTGCCCCTGATCCAGGTCTGAGAGAAAGTAGGTCTGGTCTTTCACCGGATCGGCGGCCCGCAGGAGGCGGTACTGGCCATGCTGCTCTTCGAGGCGGGCGTAGTGCCCCGACGCCACTTTGGCGAACACCCCACCCAGCCGGTCGAGAAAAGCCCCGAACTTGATGCGCCGGTTGCAGTGGATGTCCGGGCTGGGGGTGCGGCCGGCCCGCAACTCATCGAGGGCGTGCTCCACCACCTTTTCGAGGTACTCGGCCTGCAGCGGGACGATTTCGAGGGGCACCCCGGCCTGGGCGCAGACCGCCTGGGCGTAGCGCAGGTCCTCCTCCCAGGGGCAGTCGCCCAAAAAAGACAGTTCCTCCTCCAGCCATACCTTCAAATAAAAAGCCCGCAGCCTGTGCCCCGCTTCCCGCAACAGGTGCAGGGCCAGGGAACTGTCCACCCCTCCAGAGAGCAGGACCGCGGTTTCCATGCTATCCCAATCCCACCATCACCAGGCCGGCAAAGATAAACAGGGTGCCGAACACCTTGTTGCGGCTCCCCTCCTCCTTGAGCAACCACACCCCCATCAGGGCCCCCATGGGGATGCTCAACTGGCGAAAAGCCGCCACGTACCCCACGTTCTCCACATACCCCATGGAGGCCAGCACCAGCCCGTAGCAGGAATAGATCCCCAAGCCCATCAGCAGGATAATCCGGCCTTCAGCCCTAAGGGTACCCCTCAAGGTCTGCCCCTCGGCGCGGCGTTCCACCAGCCCAAAAGCCGCCAGCCAAATGCTCACACTGGTGGACTGGAAGACCATGTAGAGCAGCGGCGCCTCCAGATTGGAAAACGCTCCGCACCCCCGCAGCAGCCCCACCGCAGTACTGTCGATGAGGGTGTACCCGGCGATGAACACCGCCCCCAACCCGGCCCAGCGGCAGCAGGCGTCCAGGTAACGCGACCAGCGGAACTCCAGCCCCGGCCTGAAGGGCAAAATAAAACACCCCAGGATGAGCAGGACAATCCCCGAATAGTATAACGCCCCGAAATCCTCCCCCCGACCCCGCGCCACCTCGAAGAGGGTGATCAACAGGGCAGGGATGGAGCGGATCAAGGGATAGGCGATGGACAGATCCCCGGCCCGGTACGCCCTGGCCAGGGCGACGTAATATCCCCCATTAAAAAAACCGGTGAGCAGGGCCAACTCCCACACCTGCACCGGGATGTCTGGCAATTTGTCCCAGTGCCACCACAGCAAAGGCGACATCAGCAAGGCGGCGAAGACATTGGCCAGCAGGAAAAGGGCAGTGCTGGGGCGCTGGCGTTTGCCCAGCGTATTCCACAGGGCGTGCAGCAGGGCAGCGGGCACTAACAATAAGATTGCGGTCGGGGACATAGGAGGACAATAATACGCATCGGTGCCCACTCGGGGAACAGCTGGCCAGCAACCCACAAAAGTTTTAGATTCCCCCCCACGAAAGGAGCCCAAGATGGCCGAACTCAAATTGGAGCATTTCGCCCTCAACGTCGCCGAACCCGTAGCGATGGCCGACTGGTATTGCAAAAACCTGGGCATGAGTGTCTTCCGCAAAGGCGACGGGCCCGTATACATGACCTTCCTGGCCGATGCCTCGGGCCGGGTGGTGCTGGAGATCTACACCACCCCGCCCGAGCTGGTGCCCGACTACCGCGCTATGAACCCATTGGTCCTGCACCTGGCCTTTGCCACTGCCGACATCCGCGCCGCCCACCAGCGCCTGGTGGCGGGGGGGGCCACGCCCCTGGGCGAGATCAGCGCCAATCCGGCCGGCGACCAACTGGCCTTCTTGCGCGACCCCTGGGGCCTTACGGTCCAGCTGGTCCAGCGGATCACCTCCATGCCCTGAGCAAGAGAGCGCACATGTCAAAACGCTTGCAGGATCAAGTAGCCCTGGTGGTAGGCGCCAGCAGTGGCATGGGTCTGGCCACCGCCCGGGCCTTTGCCCGGGAAGGGGCCAAACTGGTGTTGGCCGCCCGCAGCACCGACAAACTGAACGCCCTGGCCGACGAACTGGGTCCACCGGCCATGGCCTGCCCGGTAGATGTGGAGGACGTCGCCTCGGTGGACAAGATGGTGGCGGAGGTGGTGGAGCGTTTCGGCCGCCTCGACATCCTGGTCTACACCGCCGGCACCAACATCCCCCAGCGCAGCCTGGAGGTGCTCACTCCCCAGAGCTGGGCGGCGATGATCGGGGCCAACCTGAGCGGGGCCTTCTACTGCACCCGCGCTGCCCTGCCCCCCATGCGCCGCCAACAGGCCGGTCTGATCATCTATGTCTCCAGCGCCGCGGTGCAGCGGCCGGATGTCTCGGGGGTTTCGTACCAGGCCAGCAAACACGGGGTGGTGGGCCTGGCCCACGGCACCTTCCGCGAGGAGCGCGACCACGGCATCCGCACCTGCGTCATCTTCCCCGGCCTGACCGATACCCCGCTGGTGCTCAAGCGGCCGACCCCCACCCCCCCGGAGGTCATGGCCAAAGCCCTGCAGCCCCAGGACGTGGCCGAGGCCTGCCTCTTCGTGGCCGCCCTGCCCCCGCGCACCTATGTGCCCGAACTAGTGCTGATGCCGGCCGGACTGGCCTAGGAACTCCAAGGTGGACACCCTCATCGTCGAAGGCGGCACCCCTCTGCGCGGCGAGATGGAACTGAGCGGGGCCAAAAACTCCATCACCAAGCTGATGGTGGCCTCCATGCTCACCCAGGAGCCCTGCACCTTCCACCGGGTCCCCCACATCGGGGACAGCCGGGTCACCCAGGCCATCTGCGAAGCCCTGGGTACCCGCTTCACCGAGCGCCCCCCCCGCACCCTGGAGGTCCACACACCGCAGCTCCATTCCAGCGAGATCCCCCTCTCCCTGGCCAGCCACAACCGCCTGGCCATCATGACCGTGGCGCCCCTGCTGCACCGGCAGGGCCATGCGGTGGTGCCGGCCGTGGCCGGAGGCGACCGCATCGGACCCCGCCCCGTCGATTTTCACCTGGAGGGGTATCGGGCCATGGGGGCCCAGGTCGAGGTGCGCGACCAGATCTATTACTTTGAGACCAAGGGGTTGCGGGGCGCCGACATCGCCCTGCCCTATCCCAGCGTGACCACCACCGAGAACCTGTTGATGGCCGCCACCCTGGCCCAGGGCCGCACCTTCATCCGCAACGCCGCCATCGAACCCGAGGTCATGGATCTGGTGATGTTCTTGCAAAAGATGGGGGCCATCATCGACTACAACGTGGACCGCACCCTGGTGGTGGAAGGGGTGAGCGAATTGCGGGGGGCCACCCACGAATTGATGCCCGACCGGCTGGTGGCCGCTTCTATGGGCGCGGCGGCCGTGGCATCTGGGGGCGATGTTTTTGTGCGCGGGGCCCGCCAGGCCGATCTGTTGGCCTTCCTCAACACTCTGCGCCGGGTGGGCGGTCAGTTCGAGGTGAAAGCCGAGGGCATCCGCTTCTACCGGCAAGGTCCTTTGCGCGCCATCACCCTGGAGACCAACGTACATCCCGGCTTCATGACCGACTGGCAGCCCCCCTTCGCCATTCTGCTGACCCAGGCAGTGGGCATGTCGGTGATCCACGAGACGGTCTTTGAGGGCCGTTTCGGCTACGTGGAGCAGCTCCAGCGCATGGGCGCCGATATTGCCCTGTACAACACCTGCCTGGGCGGGGGGGCCTGTCGTTTTGCCGCCAGCAACTACCCGCATAGTTGCGTCATCAAGGGGCCGACCCCCCTGCACGGCGCCCAGTGCGCCATTCCCGACCTGCGGGCCGGCTTCACCTATCTGATCGCCGCCATGCTCGCCCAGGGCACCTCCACCCTCACCGGGGTCGAGCACCTGGACCGGGGCTATGAGGACCTAGCCGCCTGCCTGCAGGGCCTGGGGGCCCGCTTGAAAAGGAGTGCCTAAACCATGCGTCTCGGAGGACCGGTATTTGAAAAATGGACCGACCCCGAAACCTGGGCCGCAGCCCACCGACATCTGGGGTACAGGGCCGCGTACTGCCCCCTGCGCCCAGGCGCCAGCCACGAGGAAATCGCGGCCTTCTCCCAGGCCGCCGAGAAAGCGGGCCTGGTGATCTCCGAGGTGGGGGCCTGGAGCAATCCGCTCAGCCCCATCGAGTCGGTGCGACGCCGCTCCATCACCCATTGCCAGGAATCCCTGGCCTTGGCCGACGAAATCGGCGCCCAGACCTGCGTGACCATCTCCGGGGCGCGGGGACCCCAGGACGAGGCCAGCCTGACCGCACCGGGCTGGGACGGTCCCCATCCCGACAATTATGCGGCGGATACCTTCGACCTCATCGTCGAGACCACCCGCCAGATCATCGACGCCGTGCAGCCGCGTCGGGCCTGCTTTGCCCTCGAAACCATGCCCTGGATGTACCCCGACTCACCCGAAAGCTACCTGGAGCTGATACACGCCATCAACCGCCCCGGCTTTGGGGTACACCTGGACCCGGTCAACATGGTCTCCAGTCCGCAGCTGTACTTCAACAACGCCCAGCTGATCCGCAGCTGTTTCGAGCTGCTGGGACCCCATATCAAAAGCTGCCACGCCAAGGATGTGCACCTCGCTGGGAAACTCACTGTGCACTTGGACGAGGTCTGCCCCGGAGACGGAGCCCTCGACTATCCGATCTTCCTGGAGGAAGCGGCCAAACTCAACCCCGACCTGCCCATCATGCTCGAACACCTGAGCCGCGCCGAAGACTACGACCGGGCCGCCGCCCACCTGCGCAGCGTGGCCCGAGAACTGAACCTGGAGTGGTCATGAAACAGATCGTCTACACCGCTGCCGAGCAGGCTGAACTCATAGAAGTCGCACCAGATGAACGGCCCCTGGCAGCCGATGAAGTGGCCGGCCCCACCCTCTTCACCCTGATCAGCCCGGGCACCGAACTGGCCACCTACACCGGCCTGGGCGGGCAGTTCCCCATCCGCCCGGGGTACGCCGCAGTATTCCGGGTGGAGGAGGTGGGCAGCGGGGTGAGTGACCTGCCGGTGGGCAGCCTCGTTTTCTGTATGGGCCCGCACGCCTCTCATCAGCGCTGCCAGCGGCGCAACGCCCTGCCGGTGCCTGTCGGCCTGGACCCGGAAATCGCTGTTTTCGCCCGGCTGATGAGTGTGTCCATGAGCACCCTGAGCACCACCCTGGCCCGCCCACCTGCCCCGGTGCTGGTCACCGGCCTGGGGCCAGTGGGACACCTGGCGGCCCAGGTCTTTGCCGCCTGCGGGTACCAGGTCACTGGCTGCGACCCGGTGGCCGGCCGGCGTCAGTTGCTCGCCGACAAGGGCATCGAAGCCCTCGCTGCCTTGCCCCTCGATCAACCCGGGTACCAGGACCTGGTCGAACTGGTGGTCGAGTGCAGCGGCCACGAGGACGCCGCCCTGGGTGCCTGCAAGCTGGTGCGCAAACGGGGCGAGGTGGTGCTGGTAGGTGCCCCCTGGAAAAAGCGCAGCGAGGCCGCTGCCCACGAGTTGCTGCATCCGGTCTTCTTCCGTTACATCACCCTGCGCAGCGGTTGGGAGTGGGAGTTGGCCCTGCACCCAACCGAGTTCCGCACCAACAGTATCTATGGCAACATCGCGGGCGGCCTGGGGTGGCTGCGCCAGGGCCGGGTGCGGGTGGACGGGTTGTACCAGCAAGGCGCCCCGGCCCAGGCCCAGGAGGTCTTTCAGGACCTGCTGCACCGCCGCGGCGACCATCTGACTGCGGTGTTCGCCTGGCATGGCTGATCTCTTCATGCCCACCGATCTGAGCGGGCCTGTCCTGTTGGTGGTCCCCGATGGCATGCGCCAGGCCGCCCGTCCCCTATCCAGGGCCATCGCCGAAAAAGGCGGCCCTCCAGAGCTGATGGAGCAGCGGGATTTTCAGCCCGGCCACTTCGCCGATTTTCAGGTCTTCGCCTGCGGCCACCTGGGGAACAACGCCGCCCTGCGCCGGCTCTACACCGCCCGCCGCTCTTTCGTCGATACCTTCTTTCCCGGCCCACAGGGCTACTTCGTCAAATCCGTTGCCGATCCCTTCGGCCACCGGAAGAATAGCATTGTCGTTGGCGCCAGTACGCCCCAGGATCTGCCCGCTGCCATTGAGGCGCTGGCCCAACTAGTGCTCAAAAGCGAGGGCCAGCTCGAACGAGTACATGCCCATAGATTCTCCCATCCCCTGCCCGCCCCTCCCGGCGAGGACCAGCTCGACCAGCTTATACACGAGGCCCTGGCTACCTGGCAGGGCGGCTGGAACGCCTCGCCCTTCCGGGACGGCCGGCTCAAGGAATACCTCTGGCATTTCTACCTCACCGACCACCCGGCCTGGGGCCGCCTCATCCCGCCGATCTTCGCCGGGTCCATGACGCCCTGGCTGGAGGAAAGGAAGGCCCACCCGGAGACCTACCACGCCTTCTTCTGGCTGCACCATTACGTCCAGTTGTGGGACCTGGTCGAGGACAGCCCGCTCTACAGCGCCCAAGACCGGCAGGCAGTAGTAGCCATGTTCTCCCAACTGCTGGGCCACCTCAATGGCCTCTTCTACATGACCGAGAAGGTCAACCCGCCCGGTGATCTGCGCCAGAACCACTCCACCTTCATCGCCCTGAGCCTGGCGGTGGGCCACCAGTACCTGCTCCGGTGCCACGGCAACAGCGAATTATCCCAGGGCGCCCTGGCCGCCCAGCGTATCTTTGCCGGCCAGGCCTCCTCCTACAAGCCCAACGACGACGCCGGGGTGGGATACGCCTGGCTGGTGCCCCGCGAGACCCTCGACTATCACCTGCTGCACGACGACTACCGCTACCTAGATGACGGCCACATCGCCCAGCTCTGCGACCTGGTGGCGATCACCACTGACAACATGCGCAGCGAGGTCTCGTACGGGGACGCCGCTGGATATGCTGCTTTTTCCCCCCAGGGCTGGGAGGGCCGGCTCTGGCCCCTGATGGCGGCCCTGTGGCACCGGGGCGATCCCCGCCACCTGTGGTTGCTCAACTGGCTGGGCCAGGACAAACGCCCTTCGCTCTTCAACAGCCTGGCCGGACTGTATGCCACCGTGGACTTCGATGGGGCAGGCTTCGCCCTCTCCGGCTGCACCCCTCGGGAGCCGGACGAATTACTCGGGATCTGCGCCCTGCCCCTGCCGGAGGCAGCCCTGCGCGCCGTGGCTCGGCGGGTACCGCCACCCCACCATCCAGTCTCGGGCCGCTCCTACTTCGACAAGCTCTCCCTGCGCAGTAGCTTCAACCCGCAGGACGAATACCTGCTCCTCGAAGGCTTAGGCACCTGCTGCCACGGCCACGAGGACACCAACACCCTCCTGCGCCTGACCTGGAACAACCGCGCCTGGCTGGCCGACGGGGACTATATCCGCGCTGCCCCCAAGTACCACAACTCGGTGGTGGTCTGCCGCGATGGGTCGGGGGTACATCTGCCCCCCGGCGAGGGAGAGGTGATCCCACCCCTCGCCTCCCTCACCGGCAAAAGCGAGAGCCCGCTCTTCGGACTGGTCCAAACAGAGGCCGCCCAGTACAACGGGGTGGACTGGCGCCGCGCCCTCTGCTGGCGCAAGGGCCGGTACGTGGCGGTCATCGATCAACTGCACTGCCTGATCGCCGGCCAGTACGACTGCCGCTGCCTCTGGCGCCTGGTGGGCGAGGTGGAAACACGGGGCGAGCACCTGCACCTGCACCAGCAGGGCGAGGATTTCTTCCTGCACCACGCCAACATGGGCACGCAGGAAGTGGTGCCCGATGCCCACGAGGGCGGGCTGTGGCGGGCCTATGCCTACGCCGACCCGGTGATCCAGGTGGTGCACCAGACGCAGAGCCGCACCCTGGCCCCCGGCGAGGACCTGGGTTTCCTCAACATCTTCACCCCCCACCCCGATTTACAAGTAGAACGCCTGGGCGAGTTGCTGCTGCGGGTGCAGGACGGCCAGACTCTCACCCTGCTGGGTGCGGGTTCAGCACGCCTGGGCCCGGTGGAGATCAGCGGCGGCGTCTTTGCCCTGTCCCTGGACGGGGACACCCTTTCCATCCAGGGGGCTGACCGCGTCGAGGTGCGGGCTGAGGACCGGGTGTACGCCGAATCCTTTCAAGGCGCCTTCCGCACCCTCGACCCCCGCTCGCCCGTGGGCCGGCACCTACTCGAAGCCCTGCAGCACACCCCGCCGGTCTCCCAGGCTTCCCCCATGCTGCCCAAGGCCTATCCCGCCGGCGGCTTCCACCCGCGCTGGCAGCACACCATCCCCGCGACCACCGCCGCACTGCACGGCGATCAACTCGCAGTGGGCACCGCCGAGGGCAAACTCCTGGGCCTGGCGCTCGAAACGGGGGCAGCGCAATGGCAGATGAACCTCGGCGCTCCGGCCACGGCCTTGCTCCTGGCCGACGTGGACGGCAACCACCATGCCGAGCTGATCGCCGGCACCGCCGACTCACAGCTAGTGTTGTTGCAGGCAGGGCAGGAGCGCTGGCGGCGCCCCCTGCAAAATATCTCCAACCGGGGTGCGGCAGTCACTGCCCTGGCGGTGGCCGACCTCACCGGTGCGGGCCCACTGAGCGTCCTGGCCGGCACCGCCGGCTGGTATGTCAATGTCTTCGCCGCCGACGGTACCCCCCAATGGGCCAACTGGTTCCGCTACCATTCCATCACCGCCCTGGCCGCTGCCGACGTGGACGGGGACGGCCGGGCCGAGGTGATGGTCGGCACCGTGTACTGCACCCCGCTGACCGTGCATAACTTCGACGGCTCCTTCCGCTGGTCTACGCTGGAACAGGTCGGGTCCGAAGGCAACGCCACTACTCCCCGGCGGGGCATCTGCCTCACCCATCTATGCCTGTGGGATGTCGATGGGGATGGCGTGCAGGAGATCACTTACGGCACCGCCGACGGCTGGATCTACGCGGTCAAACCCCAGGACGGGGCCGAGGTGTGGCGCTACAGCGTGGTGGGTGAGGTGCGAGGCCTGCTGCGCACCGACGAGGGCCTGCTGGCCGCCTCGGAGTTCGGCAGCCTTTACTGCTTCGACCCACGGGGTCAGGTACGCTGGCGAGTGCAGCTCTCTTCGTGGATTCGCCGGCTGGTGCGCAGCGGCGATGCGCTGGTGATCGAAACTGAAAGCGGCCTGCTGCGCTGTAACCTGCAAGGCCGCCCCACCGGCTCATTACCCCTGGGACACCCGGCGGTTGGGCTCTGGCCCTGCCCCGGAGGCGTGCTGCTGGCCCTGGCCGGTGGCCCGCTGCAATGTCTGGATCTACCTTTATGAGGAGCTAGTACTGATGTCCACTCAAGCCAAACCCTTCCCCGCCCTCACCCCGGCTCAGCGCCTGTACCTCGATATCCACGGCTACGTGATCGTCGAAGGGGTGCTCAAGCCCGCCGAGGTCGCCGCCCTCTGCGACACCCTCTACGGGATCGAACGCGCCTACCGCCAGACCGGTGCCTTGCCCGGCCCCGACTGCCACTTCTCCAGCACGGCCGAGGAATTCTTCCGGGTCGACAACCTGCCTCACTTGGCCCCCTGCTTCTTCGACTACCTGACCCACCCACGGCTGCTGGGCATGGTGGAGGAGATCACCGGTGGCAACGTGCGCCTGGAGCAATCCGATGCCCACATCCGCCGGCCGGTGCCGGAGCGGAAGAGCTACGGCTTCCACCGCGGGATGGATGTGGGCATGAGTTATCTCAAGAACGGTCTGTATCACGGCCCCTTCGTCAAGACCCTCACCAATCTCACTGATCTGGGCCCCGAAGACGGAGGCACGGTGTGCATCGCCGGCAGCCACAAACTCGATATCGATGCCCAGGCCATCATCGCGGCAGCGCTGGCCGATCCCCGCATGATCCATCAGGTGGTGGCCCCGGCCGGCTCCACTCTGCTCTTCTTTGAGAGCCTCATCCACGCCTCGGGCATCATCCGCTCGGACCGGGACCGGCTGCTGATCATCGGCGGGTACACCCCCAGCATGTTCCAGACCTGGCGCGGGTACGACCCCCATCCGGACTTTGCCCAGGCCCAGGACGAAGCCGCCCGCGCCCTGCTCACCGGCGACCAGAAGTACCATTGGGAACGCCGCCTGCGCCTCCTCTCCGACCCCGTGGCCGCAACCTGAACCGAGCCCCGCCGATGAAAGTGCAGCTGCGCAACTACCTGCCCACCGCCGGCATCCGGGTGCCCGCCGTCCAGATGCGGGAACTGGTCGCCGCCCTCTTCTCCCGCGCCGGCATGGGCGAAGGCGACGCCACCCTGATGGCCGACCTGCTGGTGCAGAACGACCTGCGCTGCGTCTTCAGCCACGGCACCCGGAAACTGCCCGACTATCTGCCCCTCCTCCTC
This sequence comes from Candidatus Latescibacterota bacterium, assembly GCA_009691525.1. GTDB lineage: Bacteria > Latescibacterota > UBA2968 > UBA8231 > UBA8231 > SICG01. The sequence continues at coordinate 4,325 of SICG01000082.1, read as the reverse complement.
CAAGGCCAGATCAACCCCCGACCCCAGATCAGGGTAGTGGAGCAGACCTCCACCACCGTGGTCATCGATGGGGACGGAGGGCTGGGCTATTTCCCCTGCCTCCTGGCCACCCGGCTGGTCCTGGCCAAGGCCGTGGTGCGGGGGGTTGGCGCAGCTACCACCCGCAACCACTTTCACTTCGGCGCCGCGGGCAATTACTCGCGCCTGGCCCTCGAACACAACTGCATCGGCCTGGCCACCTCGGCCCACCGTTTTTCCCTCTCCCCCGAAAATCTGGTATTACACGCCGCCGACGTCTCCCCCCTGAGCATCGCTGTGCCCGCCGGCACCCAGCCGCCGCTGGTGCTGGACATGGGCGCCGGCCTGCTCTCCTACAGCCCGGATCTCTTTGCCCAGTACCCGGCCCCTTTTTTCAAGGGCCTGGGCCTGGGCGCGGTGTTCATGGCCCTGGGCGGGGTGTTGGCAGGGATCTGGAAGCCCGAGTTCCAGCACCACCCTGCCGGCTGGACCTCGAACCAGGGCGCCTTCATCGCCGCCTTCGATGTGGCCCATTTCATGGACGTGGCGGAGTTCAAAAAGGAGATGGACCGCTATATCGGCCAGGCCCGGGCCGCACAGCCCCTGCCGGGCATCGACCGGGCCGAACTGGCCGGCGGCCTGGAGTGGGCCTGGGAGCGGGAGAACACCGCATTGGGCATCCCCTACAGCGACGAACACCGGCATCTCATCGAGAAGGTGGCGGACGAATTCTCCGTGCCGACCCCCTTCGGTCCTTGGGAACACACCCGCTTCTGACCAGGAGTGCGCACTGATGGGCATCCTCGACAAATTCTCCCTCAAGGGCCGCATCGCCCTGGTCTCGGGCGGAGCCGGCCCGCTCTTTGGCAGCAGCATCTCCGAGGCCCTGGCCGAAGCCGGCGCCACCTTGATCAGCGCCTCCCGCTCCCTGGAGCGCAACGAGGCATTCGCCGAGGGGCTGCGCCACCAGGGGTACGAGGCCCACGCCCTGCAGCTGGACATCACCAGCACCGAGTCCATCGCCCAAGTGCAGGCCAGGGTGCTGGAGCGCTTTGGCCGGCTGGACGTACTGGTCAATAGCGCGGTGGTGGCCCGGGGCGGGGGTTTCGAGGAGCAGACCCCCGACTACTGGGACTTCAGCGCCCAGGGCAACATGGTGGGCCTCTTCTCCATGTGCAAGGCCTTTGTGCCCGGCATGGTGGCCCAGGGCCGAGGCTCCATCATCAACATCTCCAGCATCTACGGTGTGGTCGCCAACGATCCCTCCCTGTACGAGGGCACCGGAATGAAGCAGCCACCCGACTACACCTTTGTTAAGGCCGGCATGATCAACTTCACCCGCTACCTGGCCAACTACTACGGTAAGAGCGGGGTGCGGGCCAACTGCCTTTGCCCGGGCGGGTACTACAACGATCAGCCCGAGCCCTTCCTGGCCAACTATACCAAACGCTGCCCCATTGGCCGCATGCTCGACAACGAAGATATCAAAGGGGCGGCGGTCTTCCTGGCCTCCGACGCCTCGGCGTACATCACCGGGGCCACCCTGATGGTGGACGGGGGGTGGACTGCGCTCTAGTGGCCACCGCTGATTTGCTGGGGGTAGCTCGCCTTTCCTCGGAAAACGGTAGTTATTCGAAAGCCGGCCCAGAGCCGCGGCGCTTCCGCGCCGATAGAAAGGCAAAAACCGACTTGCTTCGCGTCGTAAACTGGGATATCATAGCGAGCAGGCGGTTCAACAACCCGCACCCTCGTGATAGGCAGACGTGACGGGCAAGCTCAGGCAGGCTGGCGGTTTCAATCTTGCACCCGCCGCGGGTGAAGCGCAGCCTTAGGCGGCAACGAGAAGGCGACCCATGCGAAGGGAAGAACTCCCGGCTTTGAGCCACCAGTTCAATTATTTCAGGCCGGTTTGATGCAAGCTTGGCTCTCCAAGCGCACATCGGGCAAGGCCGCCTAACAATTCATTCATGGAATATCATTCACCGTTAAAGTTGAAGGTACGGTTTCGAGTCGCCGCAGAGTATCGAGGTATATCACTAGCTGAGGACCTCTAATATGCACATCCCAGAAAAGCCAATCATTATCGATGTCGAAGCCTCCGGATTCGGCGCGATGAGTTATCCCGTTGAAGTCGGGGTCGCCTTAGATGATGACACAACATTCTGTTCTCTGATATTTCCCGCTGCCGAGTGGGAGCACTGGGACAGTGAGGCGGAAAAGGTACACCGAATCGCGCGGGACATTCTGGAAACCTATGGGCGGCCTATCCGGGAGGTTGCCACTCGCATGAATGAGCTTCTTGAGGGAAAGACGCTATATACCGACGGATGGGTTGTCGACAAGCCATGGCTGACGAATCTGTTCTACGAAGCGCGAGTGGATATGAACTTCTGGGTAAGTCCGCTGGACATGATCCTGTCGAAATGGCAGGAAGAGCGCTGGCATGAAGCGAAGGAAAACGTGCTTGCAGAGGTCCCGAAGCATCGCCATCGCGCAAGTTTCGATGCGCAGATAATCCAGCAGACGTACATGAGAACTTTGGTCGATTCAAGAACCTGATGGCAGCAGCCAAAGCTTGCAGGCAGACTCGCTGCGAGTGGCGTGTGCGTGAAGCTGAAGTGAAGCAGATTGAACCTGGCCTATTGCACTTTGCGAACTATAGCAATTCCGCAAAGCTGGTTTTTGCCCGACGACAGGAGCCCATCATGCCCCGTCTATTTACTCGTCTCGTATGCATCTGCATCTCCCTGCCACTGCTCACCTGCACCCCCCTGACCGTGCCATTGGACAACATTCCTCAAAGCACGACCTCCGCCAAGGCCCCAGCTTCTCAAACCGGAGAACTCAAGTTCACCGTCATCCACCCCATCCAACCTCCCCAGGACCAGAGAACCGGGGTTGATATGTACTCTATCCTGACGATGCGCGACGCGATCAATGCCCACCACGAACCCCACGTCGAACTGGTGGGCGAGGTCGGCGGGCTGTCCCTGGCAGACGAGCAACTCGCCGAAATCCCGGTCATCCTCTTGACCTATGCACCCCCGGAAAATGAGTGGGAACCCCTATGCCGCTATCTGCTGAGCGGGGGGTTTTTATTGGCTCCAAGGGAGGAACCAGGGCCGTAGAATCAGCGCTGCAAGCCCAGGGCACAGAGGGTTTCCACACCGCCTACCTAACTGAAGATCACCCGATTTTCAGCGCCATGTACGATCTACAAAAAGAGCCCATCCCCGGAGAGCAGAATCATGTTCCTACCTTGACCGGGTGCTTCGTCGAGGATCGTTTGCCCGGGGTATTCGCCGATGGTCTTTTGTGGAATGCCCTCAAAAACTACAAGGACCAGGCCGTGCTGCCAGCACGGATCAAATTGACCGTCAACCTCATGGTCTATGCCCAGCAGCAGGAAGGCTCCCTGACCTGGAGGCGCCAGCACCCCGAGGGGACGAGCAACACCGACCCGAAGCCAACCATCAAAAAGTAAACCTGCCCCTGTTCGCAGCGGAGAGAGCTCTAGATGCGGCGACTCTTCTCCTGGGAGCGGCGGTGGGCTGCCTGTGTCCTGCTATCCCTGCTGGCCCATCTGCTGCTCCTCTGGGGGGTGAACCGCTGGCTGAATCTGGAGGGGCCGGAACAGGGATTCAAAGCCCAACTCCAACCCCCAGAGCGACAGCCCTTCAAACTCAAGAGGCGCTGGGCTCTCCCACCGGGCAAACACGCCTTCGCCGGACGTCCCTCTTTCCGCACTTCCCCTCGCACCCTCAAAGGCCTCTCTCCCGGAACCGCGCAGGAATATCTGGAGCGCGGCATCCCCCAGGGCCTGGTAGCCCAGGCCTCCTCTCCTGAACCGTATTCTTCCTACCAGGGCTCCGATACCCTGCTCATCCATCCCGAATGGGAAGGCCTGGCCCTGCAGACCTGGCGCGACTCTCTGGCCCTGCCCCTGGAGAGCCAAACCGAATGGGATGGCCCTCAACCCCTTTGAGATCGAGACCCTGGCGCGCGGGCAGGGACGCTCAGTGGTCGTGCTCGACTCAACCGGCCAACTGGCGCGGGCCTACTGCTTCTTTCCCATCTATGGGATATATGTCCCCCTTGCGAACAAGATGAGTACAGGTGGCAGACCCATGAGAAACGCCTATGCTGATTTTTTTCGTGAGCGGCCAAGTGTCAGCATTCGGGGGTCAGAGAAAACACACATTGGTGACAAGTGCCAGCATTCGGGGGTCACTCGTGGAAAGCACGTTTAGGTAGATGATATTTCACTTCGCTGAGAAGGGGTTGGTCCTGCGGGGTGGGCCGGCGCA
>SICG01000081.1 GCA_009691525.1 Candidatus Latescibacterota bacterium | reverse complement strand
CCCTTCCTGGGCCTGGCGCACCGGGACCCGCCGCGCCGCGCTGGTGTCGGCAGCCAGGGCAAAGCGGGGCAGGGGCGTCTCGGGCCCGGTAGTCAGGCTCAGCGAATCGTCCAGGGCCAGGGCGAGTAATTCCTTGAGGCGCAGATGGGCCTGATCGCGCTCGCTGTGGCGCTGCAGCACCAGGGGCAGCTGGTTGTCTCGCACCACCCGAGCCCGCAGTAGTTCGTACTCGGATTTCTGTCCCTCCTTCCAGGTGGTCTCGGTCAGGCTGAGCACCCCCTCGGCCTGGACCAGGGAGGAATCGGCAATCAGGGCCAGCTCTTCGGCCAGCAGGGCGTCGTAGTACCGCCGGGTCACCTCCAGCAGCGCCTGGGCCCGGGCCATGGCCAGTTGCAGGCTGGCGCTGCGATACCGGGCATTGGCAGCGCGCTTCTGCGCCACCAGCCGCCCGCCGGCAAAGAGGTTCTGGGAGAGGGACAAGCCCAGGGAGTACTGGTTTTTCTGGCCGAAGGGCAGATCGTCGAAAAAGGAGGCGTTCGAGCTGGTGTCGGCCGGGGCTCCCTGTCCTCCGGAGTCAGGCTCGGAGGAGGAGTTTCCCAGACCGCTGTACTGGGACTTGAGGGTGCGCGTGTACCCGGCCGTGGCCGATATCTGGGGATAGAGCTGGCTGCGGGCCACCAGTTGTTCGGCCGCCGCCTGCTCCACCCCGGCGCTGGCCAGACGCACCTCCGCACTCTGGGCCAGGACCAGATCCAGGGCTTCTTCCAGGCTGAGGCCCCGAGCCGCCGCCCCGGCAGCGCCGAGGCCACCGAACCCGATTAACAAGACCGGCCACCAGGGAAGAAGAGGGTGTTTTTTCAGCTTCCGCTCCATAGATCAGTACAAGGTTTGTTGTGGCCCGCATCCCAGCTCGGGGGCGGAGGGATATCCATCGGAGACGGATCAGTCTCCGGATTATTGTATGCTTCGGTGCTTTTTTTACCCGCCGGCCTTATTGTACGCCCGGCACCGGTGCCCCCAGTTCGGTTTCTGCCTGTTGCTCGCCCGGCACCTCGACCCGGGTGAAACGCGCCAGCAGGGCATAGACCACTGGGACTATCACCAAAGTCAGGAAGGTAGAGAAAAACAGGCCCCCGACCACTGACAGGCCCAAAGGACGCCGCGCCTCGGCGCCCGCCCCCAGGCCGATGGCGATGGGCAGCACGCCGAAAATGGTCGCGAAGGAAGTCATCAAGATGGGCCGGAGGCGGATGATCGACGCCTGAACCACGGCTTCGCCCACCTCATGTCCACGGGCCCGCAGTTGGTTGGCGAACTCCACGATCAGAATGGCGTTTTTGGAGACCAAGCCGATGAGCATGATCAAGCCGATCTGGGAATAGATGTTCAGGCTCTGGCCAAAAAGGAACAGCGTCACCAGCGCGCCGCAGATGGCCAGGGGCACGGAGAGCAGGATAGTGAAGGGATGGATGAAGCTCTCGAACTGGGCAGCCAGCACCAGGTAGATGAACCCAATCGCCAGCAGGAACATAAGATAAAGACTCGTGCTCGAAGACTTGTACTCCAGGGACTGTCCGCCGAAATCGCGTTTGATGCTGGAGGGCAGCTTTTCCCGCGCGATGCGGTCGAGGTCGTCGAGGGCCTGCCCCAGCGTCACCCCGGGAGCGAGGTTGGCGGTGATCGAGGCCGAACGCACCCGGTTGTAGTGGTTCAGCTCCTTGGGGGCCACGGTCTCTTCCACCTTCACCACGCTGGCCAACTGCACCAGTCCTCCGGTGCCGCGGATGTAGATGTCGCGGATCGCATCTGGCGTAGAGCGGGCCTGTGCCCGCATCTGCAAGATGACGTCGTACTGTTTGGTGCCGCGCTTGAAATTGGTGACCGTGCGGCCACCCAAAAAGGTTTCCAGGGCCGAGCCAATATCCGTCACCGAGACGCCCAGGCCCGCGGCGCGTTCGCGGTCGATGTCTATATCGAGCTGCGGCTTGTTCAATCTCAGATTAGAGTCCAGATTGATCAGGTACCCCAACTGCGAGGCTTCCCCCATCATGATGCCCAGGGCGTGGTCCAGTTCTTCGTAGCTCTCCCCCTGGAGGATGTATTCCACCGGGCTGGAAGAGGCACCCCCGCCCAGGCTGGGTGGGTTGACGACAAAGGCCAGCACCCCCGGAATAGAAAGCAGTTGTGGGAACAGCTCCTGGACAATCTGCTGCTGGGATTTCTGCCGCTGGTCGCGCGGCTTCAGCGCCAGGAACATGAACCCATTGGTCACTTGTCCGGGTCCGCCAAATCCCAGCCCCGTGGCCGTGAAGAGCCCACGGCGCTCGGGCAGGACCAGCAGGCGGCTTTCCACCTCTCGCATGTACTTGTCGGTATAACCCAGCGTGGCGCCTTCCGGGGCGATGATGATGCCAAAGCCGATGCCCCGGTCTTCGGTGGGCACCAGTTCGCTGGGCAGGAGTTTGAAGAGGTACACCCCCAGAACGACGGCTGCCACACCACCGGCGATCACCAGCACCCGATGGCGCAGGGCCCCCCGCAGGACGCGCTCGTAGAACCGATTCAGGAATTCGAAGAAGGAGTCGAACGAACGAGATATCCAGCCGGTGCCGGTGCCGTGCAGCGGTTTCAACATCTGCGAAGCGAGCATGGGGGTCAGGGTCAGCGCCACGAAGCCGGAAATCAGCACCGCCACCGCGACGGAAACCCCGAATTCGTTGAAGAGCCGCCCGACCGACCCGGTCAGGAAGGCCAGGGGCACGAATACCGCGACCAGGGCGAGGGTGGTGGCGACGACCGCAAAGCCGATCTCCTTGCTGCCATCCAGGGCCGCCTGCCGGCGGTCTTTCCCCATTTCCATGTGACGGTAGATGTTTTCGAGCACCACGATTGCATCGTCTACCACCAGGCCGATGGCCAGCACCAGCGCCAGCAGCGTGAGGATGTTGATGGTGAAGCCGGCGAAGTACGCCACCGAAAGGGCGCCGATAATCGAGATCGGTATGGCCAGCGAAGGAATGGCCGTGGCGCGAAAGCTTTTCAGGAAGGCCAGCACCACCAGCACTACCAGACACATGGCGATAACCAGGGTCTGCTGGACTTCGGCGATGGATTCGTCGATGAAGGCGGAGGAATCGTAGGCGACGTTTAATTTCATGCCTTCGGGGAGCAACCTGGTCAACTCCCCCAGCTCGCCGCGCACCGCTGCGGCCACCTCGACGGTGCTCGCCTTGGACTGCTTGACGATGCCCAGACCCACGGCTTGCTCGCCGTTGTAACGGACTGCAGTGCGTTCGTCCTCGGCACCCACCACCACCTCGGCCACATCCCGCAGCCGCACCACATTGTCCTCTTTTTGGAGGACGATAATCGCCCCGAACTCTTCCGGCCTGGAAAGCTCGCCCCGGGTGCGGACGGCAAACTCCCTGCCTTCCCCTTCCACCCTGCCGCCGGGGATTTCGACGTTTTCTCTCCGGATGGCCGCTTCGATGTCCGGCGCGGTCAACCCGTGCGCGGCCATGTGCAGGGGGTCGAGCCAGACCCGCATGGCGTAGCGGCGCTCGCCGCCGATGATTACCGAGCCGACGCCGGGCAGGCGCTGAATCCGCTCTTTCAGCAGACGGTCGGCCACCTCGGTCAACTCCAGTCCCGTGTGGCGTTCGCTGAAGAGCGCCAGCCAGACAATGGCCTGGGCATTGACGTCGACCTTGGAGACGATGGGGTCGTCCACCTCCCTGGGCAGTCTGCCGCGAACGCGGGAAACCCGGTCGCGCACGTCATTGGCGGCTTCGTCCACGTTGCGGTTCAGTTCGAACTCGATGGTGATGGCCGAGCCCTGCTCGCGACTCGAGGAGGTCATGGTCTTCACCCCCTCCAAGGTCGCAAACTGCTCTTCGAGCACGTCGGTGATCTCCGTCTCCACCACGCTGGGACTGGCGCCCCGGTAAAAGGTGACCACGGAGATGATCGGCGGATCGATGTCGGGATATTCGCGGACCGGCAGGCGCGTAAAGGAAATGATTCCAAACAGCAGGATGGTCAAACTCATCACTGTGGCGAACACCGGGCGCTGTATGGAAATGTGACTGAGCTTCACTTAGGCTCTCCTCGTTCAGAGGTTGGGCAAAAAGGAGTCATTTAGCCGCTGCTGCGCCTTGAGCGGCGATGGGCATGACCCTGGCGCCTTCAAAGAGTTTCTGGTGGCCCGCCCGCACTACCTGCGCTCCCGGCGCCAATCCCTGCGTGACCTCCACCACATCAGCCAGCCGCATGCCCAGCGCGATGGCGACGCGGACGACAGTGGTATCGGCTTTGACGGCAAAAACAAAGAACTGGCCACCGTTGGCAAACACTGCTTCGTTGGGGATGACAATGGCGTCGGGCCGCTCGTTCAGGACCACGGAGATGGTGGCCGACATTCCGGGAAGGAACTTGCGCTCGGGATTAGCCACTCTGGCCACGACCCGGACGCTCCGGGTGGCGGCATCGAGGACCGGTTCAACCACGATGATCTCCCCGGTAGCCTGGTGGTCGGGATAGGCCGCCGTGGAGACGGCGATCGGTGCGCCGCGGTTCAGGAGGGAAAGGAAGCGCTCGGGGGCCGAAAACGTCACCCGGATTTCGTCGATGTCCACCAATTCGCCGATTGCTTGCCCGCTGCGCAGGAAGCTGCCGACGCTCACTTTGCGCGCGCCGATGATCCCGGAGAAGGGGGCCGTGATCCGCGTTTTGGCGGCGCGCGCTTTGGCCAGGGTCAGATTCGCTTCGGCGACCTTCAGCGCCGCGGCGGCATCGTCCAGGTCTTGGGGGGCGCCGGCCTTCTGGGCGACAACCACCTTGACGCGGTCGTAGGTTGCCTGGCTCTGGGCGCGCAGCGCTTCGGCGCGCGCGACCTCGGCAGCCAGCTGGGAATCGTCGAGCTGGGCGATGAGCGCTCCGCGCCCCAGGGCGCTGCCCTCTGCGAAAGGAAGGCGGATGACTGCGGCGTCGATCTCTGAGACGACCGTGATCGCTGCCGCCGCCTCGATAGTGCCGACCGCTTCAAAGCGATCCGAAATCTTTTGCACCTGTGCCAGCGCCACTTCTACCGGCATCGGCGGCATGGAAAAACCTCCGCTGGCGGCCTCCTCCTTTGAACAGCCATAACCCGCCAGGGCCAAGGAAAGGGCGAGTGCGGAGAAAACCACCCTGCCCCATACTCCCCCCGCTTCCAGCGAGAATTTTCTTTCTTTGGTCATAAGATCCCTCTCTCAATGCGTTAGCTGCTTCAGGGTGGCGGCTGCTTTGGCCGTGCGCACCAAGGCATCTGAATAGCGCCGCTGTGCCACTGCGAGGTCTGCGCCGAGATGCACCAACTCAAAGGCCGTCGAGCGACCGTTGTGGAATTCAACCACGCCAATGCGCATTTGCTCCTGGGTAGCCTCCACGCCCTCTCTGGCCGCTTCGAGGCGGCTTTTCCCGTGAGCTAATTCGCGCGAGGTGGCGCGTACCTGCTCCTCTAGCAGGCGCGACTTTTCGATGTGCAGCTGCCTGGCGCTGAGGACCTGTGCCTCCAGGCGCTCCTGCTCGCCCAAAGCGCTGCGAAAACCGATGGGAATGCTGAGTTCTAAGCCCACGCTCCAGTTGGGGAATTCGCGCTTGGCGGTCTGACTCAGCGCTTCGCCGGAACCACCGCTGCGTGCCGTGCGCAGCGTGTCGCTGCCAAAGACGACCTCGCGGGCCGTCCCAGAAAGTCCTGCACCTCCCAGCGAGCCGACCAGGTCGGCGTGGGGCCGCGCCTCCCATTTGGCCGCATTCACCAGTGCCTGCGCCGCTTCCAGGTCCTGGTGCGCTGCCTGCAAGTCGAGATTGTTCTTCAGCGCGCGTTCGATCAGTCTTTCCACAGGCTCGCTAGGAAAGTCGCTGGGCGGGTCATCTACCGGAATGAAGCGGGGCATTCCGGCTTCGGGCCGCACGCCGATCAGGGAAGCGAGTTGGTCAGACTGGCGGTCGAGTTGTTCCTCGCGGTCGATGAGGAGCAACTCCTGTTCAGCCAAAAAAGTCCTCGCATTGGCGGCCTGATTGGGGCCGATGATACCTGCCTGGGTCCGCAGCTGGGTTTCCTTCAGGAAGGCCGTGGCGCGGTCGCGCAAAAACCGCTGTACCGCATAATCGCGTTCGGCGGCGTAAAGATCCCAGTACCGGTGTTCGACCTCGGCGTTCAGGGCCAGCGCCTGCTGGTCGTAGCGGGCTTTCTCGGCTGCCAGCGCCCGCTCCGCGTGGGTGAGCCCCTTGCGGGCGGATTTGGCAAATCCCCTCAACAGCGGCTGGCGGATGCTGAAGCTGCCAGAGGTATTGTACTCCGGGTCCAGGAAAGCGAACTGGGAGTTGGTGTTCAGTCGGACGGTGTTGAGCGCCAATTCTAGTTCGGTGCCGACCGGCAGATCCATGCGCAACCCGGTCCGGGAGGCAGTCTGCTGGGTGGCCAGAACCGACGCACCGGCGAAAAACGAAGCCGTGGGCTGTTCTCGGTCCTGATAGTCCAGACTGAAGAAGAACTCAGGATCAAAGGCCCCTCTTTCCCGCTGCACCGCGCCGGCGGCGGCCAGATAGGTGGCCTCTGCCCTGCGGGTTGAAGTGGCGTTTTTCAGGGCCTGTTGCACCGCCACCTCAAGGGGAAGAGAAGTGCCCCTGAGTTCCCCGAGTACCGCCAGGAGGGCGCTGTCGGGGTTTGCAGGCATCGGTTCGGCCGCGGCATTGGCCGCGCAAAAAAACGCTACGGACAGCGATGGTGGACCCCACTTTCTCAGCATAGGAACCACCCGAGTCCACTGCACAGATAGGATTTTCCGCACGTATCTACTCCTTAGGTGTGATGATTTTTCATCATACTAAACAAATGTGCAGTAGTCAAGAAAGGAGCGAATCTTTCTCGCTGGGGTCCGTGTTGGCAAAATGAGAACCGAGAAAGGCGAGTTTGGCGAGAGACTGGTTTCAGAACCTCAGGCGCTAGTCTCTGAGCGAGTTTGAGCGCATTACTGGGGCACTTGGTGGTGCTCTGGGCCCTGACTAACCCTCCGCGACAAATTCCCCGTAGAGTTCCTCGACCGCCCTATAGTCCGGGGCCTGGTCGAGCACGGCGAAACCGTAGCGGAGCACCAGCTGCTCCCCCCGCTGCACTTCCAGGCCGCCTTCCATCAGCAGGCCGGCGCCAAGCAGGTTCCGCCGGGTGAACCAGGGCGTGGGATGGCGGGGGTTGTCCGGGTGGTCCATCATCACCACTGCGGCCCCGGTGGCCCCGGCGGCGCTCACCCAGCGGGCTTTCTGCCCCATGATGTTTTCGTGACCCTCCAGGCCCTCGCTGCTCTGGTGGCGCGCATCCGCCAGGAAGGGTCCCATACGCAATTCGAGGCCGCTGTAGCGGGCTGCCCGCGAAGCCCCCATCACCAGCGGCCCCCCCCTGGGCCGAATCTGGGTCTCGATGGTCCACAGGTACCCGGGTTCCTCCAACTTGCGGAAGGTGTAGGAGCGCAACTCCTCGGCCATGACCCTATCCCGGGCGTCGAGCCACTCCAGCTCTTCCTGGATGAAGACTTCCCCGGCCTCCACCTGCTCCTCGACAAAGTCCACGTGGCGCTGCACCCCGTGGCTGCCCTCCACCAACTCGTATTTGCCTTTGTCGGGCAGGTACCAGGGACCGCCCCATAGATTGGTCTCATTGACGTGGACCCAGCCGAAGTACAGCCCGGTATGCCAGGGATGGTCAGCGGGCCGGTATTCGGTAATGAGCCCGCCCGAGGGGGTGTAGATGGGGGCAAAGCAGGGTTTGGGCGATTCGCTGCGCGGCAGCTCCTCCCGGGTCCGGTACAGGGTCACCAACTGTTCCCCGTCGTGAATCTCAAAACCCAGGCAGTTCTCGTGTACTCCCAGATCGATCATGGCTCACCGGTTCTTCGCGAACCACTCGATGGTGCGCTTCAGGCCCTCTTCGGCGCTCACTTGCGGTTCCCAGCCCAGTTCTCGGCGGGCCCGGCTGATGTCGGGCAGGCGCTGTTGGGGGTCGTCGGCAGGCAGGGGCCTGAAGGCGATCCGGCTCTGGCTGCCGGTGAGCGCGATGATCTTCTCGGCCAGTTGCTTGACGGTCAGTTCCACCGGGTTGCCAATATTGACCGGGATATTGAGCCCGGACTGCATCAGCCGGTAGATTCCATCGACCAGATCGGCCACGTAGCCGATGCTGCGGGTCTGGCTGCCGTCTCCGTACACGGTTAATTCCTCGCCGGCCAGGGCCTGGCTGATGAAGTTGGGGATGGCCCGCCCGTCGTCGAGCCGCATACGCTCGCCGTAGGTGTTGAAGATGCGCACGATGCGGGTGTCGATGCCGTGCAGGCGGTGGTAGGCCATGGTCATGGATTCGGCGAAACGCTTGGCCTCGTCGTACACCCCGCGGATGCCGATGGGGTTGACGTTGCCCCAGTAGTCCTCGTGCTGGGGGTGGACCTGGGGATCGCCGTACACCTCGGAGGTGGAGGCCAACACGTACTTGGCCTGCTTGACCCGGGCCAGGCCCAGGACCTTGTGGGTGCCCAGGGCGCCCACCTTGAGGATACGAATGCCCAGCCGCTCGAAATCGGGGGGGCTGGCCGGGCTGGCGAAGTGGAGGATGAAATCCAGCGGCCCATCGACGTGGATGTAGTTGGTCACATCATAATGGATAAAACTGAATTTGGGGTGACCGAAATGCCGGGCCACATTGTCGGCCCGCCCGGTGAGCAGGTTGTCCATGCAGATCACTTCGCAGTTTTTTTCCAGGAAGAAATCGCACAGATGTGACCCGATGAAGCCGGCGCCGCCGGTGATCAGTAAACGCATAGTTCTCCTCTACCTCCGTCGTATCCCCTGTCGCAGCACTTCCACCAACCGCTCGGCAGCATGCCCGTCCCACAACTCGGGGATGGGATAAGATCTCTGCCCCTCCTGATCGAGGACCCTGAAGGTGGCTTCGACAATGCGGTCGGGATCGCAGCCCACCAGGATATTGCTGCCCTGCGCAATGGTCACCGGCCGCTCGGTGCTTTCGCGCAACGTCAGGCAGGGCACCTGCAAGACCGTGGTCTCCTCCTGTATACCACCCGAGTCAGTGAGCACCAGGCGTGCCGCCTCCTGCAGGCGCAACATATCGAGGTACCCGGCCGGCTCAGCCAGGCGCAGCCCAGGAGTATGCTCCAGGCGGGGCCCCAGGCCAAAGCGCTCGGCATTCTTGCGGGTGCGCGGGTGGATCAGAAAGATCAGCGGCAGGCGCTCGGCGATGCGGGCAAAGGCATCGAGAATGCCAGCGAGGGTCCGTGCGTCATCCACGTTGGACTGGCGGTGCAGGGTGACCAGGCCATAACCTCCCGGCACCAAACCCAGATCATCGAGGACCGGCGATGCCTCAGCCCGCTCCCGCAGGCGCAGCAGGGTGTCGATCATCACATTGCCCACCCGGAAGATGTAGGAGGCCGGCACGTTCTCGGCCAGCAGATTGGCGTCCGCATCCGCCGAATAGGTGAAGAACAGGTCAGAGAGCGCGTCGATGGCCAGGCGGTTAAGCTCCTCGGGCAGGCGCCGGTCAAAGCTGCGCAGGCCAGCCTCCACATGGGCCACGGGCAGATCGCGCTGGGCAGCAGCCAGGGTGCAGGCCAGGGTCGAGGTCACGTCCCCCACCACCAGCACCAAGTCGGGCCGCTCCTGGACCAGCACCGGAGCGAATTTGAGCAGGATGTCCGCCGTCTGGGCCGCCGCCCCCTGGCCCTGGGCCCCCAGGTAACAGTCAGGGGCGGGCAGCTCCAGTTCCTCAAAGAAGATATCGGACATCCGGTAGTCGAAGTGCTGGCCCGTGTGTACCAGCAGCGGGGCAAAATCTCTTGGAAAGCAGCGCAATTCGGCCAGGATGGGTGCTACCTTCATGAAATTGGGCCGCGTGCCGGCGACGACGACGATCTTCAAGGCCATAGAAGGTCAATATAGAAGGGGGAGAGAGCCGGGGCAACCGCCTGGCGGGCCTCTTCCCTATATTTTCTCGGTCCTCTCACCGCCCCAAAGAAACCTGCATGAAGACTGCGATCAAAAGGGCAAGTGCCAGCGACCAACAGCTGCTGCTGGCGCTGATGGCCCAGCCCACTCGCGCCATCTGTTGAGATTTCATCGAGGCAGTTTACGATGATCTGTCTATTGCTCCTTCTCCACTGGTGGGCCAGCCCGATCCGGGCCGAGTTCCGCTGCGCCGGCAGCCAGGGCTCGGAAGCAGCGCTCCTTCCTGGGGGGCGGCCCCCAAGCCGGCCTGGGCCTCCCAATCCAGCACTGCCGGCACCCGCCGCGTCCTGGTGCTCTTCGCCCGCTTTAAAGGGGAGGACACCGCCCTTCCTCCCTGGGCGGACGATATCTTCAGCCCCGACCTGCCCGGCAGCTTCTCCCATTTCTACGACATCATGTCCTTTGGCAAACTCGAGATTCGCGGCGAGGTGGCCCCGCGGGTGTACGAATCGGCCCAACCCACCTCGGCCTATCTGTCCGATGACCCTTCGGCACCGGGCAAGTTCGGGCAGTTCAGTCAGGAGATTCTGCGCCAGGCCGACCGGGATATCGACTTTGCCCAGTTCGACAATGATGGTCCAGATGGGATTTCTAGCTCTGGGGACGACGATGGGGTGGTGGACGCGGTCTTCCTGGTGCTGGACCACATACCGCCGGGCTTTTTGCGCTCAGAAGCCACTGGCATCAGCGACCTGGGGTTTGTTGATCCGCTCATGAGCGCCGACGCTGGCACCGATGGGCGGGTCGTCCAGATTCTGCCCGGGCAAGGCACCCTTCAGCAGGGGCGTTTTTTCGCCGAGGCGGTGGGTGCCATGTGCCACGAATACGGGCATGTGCTGGGCTTGCCCGATTTGTACAACACCAACTTCTTCGCCCAGGCAGAGGCGGGGCCAGAGGAAGACAGTGCCGGCGTCGGGGCCTGGTGCCTGATGGGTTGGGGCGCATCGGGCTGGAATGGAAACGACGGCCCCAACAGCTTCTGCGCCTGGAGCCGGCTGCAGCTGGGTTGGGCCAGCCCAACACAGATCGCCAACACCCGTGAGGTAATGCAGCTTTCGGAGGTGGGAATGAGGGGAGAGGTGTACCGGGTTCCAGTGGGCGACCACGAGGATCTGCTGCTGGAGTACCGGACATGGACAGGCTGCTACTACGATCGAAAGATGCCCGGTGAGGGCGTGTTGATCTGGCATCACTCGTTGGACCGGCTAGAGCTGGTTTGCGCCGATGGCAGGTGGCAGGATGCGGGGTACCCGCTGGGCCGAGTGGCTGAGGGCAGAGGCGGTGGCGACAACCTCGATTTCTGGGCCCACGACCAGGGTTACTGCCAGGCCCACGCCGGCAACCTGGGGGATGGGACCGATCCTTTCGACGGGGTGCTCTTCCGCGCCTTCACCCCGGACACCAACCCCAGTTCCGCTCTACCGGGCAGAGGCTCCCCGGTGCGCCTCACCGAGCTGAGGTTAGAGGCGGGTCTGGCCCTGGCCCAGGTACAGGTGGCACCGCCGCGCCTGGAGGTGGCGGAGGTGCGGTTGGTGGATGAGGACGACAACGGCCTCTTCACCCCCGGCGAAGTCGTTGAGGTCCTGCTCAGGGTGGCCAACCATGGCGGGCTCAAGACCGGAGCGCTGCGCGCGGTGTTGTCCACCCAAGACTCCCTGGTGCAAATCCTCAGATCTGAGGTGCGCTTCGACCCGCTTGAGCCAGGCGTGTACTCAGGGCCTTCCCTCGACCGGTCGGGATTCCCCCGGCTCCGCCTCGACCCTCGGATCGAGGGCCGGCATAGGGTCAGGCTGAGCGTGGAGCTGTTCGCCGACACCTTGCTGGCAGCGAGGCGGCAAATCGAATTCGACGCCACTTCTTCAGTGCCCTGGGCGGGGCGGATCGAAGACGAGGCCGGCCAGGGCATGGCAGACATCAACATCGCCATCAGCGCTGCGGATAACTCGGGAGCCTTCTACTCGGACCACACCGACCGGGAAGGTCACTTCCGCTTCGACCTGCCGCCCAGCCTCTACCGCGTCACCCTGACCTCTGTGCCACACCGTCCCGTGCCGCAACAGACCTTCCTCCTCGAACTGGCCGACAGCACCTATTCCATCCTGGTCCTGCCCACGGCCTTTCCCGTCTCCGGGGTTGTCCGCGACCTGCAGGGCCAGCCCCTCAGCGCCTTCCTCAGCGCCACCCAGGAGGACGGCCCCAATCTGGGTTTCACCAACTCGGCGGCAGACGGCGCCTACACCCTGATGCTGGCGCGAGGGGTCTATAACCTGATAGTCACGCCGCCGCCGCCGCTCCCGCGGTACCTAGTGGAGCGGGCGAGGGTGGATGGCCCGCAGATCCTGGATATCGACCTGGCAAACGCAGCCACTGCCGTGGCAGAAGATTCAGCGGTGAAACCTGCGCGCTTCTCCCTCGATCCCAACTACCCCAACCCCTTCAACCCCACCACTGCCATCCGCTTCAGCCTGCCGCAGCCGGGCGAGGCCGAGTTGTCCATCTACAACCTACTTGGGCAGCGGGTGGCCATCTTGGTACATGGGGTGCAGGAAGCCGGCCCCCAGGTGTTGCAGTGGAACGGCCGCGACGCCGCCGGACACGAGTTGGCCAGCGGGGTTTATTTTTACTGCCTGCAGGCCGGGGCGCAGGTGGAGACGCGCAAGCTGTTGTTGCTGAGGTAGTCCGGTGACCGTCAACTTGGTTCAGCCAGCAGACTTAAGGCGCTGGAGCTGAAAACTCGGGGGTGTTCGAGTAGCTTGATCCCTGCGGGGAAGTGTGCGTTCAACTAATCACAACGCGCAGGGTATATATGTAGTTAAATTATTGTTATTAAATATCTTGAGAGGACTTGTTGTATTATTTTTTCTGCAATTGACTTTTGATTTTGAAATGCCTAAGTTAGACCTGTTCTCCCCCCGACATCGGTTCGCTGGTACCGGCCCCCTGGCAAGGGCTGTGCTGGTGGCTTTTGCTGTCCTCTGCTAATTCTCCGCCTATTCGCCTAGAGTACCCATCCATGTCCAGCGCTGATTTTGTCCATCTCCACGGTCACAGCGAGTTCAGCCTCCTAGACGGGGGCTGCCATATCGACGAGATGGCCCAGGTGGCCGCCGAGCAGGGCATGAAGGCCCTGGCTATCACCGACCACGGCAACCTCTTCGGGGCCATCGCCCACTACAAGGCATGCAAGGACGCCGGCATCAAGCCCATCATCGGCTGCGAAGTGTACGTGGCCATCGAGAGCCGGCACCTGCGCAAACCCGCCCGCGGCCTCACCCACGGCTCTAACCACCTGGTACTGCTGGCCAAAAACGCCACTGGGTACAAGAACCTGATCAAGCTGGTCTCCAAGGGTTATCTCGAAGGGTACTACTACAACCCCCGCGTCGACAAGGACCTGCTGCGCCAGCACGCCGAGGGGTTGATCTGTATGTCGGCCTGTGTGGGCGGAGAGTTGCCCCACCTTATCCAGCGCGAGGGACTGGCCGAGGCCGAGAAGGCCGCCCGCGAGTTGATGGACATCTTTGGGGATGATTTCTACCTGGAGATCCAGCGCCACGGCATCGACATCGAGGCCAAGGTCAACGAGGGGCTGCTCAAGTTGCACCAGAAGCTGGACCTGCCCCTGGTGGCCACCAACGACTTTCACTTTCTGCGCGCCGACGACCACGCCGCTCACGACGCCCTGATCTGCATCCAGACCGGCAAGCTCATCGCCGACAAGAACCGGATGTGCTACGTGGACGGCCTGTACATGAAGTCCCCCGAAGAGATGCGCCGGCTCTTCGCCGACCTGCCCCAGGCCCTCGAATCGACCCTGGCCATCGCCGAGAAATGCGACCTCCAGTTGGAGTTCGGGAAGACCCAGTTGCCGGTCTTCCCCATGCCCGCCGGTTATACCAACGCCGACCAGTATCTCAAACACCTGGCTGACGAGGGCCTGCAGCGGCGCTACCCCAAGGTGGACGAGGCCCTGCAGGCACGTCTGGACTTTGAGCTGGGCGTCATCGCCAAGATGGGTTTTGCCGGCTATTTCCTGATTGTCCAGGACTATGTGCAGTTCGCCAAGCAGAACGGCATCTCGGTGGGGCCGGGCCGTGGCTCGGGCGCCGGCAGCCTGGTGGCCTACACCACCGGCATCACCGACACCGACCCGATCAAGTACAAACTCCTCTTCGAGCGTTTCCTCAACCCCGAACGCATCAGCATGCCCGACTTCGACATCGACTTTGCCGATACCGGGCGGGACCGGCTGATTCGTTACGTGATCGACAAGTACGGGGAAAGAAATGTCTCCCAGGTCATCACTTTTGGCACCATGGGGGCCAAGGCGGTGATCCGCGACGTGGGCCGGGTTTTGGGCTTGCCCCTGCCCGAGGTGGACCGCATCGCCAAGCTGGTACCCGGCGAGTTGAAGATGACCCTGGACAAGGCTATCGAGCAGGTGCCCGAACTCAAGCAGATGAGCGAGGCCAAGGACGAGAAGGGCCAGCTCATTGCCTACGCCCGCAAGCTGGAGGGGCTCTCCCGCCACGCTTCGGTACACGCCGCCGCAGTGATCATCGCCCCCTCGGACCTGACCGACTACGTGCCCCTGTACCGGGCACCCAAGGACGGGCGAATCACCACCCAGTTCGACGGGCCCACCTGCGAGGCAATGGGCCTGCTCAAGATGGATTTCCTGGGATTAAAAGAGTTGTCGCTGATGGATGAGGCGGTGGCGCTGATCTGCCTGCGCCAGCCCGGCTTCAGCCTGGACCAGATCCCCTGGGACGACCGGGCCACCTTTGACCTGTTCAGCCAGGGCGAAACCATCGGGGTGTTCCAGTTCGAGAGCGGCGGCATGCGCGAGTATCTGACCCAGCTCAAACCGGACAATATCGAGGACATCATCGCCATGAATGCCCTGTACCGGCCCGGGCCCATGGACTATATCCCCGCCTTCATCAACCGCAAACACGGCCGCGAGCCCGTGGTCTACGACCACCCCGCCCTGGAGTCCATCCTGGCCGACACCTACGGCATCATGGTCTACCAGGAGCAGGTGATGCAGATCGCCCAGAAGCTGGCTGGCTTCACTCTGGGCCAGGCCGACCTCTTGCGCCGCGCCATGGGCAAAAAGAAACCAGAGGAGATGGCCGCCCAGAAACAGGCCTTTGTCGAGGGTTGCCGGGCCAACAATGTCGACCGCCGCATCGCCGATAAGCTCTTTGCCGACATCGAGGTTTTCGCTGGTTACGCCTTCAACCGCTCCCACGCGGCCTCCTACTCCGAGGTAGCGTACAAAAACGCCTACCTCAAGGCCAACTATCCCAGCCAGTACATGGCTGCCAGCCTGACCACCGAGATGGGCAACCTCGACCGAGTCTCGGTGCTCTTGGACGAGTGCCGGCGCATGGGGCTGCCGGTGCTGCCCCCCCACGTCGACGAAAGCGCCCTCAACTTCGCCCCCACGCCTGCGGGCATCCGCTTCGGCCTGGCCGCCATCAAAAACGTGGGGGCCGGCGCGGCCCAGAACATCGTCGAGACCCGCATCTCCGGGGGGGCCTTCGCCGATCTCTTCGTTTTCTGCCGGCGTCTGGACCCGCGCGCGGTCAACCGCCGCGCCCTCGAAGCCCTGATCAGCGCCGGCGCCCTCGAGGGTATGGGCGGACACCGCGCCCAAATGCTGGCCGGGCTGGAGTTGGCCCTCAAAAGCGCCCAGAAGGCCCAGGAGGAGCAGGATCGGGGCCAGATCAGCCTCTTTTCGCTGGGCGGCGACGACAACCCAGCCCCGGTGGTGGAGCAATTGGCCCTACCCCAGGTCGAGCAGTGGACCCCTACCCAGATGCTGGCCCAGGAGCGCGAACTGCTGGGCCTCTATCTGTCGAGCCATCCGCTCACCCGCTACACCCGCGACCTGAAAAATCTCGCTCAGCCCCTGGCCGAACTCGATCAGCAGCAGGACGGTGCCCAAGTGCGGGTGGGCGGTCTGGTCAGTCGTATCAGCACCTTCACCGACAAACGCGGCCAGCCCTTTGCCTTTGTCACCCTCGAAGACCTCTCGGGCAAAGGCGACGTGGCCTTCTTCGCCGAGGCCTACAGCGCCCACCGCGCGCTGCTGGTTCAGGACCAGGTGATTATGGTGGAGGGGCGGATCTCCCAGCGCAACGGCCGGCTCAGCATCCAGGCCGAAAGCGCTATGCCCATGGAGCAGGCTCGCGAAAAACTGACCCGCTCGCTCAATCTGGACCTGCCCTACGAGGAGGTGCGCCCCGACCTGCTGGTGGAGCTGCGCCGCATCTGCGAGCGCTTTCTGGGCCCCTGCGAGCTGCGCCTGCATTTGAAAAACGGGGGGACTAAAGATGCAGTGGTGCGCTCGCGCAGCATCAAGGTTAATCCCTGCGACGAGTTGATCCAGGCGGTGGAAGCCCTCATCGGCCCGCGCTGCGCCTGGCTGACCAGAACCCTGCCCACGCCCTCGGCTCCGCGCGAGGAGCGGCGCTATCCCTCCCGCAGCGCCGCCCCCGGCGATTGACACACTGCCGGCGCCGGCTATATTCATCTCCTGATCTCAACCCCCCAAAGGACCCATGCGCCTGCTTGCTCCCCTGTTCCTGGCCGCCGGCCTGCTAGTCACCGACTGCGCCTCGCGCGACAATCCGGCCCCCAAGACCCGCAGCGACGCTCCCATCCCTCTGACCGCCAGCTTCAAAGTGGAGGACTACCGGGGCAAGGTCTTGCTCTTGAACTTCTGGGCCACTTGGTGTCCCCCCTGCCGGGGCGAACTGCCCGATCTGGTCCGTCTCCACCGCGACTTCGATGCCGGAAAAGTGGCCGTGGTGGGCATCTCCATCGACGATCGCGGCACGCCGGAGCAGATCCAGACCAAGCTGCGCCAGGCCTTGGCCAGCTACCAGATCGACTACCCGATTTTCTTCGACAATAAGATGGAACTCTACCAGGCCTTCGGCAGCTTCCAGGCCATCCCGACTACCTTCCTCCTCGACGGGCAGGGCCAGGTCCGCAAGGTGTACGAAGGGGCCCGCTCCTACGCCGACTTCGCCCAGGACATCCAGTCCCTGTTGGACAGCAAAAAAGAAGAGGGGTGATCCGCACCGGATCATCCCTCTTAAAATATTCGACCGCCGGCCTTCAGCTGGCGTAATCTCCCAGCACTCCTTTGCCGTGGCGTTTGACCAGGATCTCGCGGAACTTTTGCAGACTCGTGCCAGCCCGCAGATGCTCGACCATCGCCTTCCTCGACATCACCATCATGGTGCCGGTGGTGTAGTCGGGAAAACGACAGAAATCGGTGCCCACCTTCTTACCGCTGATACAGCACTTTTTCTCCAAATCCAGTTCGCGCTGCGATCCCGGGTCGAAGGAGAAATCCGTCATTTCTTCTTCTTCGCCGCCGGCAACCGGCGCCTGTCTCTCTTCTTCCATCGCGCTTCCTTCCTGTTGGGGGACAACGAGATTTAAATATAGCCCAAGCCCCTAAAACCGCAAGGACTAGAAGGGCAGATCCGCAAACCGCGACAGCACTTGCGGCCCCTCGGGCATGACCACCACGGTGTGCTCGAATTGGGCCGAGAGCGAGCCGTCGAGGGTAACAGCGGTCCAATCGTCCTCCAGCACCCGCACCTCTGCCCCCCCCTGGTTCACCATCGGCTCTACGGTGAACACCGCGCCTGGCTCGATCTTCCAGCCGGTGCCCGGGCGGCCGAAGTGGAGCAGCTGCGGCTCTTCGTGAAAGGCCTTGCCGATGCCGTGCCCGCAGAAATCGCGCACGATCGAATAACCCTGGCCCTCCACGTAGCGCTGGATGGCGTGGCCGATGTCCCCCATGCGTTTGCCCACCAGCGAGGCCTGGATGCCGATCTCCATGGCCTGGCGGGTGACCTCCAGCAGCCGGCGGGCCTCCGGGCTGCCTTCGCCCACGATCAGGGAGACGTTCATGTCCCCGTGGTAGCCCTCTTTTTTGACGGCGATGTCCACCGCTAGCAGATCTCCCTCCCGCAACACCCGTTCTCCGGGGATGCCGTGTACCACCTCGTCGTTGACCGAGATACAGATGCTCCCCGGATACCCCTTATATCCTTTGGCGCTGGGCACCCCGCCCCGTTTGCGGATGTAGGTTTCGGCCACCTGGTCCAGCTTGAGGGTGGTGACTCCAGGGGCCACGGCCTCCGTCACCTTGAGCAGGGCTTCGGCGGCGATGCGGCAACTGGCGCGGATCTTCTCGATGTCGCGCGGGGTCTTGAGATGTACCATTTTAGGTTTCTGCGGTTGAATTTTGTGCTGATCAAGATCGGCCTTTACATTTCTGCCTGTCAAGGCCAACCACTCTGAAAAGAGGACAACCATGAGCGCCATCCAGTACTGCCTCAACACCAGCACCATCCGCCCCGCCGCCCTGATGGAGAAGATTCACATCGCCGGTCTTGCCGGGTACCGGGCCATCGAGCTGTGGAACGATGACCTGAGCGCCCATGTGCAGCAGGGCGGCAGCCTGACCGAGGTTCGGCGGGCCCTCGACGATCAGGGCCTGCAGGTGCCCACGGTCATCGCCGCCTTCGGCTGGCTCGAATCCACCGGCCCGGCCCACCAGCTCGCCCTCGACGAGATCAAGCGCCGCCTGGAGCAGGCCGCCGCCGTGGGCGCCCGCCACCTCATTGCCAGCCCGGCCATGGAAGCCTGCGACCTGTCGCAGGGCGGAGCGCGTTACCGCGAGCTGCTCGAGTTGGGCCGCCAGTTCGGGGTGAAG
This sequence comes from Candidatus Latescibacterota bacterium, assembly GCA_009691525.1. GTDB lineage: Bacteria > Latescibacterota > UBA2968 > UBA8231 > UBA8231 > SICG01. The sequence goes on along the minus strand of SICG01000081.1, from coordinate 981 downwards.
CCGGCCATGGAGTACCTGGGTTTTGTCGGCAGCGTGTACACCATCGCCCAGGGCTGGCAGATCGTCCAGGATGCCGCCGACCCGGACGCCAGCCTGATCATGGACCCCTTTCACATCCTGCGCGGCGGCTCTCCTCTAGCCGATATCGCCCTGGTGCCCGGCGAAAAAGTGGCCATCTGGCACTGGAACGACATCCCCGGCACCAAACCGGTCGGCCAGCAGAGCGACGCAGACCGCGTGTTGCCCGGCGACGGAGTGGGTCCCCTCAAAGAGATCGAGCGCCTGGCCCTGCAGCAGGGGTACCAGGGCTTTGTCTCCCTGGAATTGTTCAACCCCACCCTGTGGCAGCGCGACCCCGAAGAGGTGGCCCGCCTGGGCATGGAGAAGATGAAAGCCTATTTCTCCGGCTGATTTTTGTCCTTGCCTGTGGGTCCCTTCGCCCTTATCTATGGGGAAAGATCCCTGATCCTTTTTGTCGAATTTTCCGATAAAATCTGTACGGTGCCCTGTCCTGAGCGCGCGGTCTTCACGCATTTACTGCCCGCAACCAGAGGAGAACACTATGCAGGATATCGCGTATTTCGACCTGAAGACCCACGAGCAGGAGACGCTGTTCTTTTTTATGTTCAACGCCTTCCTGTACTCGCGCCTAGAGCCTGTTATGGACTTTAGCTATTGTGTAGCTTGAGGATATGACTATAAGCCCTATCCCAGTGACGCCAGCGACGACGAATGGGCATTTGTTGCGCCCTACCTGACGCTGATGCGAGAAGATGCGCCTCAACGAGAACATAGCCTACGCGATCTGTTCAACGCCGCCCGTTGGGTTGCCGGTGCGGGGATCGCCTGGCGAATGATGCCCCATGATCTGCCCCCGTGGGCAGCGGTCTATCAGCAGACCCAGCGTTGGTTCAAGGCCGGGGTGTTCGGGGCGATGGTGTCTGATCTGCGGTTGCTGCTGCGAGTGGGCCAGGGTCGTAA
>SICG01000080.1 GCA_009691525.1 Candidatus Latescibacterota bacterium | reverse complement strand
ACCAGCCTGCGCATCGTCGACATCGACCCAGACTTCCCCAAGGAACCTTGGGCAGAGACCTGGAGGCGGATCCAGCAGCAGGTACCGCCCCATAGCCCGGAGACGCGCCATCGCGCCAAAGGAGGGCGGCTCTTCCCGGTGGAGATCACCGCCACCTACCTGCAATTCGACGGCCGGGAGTTCGTCTGCACCTTCGCCCGCGACATCACCGCCCGCAAGCAGCTCGAATCCCAGCTGCGCCAGTCGCAGAAGATGGAGGCCGTGGGGCAACTGACCGCCGGCATCGCCCACAACTTCAACAGCATGCTCCAGGTGATCCTGGGCAATCTGCACCTGATCCAGGACCAGGTGCCGGCCGCCCTCAGCGCCCACCTGGCCGACGCTGAGCAGTCGGCCGGCCGCGCCGCCGACATGGTCCGCCAGCTCATGGTCTTTGCCCGGCCGCCTGGCGCACGCCATCCCCAGCCCCTCGATCTGGCCGCCCTGCTGCGCCACATCCTCGCCATCTGCCGCCAGACCTTTGACCAGCGCATCCACCTAGAAGCTCAGATCTCCCCCCAACTGCCCCAGACCCAGGGCCACGCCGGCAAATTGGAACAGGTGCTGCTGAATCTGCTCATCAATGCCCGCGACGCCCTCGAAGCGGCCGCCGGCGCGGACGCGCCGCGCATCCGCGCCACCCTCCAGCTGGCCACTGCCCAGGACTTGCCAGCCGATCTGCAACCGGACGCCTATCTGCACCTGCAAGTCAACGATAATGGGGTGGGCATGGACGAAAAAACCCTGGCCCACATCTTCGAACCCTTCTTCACCACCAAACCGGTGGGCAAGGGCACCGGCCTGGGCCTGGCCACGGTCTACGCCATTATCCAGGAACACCGCGGCCGGATTATCTGCGACAGCAATCCCGGGGCCGGCACCACCTTCTCGGTCTATCTGCCGGCGCTGACCTCTTTGGTGGAAGCCGCCCCCCAGCCCACCGGCCCAACCCCCTCACCCAGGGGCACGGAGACCTTGTTGCTGATCGACGACGAGGAGCTGGTGCGGCGGACCCTGAGCCAAAGTCTGAAAAAGTCCGGTTACCGGATTCTGGAAGCGGAAAACGGGGCGGAGGGCCTGGAAATCGCGCAGCGCGAGGGGGCGGGCATCGCCCTGGTACTGCTGGATCTGTCCATGCCAGGGATGTCGGGATTGGAGGTGCTGGAACACCTGCGGCGGCTGGACCCACGGCCGAAGGTGGTGCTGCTCACCGGGTATGCCGCCGAGGCCTCCCAGTACGTCGACGCCGACGAGGTGCTGCAGAAACCCCTCAAGCTGGGCGACCTGGCCCGCCGGGTGCGCCAGCTGCTGGACCGCTGAAAGCGGCAGCCGCAGTGGGTCGCTTACCGACACCTCACCGTCAAGGCGCCACCGCGAATTCCACCCGCCGGTTTCGGGCCCGGGCCGCCTCGTCGCGCCCCCGGTCCACGGGCTGTTCCTCTCCCAGGCTGAAGACCCTGAGCCGCTCTGGGGCGACGCCCTGATCGATCAGGAAGTGCATGACGCGCTCGGCCCGTTTGGCCCCCAGGGCCCGGTTGAAATCGGGCGTGCCCCGGTCATCGCAGTGGCCCATCAAGGTCAGCTTCAGGGCGGGGCGGGCTTTCAGACGCTCGGCATGGCGCAACAGCACCTTCTGCTGGTCGGGGCGGATCTTGTCCTTGCGGTAGTCGAAATAGATGCTCTCCAGCACCAAGGTGTCCGCCTGAGGAGCAGGCTGGGGCTGAGTCGTGGCCTGGACCAGGTTCCGGGCCCGCTGCTCCACCGCCACCCGCTGCATGGACTCCGGCATCCGGCCACGGTGCGTGCAGGCCCCCAACATCAGGCAAAGCCCGACCCAGGCCAACGCGGCAGACCTGTGGCGAATCACCGAGTCAGCCCTTCGGTCAGCCATCCGCGCACCTCCTCCAGGCATGCTTCGCTGATCTCGTGCCCCATCTCGTACTCCTGGTAGCGCAGGCGCACCGGCAACTGCTCCAGCAGCACGCGGGAAATGCGGCCCTGCGCAATGGGGATGAGGGGATCCTGGCGCCCGTGGACCATCAGCACCGACAGGGCGCTCAGTTGCTTCAGGTCGCCAGTGGGGATCATCTGTGGCACCACCAGACCGCTGAGAAAAGCCACCCCGGTGACCAGGTCGGGCCGGTGCAGCGCCACCCCGAGGGCCATGCCGGCGCCCTGGCTGAAGCCCAGCAGAAAGACCCGGCTGCGGTCCACACCTGGGGCGGCGACCAGCGCCTCCAGCCAGGCTTCCAGTTGCTGGCGGGACTCCTGGGCTTGGGCCTGGTCCAGCACCAGCCCAACAGGGGTGAATTGGACCGCAAACCAGGCATAGCCACCCATTTCCAGCGCCTGGGGTGCCCGCACGCTGACCACCTGGAAACGCGGGTCCAGATAAGGCGCCAGGCCCATCAGATCGCGCTCGTCGCTGCCGTACCCGTGTAAGAGCACCAGCAGCGGGTGGTCGCCTTCCGCCTGGGCGGCAGGCCGGGAGAGATGATAGAGCCCAGGTGCCGGCATCCGCTTATTCCACCTCCACCTCGTACTGTCCCGCCGCAGCGAAGGACAGGACCAGGTGCTCGGCTTCGGCACTGATCTGCTGCACCAAAGGGTTGGGGTACATCTTCTCGTTGCGCCAGAGGGTCTCGCCGTTGAGGCTGACCATCGGAAAACGCTGGCCCAGGCGCGGCAGCCAGAGCCGAGTGTGGCCCTCCTGCTCCAGGGTCAGGGTCAGCCAAAAACGCCCCCCGGCCTGCCGCCATTCCACCTCCACCGCGCCACGCCCGGTTCTCACCCGCCCCCGGACCGTGACCCCGCCCAGGGCCAGGGCAGACGGGCGGACTTCCAGCACCTGGTATCCGGGTGCCCCCGGCCTGATCCCCAGGATCTGCGATCCCAGGTAGTACTCGGGACCGGGCAGGACCTCGCCGCTGGTATCTTTCTCCCCCCAGGTGACCCCTTCCCGCTCGGCCAGACGGCCCCATCTGTTTTCCAGATACTCCAGAGCTCTGGCGTCCGCCCCGCTCCGCCACAGCCCACCCTCCAGATAGAAAGCCTCCAACAGCCCGGCCGCGGCCAGCCGGCGCGTCCAGTCCTCCTGCGGCTCGGGCGCGATGAAACCAAAATAGAGGGCCAGGGCGTGGGCCCAGCGGTCTTCGGTGCCGGGGGCTTCCTGTGCCCAGGCCTGTCGCAGCGCGCCGGTCACCTGCCGGGCCTCTCCTTCCCAGCACAGGGCCGCAGCTTTGTCGCGTTGCCAGCGGCACAAACGCCCCGCCGCCTCCAGTGCCCCCACATAGAGCGCGTTGAGGGCCGGAACAGACCACTGCTCTCCACCTGGCAGCAACCCCTCAGCCCCGGCCAATGGCCGGCAGGTTTCCAGGTGCTCCAGGGCTGTCGGCAGCAACCGGGCCAATTCCTCCCACCCGCCCGCATAGAGGTGATAAGCCTCCAACGCCAGCACATAGGCCAGCTGCTGGGGCCGGTCCCCGTCTGCGGGCGCAGCGCCGGTCAGGGCCGCCCCCATGGTGCGGGTGTCGCCGCTCAGATAGTAGTCGTCCAGGGCCAGGGCATGGGTCCGCAGCCAGTCGTAGGGCTGCCCGCCGGGAAAGTAGTACACCTCCTGGCGGCAGGCGGCCAGGGTGCGCTGCCCGACTTCCCACACCTGCTCCAGCACCGGCGGGGCCGCCAACGCCCCGCGTTCCTCCACTTCGGCCCGGCGACCGGCCAAACTCAGGCAGTCGATCTCCACTTCTTCCTCAAAGTGGCTCAGGCGCACCACCAGGTAGCGGCAGGTGCGCAACTGCAGCCCGCTCCACTCCTGCACCCCCTGTCCGCAGCTGTAGCTCAGGCAACTGTCGAGCTGTCCCCAGAAACGGGCAAAACCCAGTTCTACCAGGCCGCCCCGCCCGCCCCGCAGACGCAGGCAGGGAAAGCCGCTCTGCTGCTGGCCAAAGTCGAGCACCAGTAGGACGGCCTGTTGTGGATCGCGGGTCTGCACCAGGGTCCAGCTCCTGCCCGGCCGCAGCAGACCCTCGCGGTACACGCACTTGCCCCGGCGCAGGGGCCCCGGCTCGGTGACAAAACGCAGTTCGCCGCCGGCCTCCGCTTCGCCGAAAACCGCTACAGAGCGCGCCCAGATCCCCTGCTCGACTACCCGCCGAGGGGCCCAGCGGCCGGGGATGGGCGCCTCGGCGACCACGGTCGCATCGTCCCAGGCCAGTTGCCCGCCTGCCGCCGGCCAGTATCGCTCGCTGCCCCCCGGGCCCTCCTCCCACTCCGGGGCTCTGGCCACCTGCCAGGGCCTGCCAGTGGCCAGTTCGATGCGCTCGCCCTGGTCGTAGACCAACTCGCCGCTGGCCGCCAGCCAGCCCGGCCCTGGCCCGGCGGCAGCCAGGATGAGCAGTTGCTGCGCGCCCGGCGCCAGAGCCGGCAGCTCGAAGCGTTCCCACACCGGCCGGCCAGTGAGCGTGGTGCCCAGGCCACGGCCCACCAGCTGGCCGCCGAGGTAGAGCTGGTACGGCCCGCTGCCGGCGCACTCCAGCCAACCCTGGGCCACGGTTGCTGACAGTTCCAACTGCCGCACCAGGTACACATGCGAAGCCTTTCCCGGATACCAGATTGCTTCGGGCTTCATGCCGCTGAAGATTTCTTTAGTTTTGTTCCCATGACCCGGATCTCCGCCCACTGGCGTCCCCTCTTGCTCTTGGCCCTGGGCGCGCTGCTCTATGCGCGCACCCTAGCGGGCGATTTTGTGCTCGACGACCAGAGCGCCATCCGCGACAATCCCATCGTGCGGCAGGGCGACCTGGCCCAGATTTTCACCACCGACTACTGGGCCGGCTTCCACCATGACCGCTCTGGCCTCTACCGCCCGCTGACCATGTGGACCTTTGCCCTCAACCACCGCCTGGCCGGGGCAGTACCCTTCTCCTACCACCTGATCAACATCCTGCTCCACGGCGCCATCGGCGCGCTGCTCTACCTGGTCTGGCGGCGCTGCCTGGAGCAGGAGGAACTGGCCTGGTGGGCGGCCCTGCTCTTCACCGTACACCCGGTCTTCAGTGAGGCAGTGGCCGGCCTGGTGGGGCGGGCCGATCTGCTGGCCGCCCTCTTCGCGTTGCTGGCCCTGCACCAGCATCTGGGCGCCCGCCTGGCGCGCTGGCGTCACCTGTTGGCCGGCGCGGCACTGCTGGCGGCACTGCTGAGCAAGGAAAACGCGGTGGTTCTGCCGGCGCTGCTCTTGCTGACAGACCTCTTTCAATATCGCGGTTTTTCGCAGAAATGCTACTGGCGGGCCCACCTGTACTACGCCGGCCTGACCTTGCTGTACCTGGGGGTGCGCCACCTGGTGCTGGGCGGGTTGCTCATCGCCCAGATCGATCCTTTCGACAACCCGCTGGCCAACCTGGCCCCCTCGCTGCGCTGGGCCAACGCCCTGCTGATCCTGGGCCGCTATCTGGAACTGCTGGTCCTGCCCCTGCGCCTGTGCGCCGACTATTCCTTTGCCGCCCTGCCCCTGGCCCCGCACTGGTCGCTGCCGACCCTGCTCCTGGCCGCCGCCGTACCCACCGCCCTGGGCCTGTTGTTGTGGGCCACCTGGCGCGCCCTGCCCTGGGCTGCCCTGGGTCTGGGCTGGTTGCTGGCTGGTCTGCTCCCGGTGGCCAACCTGCTCTTCCCCATCGGCACTGGCATGGCCGAGCGCCTGCTGTACCTGCCGGCCGCCGGCTTCGCCCTGGCCGCCGCCGCCCTCCTGGGCACGCTGGGCAAAGGGCCTGCCCTTGCCTGCCGCACGGTCCTGGCCCTCTGCCTGGCCTGGGGAACCTGGGTGCGCACCGGCGACTGGCAGAACGAGTATCTCCTCTTCTCCAAGGCAGTGCAGGTCCAGCCCAAGAGCGCCCGGGCCTGGTATGTCCTGGGCAAAAGTGCGCTGGCCCGCGGCGAGGAACCCCTGGCGCTGAGGTGCTGGCAGCAAGCCCTGGAGATTTTTCCTGGCTACTACGAAATCTACGATGCGTTAGGAGTAGTTCACTACAAGCGGGGCGACTACCCGGAGGCGGGCGAATTATTCACCAGATGCCTGGAGTTGAAAAGCAACTATACGCCCGCCTGGCTCAACCTCGGCCTGGCCCGCTACCGCCTAGGGCAGCAGGAAAAAGCCAGAGAGGCCTTCCAGAAAGCCCTCTCCCTGGACCCGAACTACGCCTCGGCCTATTACAATCTGGGGGTGATGGAATTGGAAGAGAAAAAGACAGCCCAGGCCCGAGACTTGTTCCTCAAGGCCCTGGCCTGCGACCCGGATTACAAAGAAGCGCACATCAATCTGGAGGCTGCTGAGAAACTGCTGCAGCGCGAAATCGTCCGATGAAGGGACGTGGGAATACCCTGAAGGCGTTTCTGGGGGAGAGGCAGGGCGGTAGGATCGCAGGGTTTTTCCTAGTAGGGAAACACGGCAGGGAGATGGCCCCAGCGGGGTGAGCCGCCAGGGTTAGCGCAGCGGCAGGTGGAAGGGGTTTTCCCCGGGGAGTGGTAGGGCAGGGAAATCCGCGTGGTAGGGCTGTGGGGTAGCGGAGCCAGAGCGAGCGAGGGGGCGCAACGCCATCTAGATGGCGTTGCGGGGGAAGGGGCTTGGGGAAGTGCAGCGAGGATTACGCAGCACCCCATAGGTTGGGGTGCTGCGGGACGCGCCTGGGGAAAAACCGGAGTGGGGCATTCCCTGACGTGGCGGGGCAGTGGGGAAGGTCGGAGCGGATTGTTCGCCCCCCGAGTGCTGGTCAACTAACAGGCTGTTCGGGAATCACCCGCCACAGGGAAAAGCGGGCCTGATCGAATCCCTTGAGTTCGGCCTCCAGCGGCTCGACGCGCAGATTGCCGGACTCCGCCAGGAACTGGGCCACCTCGGGGTCTTCGCGCACGGTGGACGAAATCACCAAATCGCCGCCCTTGGACAGGTGCTCCAGACGCGAGGCCATGTTTACCGTGGAGCCAAAATAATCCAGCCGGTCATTGAGGGTGACGGCGATGCAGGGGCCGTAGTGCAGGCCCACCTTGAGCTGCAGCCCCTCAGTCTCCGGCGAAGCCGCCAACTCCTGCTGCGCCCGCAGCATCGCCCGCAGCGCGGCCACTGGCCGGCGAAACACCGCCATCACCGCGTCGCCGATGGTTTTCACCAGCGCACCCTCCTCCTCGGCGACAACCCTCAGCAACACGTCGAAGTGACTCATCACCACCCCAAAGGCCGGGGCATCGCCGATCTGGTTGTAGAGCCGGGTGGAACCACATAGATCCGTGAAAAGCACCGTCAGGCTGCCCACTGAAATCTTCTCCCCCGGCCGCAGGGCCTCCTCGGCGAAGAGATCGCGAAAGCGCTGCAGGGCCGTGACCTCGGCGGCGGTGACGGCCTGATCGCTCCAGGCGGTGCGCTCCCGCACCAGCAGCAGCTCGCTGCCGGTGGCATTGGCAAAACGCAGGGTGGCGTCCGGGGCCAGGACCAGCTCGTCATCCGGCCAGCCCTGCGCTTCCACCTGCCAATCGGCCTGGGGCTGGCCCTCCTCGGCCACCCGGATGAACTGGCTGCCCGACAACCCCAGGGCGCGCAGCCGGTGGTTTCCCGGTTCCAGCCTGGGGCTGACCACCCGCTCCTCGCCGAGCGCCAACAATTGCTGCACCACCACGTGGGGGGTGGTCTGGGGGCCGGCCACGCAGAATTCCCCCGCCTGCACCGGCCGGATGGCAGGATTGGGGTGGAAGGTCAGCTCCACGGCCCGCTCGAAGTTGACCGCAAACTCGATATTGCAGGTGTTGCAATGCACCTGAGGCACGATGCCTCCCAGGGAAGGACTGCGCACCTTGGCGCCCCGACATTGGGGACAGAGCAGGTCCCACTCAAATTCCAGCAGGCCCACCCGCGTGGACAACAGGCACAGTTCCAACACCTGGCGCCGCGGCACACCCCAAACATCGGCCAGCTCATAGGGCCGCAGCCGGCTGGCGCTCAGTCGTCACTCTGCTCGATGTTCTCCACCACGCGCTCCAGCAACTCCGGGGGCGCGCCCTCTGCCAGCAAGGTCTGGCGCAGGGAATGGAGGCGTTGCTGCCCGCCGCCGGCCAAACGCACCGGCTGTGGCGCCAGCGTTAGGGGTAGCTGGACGCCGGCCCGAACCCGGCGACTGGAAGCCCGTTGGTCGTACTGGCGGAAGACCCTGGCAAAGCTGCGGGCGCTGAGCAGACCCACCTGGATGGGGATGGCCAGCAACCCGAGCAGGTTGCGGGGCGAGAGCCACGCCTGGTACACCAGCCGGGTCCCCCCTCCGGGCCGGGGCTCCAGCTCGGCCAGCACCCGCATCTGGGCCACAGGTCCTTTGGTGTAGCGGCGCACCGCGCCAAAACGATGGGGTCGCACCCACTCGAAAGGCTCCTCCTCCCACTCCACCACCAGGCCCAGCTTGCGGAAACGCAGGCGGCGGCGGGCACTGGCGCCCATGCCGCGCTCCTCGACCGGGGGCAGGCCGGTGTCGCGGTTGAAGCGGTTGGTATCGGTCACCAGGGGCCACAGCGCCTCGGGACTGGAGCGCAGTTCCCATTCCCAACGGTACTGGAATTCTCTTTTCACCATGGCCGTAAAATACAAAAAACCCCTGCTCGCGCGGGAGAGGAGTTTGTGATCAAACGCTTATTCGTTCGGAAAAGGCACCGCCACCAGGTTGGTGGTATCACCCCGACGCACGCCGAAGAGCACCGACTTGCTCCTCTTGGCCGCTGCGGCCAGGGCCCGTTCGTATTCGTCGGTGTTGCCCACCGGCCGGCGATTGACCTCCTGGATCAGGTCGCCCCGCTGCAGGCCGCGACGAGCTGCCGGGCTGTTGGGCTGCACGCCGGTCACCACTACCCCGCTCTGACCCTCGTATCCGAGGTGCTCGGCGATCTGCGGGGTCAGGGCCCGCACCCTCAGCCCCAGCCGGTCGGCGTGCCCACCCTCCTCGTCGGCAGTCGGGGTGTTTCCCCTGGCCAGGGCCTCGGCGGTGAGCTGGTCGAGCACCACCTCGAAGTGGCGCTGTTCTTCGCCGCGCACCACCAGCAGGTCGACCCGGGTGCCCGGCGAGGTTTCGCCGATCTGGCTCTTGAGTTCCACGGTGTTGCGCACCAACTTGCCATCCACCTCCAGCACCACGTCCCCCTGTTTCACCCCGGCCTTGTCCGCCGCACCGCCCGGCCGCACCCCGTAGATCAGCACCCCCTGGGTCTTATCTAGACCCAGAGCCTCGGCAGTGACCCGGTCGAGATCCTTGATCTTGACCCCCAGCAACCCGCGCCGCACCTCGCCGTGTTCGATCAGCTGCTCCATGACGTTCTTGACCAGGTTGACCGGAATGGCGAAACCGATGCCCTGGTACCCGCCGCTGCGCGAGACAATGGCGGTGTTGATGCCCACCAGCTCGCCGCGCAGGTTGACCAGCGCCCCCCCGCTGTTGCCCGGATTGATGGCCGCGTCGGTCTGGATGAAGGAACCGTACTCCTCGCCAAAGCGCCGGCGACCTGAGGCGCTGACGATCCCGGTGGTGACCGAGTGTTCAAAGCCAAAAGGGTTGCCGATGGCCAGCACCCACTCGCCCACCCGCAGCCGGTCGGAGTTGCCCATGATCACCGCCGGCAGGGACTGAGCGTCTACCTTGAGTACCGCCACGTCGCTCAGCGAGTCAGTGCCCACCACCTCGGCGGCGAAGTCCCTCCCGTCCTCCAGCTTCACCTCCAGCTCGTCGGCCCCGCGCACCACGTGGTAGTTGGTGAGGATGTAGTATTTGCCCTTGTAGTTGACGATCACCCCGGAACCCTGGCCCTCGCGGGGCTGCGGCGGCCCGCTCGGGTGGCGGTACTGAAAAAAGTCCTCGAAGGGATTCTGGGATTGCTCCTCCGCATTGACGTTCTGCCGGCTTTCGATGGCCACTACCCCTGGCGTCGCGGTAGAAGCCACCAGGGCAAAACCGTCGCTGAATTTCTGTAGCTGAACCAGGTTTTCCTCAACCGTGGCGTAGGCCACACCCGTCAGGGCAAGGCTGACCCCCAAGAGCACTGCCGTTCTCCGCATCCTCTTCCTCTCCTATCGATGGTGGGTAGGTGCAATAATAAAAGACGAAGAGCAGGCCCTCAAGTTCCCGGATTCTCGTGGCGCACCACCAGCTCCCCGCCCTCCAGATCAACAATGATCTTCGCACCGTCCTCAATCAGGCCGGCCACCAGGGCGCGGCCCAGGCGGGTCTCCAGCTGGTGCTGCAGGAAACGCTTGAGCGGCCGAGCCCCGTACACCGGATCGAAACCTTTGCGGGCGATGAAGGCCCGCGCCGGCTCGCGCAGTTCCAGGCTCAGGCGTCGGTCGCGCAGCCGTCCCCGCAACTCCTCGACCAACAGATCCACAATCTGTTCGATTTCCTCCAGTTTGAGCGGCTTGAAGAGCACGATGTCGTCCACCCGGTTCAAAAATTCCGGGCGGAAGTGCTCGCGCAGCTCCCGCATCACCCGTTCGCGCGCCCCCGGCTGGATTTCGCCCTGTTCATCCACCCCTTCGACCAGGTGGGGCGAGCCGATGTTGGAGGTCATGATCACCACGGTGTTCTTGAAGTCCACGGTGCGGCCCTGGGCATCGGTGAGCCGGCCCTCGTCGAGTAATTGCAGCAGCGCGTTGAACACCTCTGGATGGGCCTTCTCGATCTCGTCGAAGAGGATCACCGCGTAGGGCTTGCGCCGCACCGCCTCGGTCAGCTGGCCGCCCTCCTCGTAGCCCACGTACCCAGGGGGCGCGCCGATCAGCCGCGACACGGTGTGTTTTTCCATGTACTCGCTCATGTCGATACGCACCACGTTATCCTGCGAGTCGAAGAGGGCCTGGGCCAGGGCTTTGGCCAGTTCGGTTTTGCCCACCCCGGTGGGGCCGAGAAAGATGAACGAACCAATGGGACGCCTCGGGTCCTTGATCCCGGCCCGCGCCCGAATCACCGCGTCGGCCACCAGTTGCACCGCCTCGTCCTGGCCGATCACCCGCTGGTGCAGGATCTGGTCGAGGCGCAGCAGCTTCTCCCGCTCGCCTTCCACCAGCCGCGTCACCGGAATACCGGTCCAGCGCGAAACGATCTCAGCCACCTCCTCCTCGGTAACCTCCTCTCTCAGCAACCGGGCGCCGGCCTGGCCGGGATGCGCCTCTTCGGCGTGCAGCTGGCGCTCCAATTCGGGCAGTCGGCCGTGTTTCAGCTCGGCGGCCTGGTTCAGGTCGTAGCGCCGCTGGGCCTCCTCGATCTGGCGTCGCACCTGCTCGATCCGCTCGCGCAACTGCCGCACCTGGCCGATGGCCTGCTTCTCTAGCTCCCACTGGGCGCGCATGGAGGTGGCCTGGCTCTTGAGTTCGGCCAGCTCCCGCCGCAGGACTTCGAGCCGATCTTGGCTGTGTTTATCTCTCTCTTTTTTGAGCGCAGCCTCCTCGATCTCCAACTGCATCACCCGCCGCGTCAGATCGTCCAGCTCGGCCGGCATGGAGTCGATCTCGGTGCGGATCATGGCGCAGGCCTCGTCCACCAGGTCGATGGCCTTGTCGGGCAGAAAGCGGTCGGAGATGTAGCGGTTCGACAGCACCGCCGCCCCCACCAGGGCATTGTCCTGGATGCGCACCCCGTGATGCACCTCAAAGCGCTCGCGCAGGCCGCGCAGGATGGAGATGGTGTCCTCCACCGAAGGCGCTTCCACCAGCACCGGCTGAAAACGCCGCTCCAGGGCCGCGTCCTTCTCGATGTGTTTGCGGTACTCGTCCAGGGTGGTGGCCCCGATGCAGTGCAACTCCCCCCTGGCCAACATGGGTTTGAGCATGTTGCCCGCGTCGGTGGAGCCCTCGGTGCGGCCGGCCCCGACGATGGTGTGTAACTCGTCGATGAAAAGCAGCACCCGCCCCTCGCTCTCTTTGATCTCCTTGAGCACCGCCTTCAGCCGCTCCTCAAATTCGCCCCGGTACTTGGCCCCAGCCATCAGCGCCCCCATGTCGAGAGAGAAGATGGCCCGGTCCTTGAGCCACTCGGGCACGTCGCCGCGCACGATGCGTTGGCCCAGGCCCTCGACAATGGCAGTCTTGCCCACCCCCGGCTCGCCGATGAGCACCGGGTTGTTCTTGGTCTTGCGCGAGAGGATACGGATGACCCGGCGGATCTCGGCGTCGCGGCCGATAACCGGGTCGAGTTTGTTGGCCCGGGCCAGGGCCACCAGTTCCACCCCGTACTTCTCCAGGGCCTCGTACGCCACTTCGGGATTGGCGCTGGTCACCCGCTGATTGCCCCGCACCCCCATCAGCACCTCCAGAAAACGGTCGCGTTTAACCCCGAACTGGGCAAAGATCCGGCCAGCTTCCGTGGCCCCCCCCTCTTCGATCAGGGCCAGGGCCAGGTGTTCTACTGAGACGTACTCGTCCTTTAGGCGCTGGGCCTCGCCTTCGGCTTTCACCAAGGTTTCCTGCAGCCGGCGGCTCAGGTAGAGCTGGGCGCCCGGACCCGAGACCTTGGGCCGCTTGTCCAGGGCCTTCCCCAATTCGCGCTGGAAGGCCTCGATCGGCACCTCCAGGTGCTGGAGCAGACGCGGCAACAGCCCGCCTTCCTGCTCGACGAGCACCGACAGCAAATGCTCGCCATCCACCTGCTCATGGCTGCGGCGCAGGGCCAGGGACTGGGCTTCCTGGATAGCTTCCTGGGATTTCTGGGTGAATTTGTTCAGATTCATGGGCTCCGCCTTCCTCCAAGGGAGAATCAACATCCATCCCCCCTTTCGGGCAAATCCCGTACCACCTCCTTTTAGCTGAACTTATGGCAGCTTTCCGCAGCCCGAGTGTCATTTTGGCCAAAAAAAGAGGCCCGCCAAAGTGAGCCTGCTCTGAGATAATTTTTGAACTGTACTGGCGGCGGAGAGATGACCCCCGCCCCTAGATCACTCCGACTAAATCCCCTTTCTTCGCTGCCCCGGCCTTCTGCTGCGCCACCAGGGATTGCTTCTGCTGGTCCGCAAAATTGTCGATGCCCTTCATCACCAGACTGTAGGTCTTGTCGATGCCCCCCTGCACCTCCTGCGAGAGCTGACCGATGCCCTTGAGGATCTGCCCGGAGTGGTCGAACCCCTTCTTGACCGCATCCTTGACCAACGCCGCAAACCTATCCACCTGTTCGGTGTCCTCGGCGTTCTTATTGTTATTCTTGAACGCCGCAAAAAATCCGGTGGAAAAATCCACGATCCGTTTGGCTGTGGCCTCGGGCGAGGTATCCAGGCCGCTCTCCAGCAACTGCTTGGTGTTGATATCCACCCCGGCGTCGGCAAAGGCTTTGTTGAGGCGGTCGGCCAGTGAATCGTTTAACACCTTCTTGACGTAATCGCTGTCAATGGCGCCGCCCAAATCCAGCACGTCGCCGCCGGTGGCAGCCCCGGCCGAGTTCAGCAACTGCGCCGGTGTCGCAATTTTGCCCTGGCTCACGACCTTGACTGCCGCGACCAGGGTCTGCCCGCTCTGGATCCGTTCTACGTCCATATGTTCACCCTCCTAAGTTTATAAAAAAGAATCTCCCCGTTCATAGTTATCGGCAGCGTCTTTATCTTCTTGAGGATTTTTGTCCGCACCCCCGCATCTTGCTCTCCCTGCCCTCCCTATGTATCATTTATACTCATTGTAGCTAAACACTTTAGAGGGGCCCCCGATGCAACTACAATTCTGCGGCGGCGCCCGGACCGTCACTGGTTCGCAGCACCTGCTCTCGGTGAACGGCCACCAGGTTCTGCTCGAATGCGGGCTCTATCAGGGCCGCCGGTCCGAAGCCAACGAGAAGAACCACCACTTCGCCTACGACCCGGCCACCCTCGACGCGGTCCTGCTCTCCCACGCCCACATCGACCACAGCGGCAACCTGCCCAGCCTGGTAGCCCGGGGGTACCGCGGCCGCATCTATGCCACCTCGGCGACCGTGGCCCTGTGCCAGCTCATGTTGCGCGATTCGGCCTACCTGCAAGAGCGCGACATCGAGTGGGTCAACAAGATCCGGCGCCGCCGGGGCGAGCCGCTGGCCGAGCCGCTCTACAGCATCGAGGACGCCGAAGAGGCGCTGCGCTGTTTCGTGGGCGTCCAATACGACCGCAGCGTGCAGGTGGCCCCTGGGGTGCAGGCCACCTTCCTAGACGCCGGCCACATCCTCGGCTCGGCCGGCATCGTGCTGGAGATCGAGAGGGGTGGGCAAAAACTCCGCCTGGGTTTCAGCGGCGATATCGGCCGGCCCGGCATGCCGGTGCTGCGCGACCCCCAGCCTTTACCGGATGTAGACGCGTTGATCATGGAGTCCACCTACGGCAACCGCCTGCACAGCCCGGCCAACGACGTGGCTGAAGCCCTGGTCCTGGCCATTCGCGAAACTGCGGCCGCCGGCGGCCGCATCATCATCCCCGCCTTTGCCGTGGGTCGCACCCAGGCGCTAGTGTTACGAATTACACAAGCTCTTCGACCAGGGTCGCATCCCCGACATCCCCATTTTTGTCGACAGTCCGCTGGCCACCAACGCCACCGAGGTTTTCCGCCTGCATCCCGAGTGCTTCGACCGGGAGACCTACCAGCTTTTCCTGCAGAACCAACGCGATCCCCTCGGCTTCGACCGGCTCAGTTACGTGCGCACGGTGGAGGAGTCCAAGAAGCTCAACGAGCTGAAATACCCCCACATCATCATCTCGGCTTCTGGCATGGCTGAGGGTGGGCGGATCTTGCACCACTTGAAGAACAGCCTCGACGACCACCGAAATCTGGTATTGCTGGTGGGGTATGCGGCCCAGAACACCCTGGCGCGTCGCCTGATGGACGGACATAAGGTCGTGCGGATTTTCGGGGAGGAATATCCAGTGCGCTGCAAGGTGAAGGTCATGGACGCCTTCAGCGCCCACGCCGACCAGCGGGAATTACTCGATTACCTGGCTTTCAACCGCCCGAACCAACTCAAGCACATCTTCCTAGTCCACGGCGAACCAGACCAGGCCCTGCCCCTCAAGGACACGCTGCTGAGTCAGGGGTACCCACAAGTTGACTACCCGGCGCCGGGCGAGATCTTCTCCCTCTGACCTTTTCGATGGGAAGCCCAACCCTAGCCCGGATATCGCTCGACGACCTGAAAAAAATATTTGGCTACTACCTGGCTGGCCTCTATGGGCGTATGGCCTACCAGCATTTTTTCCTGTACAGCGGGGGCCTGGCGTTTTCCACTATTGTTTGTATTGTGCCCTTCGGCTTCATCATCCTCTTTGCCCTGGGCGCGGTCCTTGACCCGGCAGTCCTCGACCCCACCGACCTCGAACGCCAACTGGCCTTGCTCATCGGGCTGGTCTGCCCCGAGCGCTACATCCCCTTTTTCCAGGAGATGGCCCTGGTGCGGATCAAAGAGGTCGTCGCCGACCGCAAGATCTATGGCCTCTTTGGCATCGCCGGACTGCTCTTCTCCTCATCGGGATTATTCAGCACCATGCGGACCATCCTGAACACCATCTACCAGTTACCTGCCAAGGAGGGCAACTCGGGAAGCCTGCGCAGGGACTTTGGCATGGTGTTCCTAGTCCTGTTTGCCTTCCTGGTCTTCGTGACCTTCTTCCCCGCCCTGGAGGCCCTGCGCAGCAATGCCCGGTTCAGCGCACATCTGGGCAGTCTCTACTCCTCAGGGTGGGTGAAGCATTTCCTCTATCCCGTTTTTTCCTTCGCCTTCATCGCCGCGGTCTTCTTCGCCCTCTACTCACTCGTGCCCCGCCAACCTCTGGCGCGCCAGGCGCGGATGTTAAGCACCCTGTGGGCTGCGGTGCTGTGGGAGGCGACCTTGCAAGCGTTCAGTTACTATCTCAAACACTTTGCCTCCACTCAAAAAGTCTACGGTGTATACGCCCTGATCATCGGCCTGATCCTGTGGATCTACTGCGCTGCGCTGGTCTTCGTGATGGGCGCCGAGATCGGGCAGCTCTACCGGAAGAGAAACGAAAGCCCGCTACCTGCAAAGGAGAACCCATGTTAGAGAACATCACCGAATACTTCGCTGACCCTTTGCACCAGTTGCGGTACGAGGGCCCGATTCTGGGGGTAGCGACCCTGCTGATCATCTGGGTCTTCTACAAACTCTCCCGCCGGGCCCTGAGCCGCTACCTCCATAGCCGGCCTAGCTCCAAGTCCGACAACATCCAGCAGTTCCTCTTCATCTGGCGCTATATCTGGCTGGGGCTGGCCGCCATCCTCGGAATCATCACTTTCTCTGGTTCGCTGGCCACCCTGGGCATCTCGGCCGCCTTTCTGGGCATGATCCTGGGCTGGTCCCTCCAGGCACCGGTCACCGGCATTGCCGCCTGGCTGATGATCATTCTGAAACAACCCTTCAAAATCGGCGACCGGGTGATTATCGCCGGCATCATCGGCGACGTGGTGGATATCACCCTCACGCATGTGTTGCTCAATCAGGTGGGCGGCACCATCGGCGGCGAGGAAAAATCGGGCCGGGCCGTGCTCATCCCCAATGCCACGCTCTTTCAGCAGATCATCTACAACTACACCTTGGAAGGCTTCGGTCCGGAGGAAGATGAGACCTCCTCGAATTACATCCTGGACGAGGTGCCGGTGCGGCTCACCTTTGGCTCGGATTTCGACGAGGCCGAAAAGATCCTGCTCGCCGCCGCCCGCCAGGTCACCAGCGAGATCATCAGCGAAACCCGGCAGGAGCCTTTTATGCGGGCCGAACTCTTCGAGTCGGGCATCCTGATGCGCCTGCGCTACCAGACCCTGGCCAAGGAACGGCAGCGGATCACCAGCGACATCGTCCGGGTCCTCATCCGCGAGTTCGACCGCAACAACAAGGTGCATTTCTGCTACCCGCACATGGACATCTACTACACCCCCCGCAATGAAGGATAAACACGGGGAAGGGAAACCCCAGCACCGCCTTCAGGCGTTTTCGAGCACGATGACCTCAATCATGTCGGCCACGTCCTCGCAACAGTCGGTGGCGCTCTCGACGAACTCGTAGATATCCTTCCACTTGATGACCAGCAGCGGGTCCATCCCGGACTTGAAGAGCTGGACCAGGGCCTCGCGGTAGATCTGGTCGGCCTTATCCTCAAGCCTATTGATCTCCACACACAGGGGGAGCACCCCTTCGAGTTTGGGCATCTGGCGCAGCCGGCGCACCGCCTCCTGCACCCCCTGGCAGGCTTCCAGCAGCACCCTGGCCAGGGCCTGGACAGGGGGAAAGACCTGCTCAATCTCATAGAGGTCCAGGCGGCTGGAGGCGGCGTTGATGCCGTCGGCGACGCTGTCGAGTGCCTGGATCAGCCGGCGGATATCACCCCGCTCGATGGGGGTGATAAAAGAGCTGTGCAGGAGCTTCATGGTATCGTGCACCACCTGGTCCAGCTCGTGCTCGACCCGTTTGATCTGCTCGGCCCGCTGCGGCACGTCGCCGAAATTTTCGACCAGGTCGAGGAACTGGACGGCGGCGCGCACTTGTAATTCGGCGGCCCGGTCGAAGAGGTCGTAGAAGCGGTTGTTGCTGGGCGTCAGTTTGAACATCGCGATTATCTCCAGATAATGTCTCCGCAGGGGCAGGTTTGAAACCTGCCCTTACAGCCATTTCTTTTTGCGGAAAAAAAGCACCATGCCCACCCCAATGGAGATCATCACCGCCCACAGGGCCGGATAGGTCCAGGACAAGTCGAGTTCGGGCATGTGGTGGAAGTTCATGCCATACACCCCGACAATAAAAGTCAGGGGGATAAAAACCGCGGTGAAAAGCGCCAGGACCTTCATCACCTCGTTTAGGCGGTTGTTCAGGTTGAACAAATAGATGTCGAGCAGGCCTACCACCACCTCCCTCAAAACCTCCATCATGTCGATCATCTGCACCAGGTGGTCGTAGATGTCGCGCAGGTAGAGCTTGGTTTCCTGGGCCACCAGGGGTGAGACCTCGCGGTGCAAATGGTTCACCACCTCGCGCAAAGGCCAGGCAGCCTGGCGGACGAAGAGCACGTCCCGCCGCACCTGCTGAATGGAGTGTAACACATTCACCTCGGGCGCCTCCAGCAGCAAGTCCTCCAGCTCTTCCAGCTGGTCACCCAGCTTCTCCAACACCACAAAGTAGTGGTCCACGGTAGTGTCGAGCAGGGCATATACCAGATAATCCGCCCCGTGCTGGCGGATGCGGCCGCGGTTGTGGCGCAGCCTTTCCCGCACTGAGCCGAGCACATCGCCACCGGGCTTCTCCTGAAAGGTGATCACGTAATTGGGGCCCACCACTATGCTCAACTGCTCGGCCTCTGCTCGCCCGTCCTGCCCGCAGCTGATCATCCTGGCCACGATGTACAGGTGTGAGCCGTGATCCTCCACCTTGGGCCGTTGGGTGGTGTTGAGGATGTCTTCCTGGACCAGGGGGTGGATGCCGAATTCCTCCCCGATCTTGCGGACCACCTCCACCTCGTGTAACCCGTCT
Organism: Candidatus Latescibacterota bacterium; assembly: GCA_009691525.1. Lineage (GTDB taxonomy): Bacteria > Latescibacterota > UBA2968 > UBA8231 > UBA8231 > SICG01. Next base: position 1,285 of record SICG01000080.1, on the reverse strand, counting down.
ATATCTATCCAGGTCACAGTGGGGGTATGCCTGAAGGCAAAAGCCTCTTCGATACGGGTCAGTTGTCGCTCGCGCAGGGTCTCGCCGTCGTAGTCCATCAGGCGGATCTGCACGGCTTCGCCCCGTTCCTGGCCGATGTGTACCAGGCTGCCGGGGGGCAGGCCGGTCTTGTGCGATTTTCTTCTTTTAGATCCGGGCATGGGTTTTTAAAAGAGAGGCCGGGCTAGCCGGCCTCTCTTAGTGTCGAGTTAATTGAAGTTGGTACTCTCCTTCAAATCAGATTGAGCTTGAAGAGCATCAGCGAAATCGCGATGCCCTTGGACACCCCGGGCAGCATCCCACCCCGGTTGACCAGGGCAAAGTCAAGCACCTCAACCTGGGTGCGGCCCATATTGAACGGACCGAAGGCAAAACCCAGCGAGGAGGAACTGCTGCGCCCGCCCACCGATAAGCCGAAACGGGTGGGGAACCAGTCCACCAGCCGGTACTCGGCACCCAGCGCGATGCGGGGCATGACCTCGACGCCGAAGCCGCTGCTGAAGGCCTGGTCGTAGTTGCCCAGCAGAACCAGCTTGGGCTGGAGCTGGTACGCGGCGCCCAGGCGCAGCATAGCCGGCAGCGAGCGCGAGAAGGCCTTGTCGCCCAGGTTCTTGGTGAAGGTAGAATCTACCTTACCGTCTCCGTTCACATCCCTGAAATCCAGCGCATCTTGGATGCTATCTACTCCGAAGATGTCGGTGACCTTCATGTTGTTGGCAGTGGCGAACACCGAGTCCTGTTTGGGCGAGATGCCCCACGACATGTAATCGAGGAAGTTGAGCAGCCCGGCGCTGAAGGTGAGCTTGCGGTCCTTGGTGACGCCCGCCACCCCCATATCGAGGCCGACGCCGTAGCCGCAGGCGGCGCGGGTGATCATGTTGAAGTCCAGATCCACCCCCTGGGGCTCGACCAGCAGGGTGCCGCCCGAGCGCTGCGTCTCCCCGTACACGCCGCCGAGCACCTTGAAGGTGCCACCCACGGTGAACTCGTCGAGATAGGGCTTGAAGCGCCCCGGCATCCAGGGTTTGGCCGCCGCCCAGTTGAAGCTGAACACCCCCCAGCCGGACCCGTCCCAGTCGGCGATGTCGTAGGGCTTGTTGAACTCGTTGCCCTTGAGCATCAGCTCGATCATGTCCTTGGGAATCTCGGCCTCGAAGCCGGTGTTGAGGCCCAGGGTGATGGCCGAACTCAGCCCCCAGGCCGAGATGGGAAAGGCCACCCCGCCGTTGATGGGGATACCCAGGGC
>SICG01000079.1 GCA_009691525.1 Candidatus Latescibacterota bacterium | reverse complement strand
AGCTGCGCCGGCCCACCCCGCAGGACCAACCCCTTCTCAGCGAAGTGAAATATCATCTACCTAAACGTGCTTTCCACGAGTGACCCCCGAATGCTGGCACTTGTCACCAATGTGTGTTTTCTCTGACCCCCGAATGCTGACACTTGGCCTGTTATACCTAGCCTCAGGAATAGCCTTGGTCATTGTGGGTCGGCTGTTGATAAAGTCAGCCTCCGAAGGTCCGATTGTGCCACAGCCCGAGCCAAAACATGCCTGACGCCGTCTAATAGATGATCTGGCACCATCAGCACCGAAAGGTATGACAAAAGGAGAAGCAAAATGCTCGAGATGATTGCTATTGCCCTGGTGGTCCTCTGGATTCTGGGTTTTGTCACCGCCTACACCATGGGCGGATTCATTCATATCCTCCTGGTCATTGCGGTCGTGGTGGTTCTGCTTCGTGTCATCCGAGGTCGACGCGTACTCTAACGATTCTGGAGAGGAGACCAAATGACCGCAGTCAAGATCGCCGCAATCGCGCTGATCGCGGCCGGCGTCCGGGGGTTAGTGTATGGAAGTTTCGACTACACCAAGGAGACCCACGAGGCCAAACTGGGACCGATCGAGCTGTCGATAAAGGACCAGCGAACAGTCAACGTCCCAGTTTGGGCTGGTGTGGGGGCGGTAGTGATTGGTGGCGGGCTCCTGCTGCTTCGCGGCAAGAAGACCTAGCCGCGTTACTCCGAGATGGCAAAGACCACTCAGCTCGACTAACCCTGCAACAACGCCCGCACCCGCTTCCCCACCATCTCCGGCTCCCCCTCCTTCAGGCACATCGGCCCGAAGAGCACCAATCCCTCGCTGACCTGCGAGGGATTGGCGTGGATGCCCGGGCTGCTGTCTTGTAAACGTTTCACCAGGTCCAGCGCCGAAAAACCCAGCGCCTCCTCGTCCAGTTGCAGGGCGAGCATGGGGATCTCGGTCCGCTTGGGATCATTGGCCAGCGATACCTGCGCATGGGGCAGCTCACCGATGGCCGCAGCCAGCGCCTCCATCAACTGCAGCCAGCGCCCCCGCCGCACCTGTGGATCCTCCTCGACGAAGAGCCTGAGCGCCGTCAGCAGCCCGACGATCTCCTCCTTGCCCACCTTGCAGGGCCGGCCAATGCCGTGGTGCGGGGCACCGGGCAGCCGGCTCTTGTCGATCAGCGAAGCCGGCGGGTTCCACTGGGCAAAATAGATGTCGAGGTCCAAGTGCTGCAGCGCCACCGCCTCGATGAGCGCGCGCCGGCCACAGAGGATGCCCGAACTTTGCGGTCCGCGCAGGGCCTTGCCCCCGCTGAAGGCCACCAGATCCGCCCCGGCGCTGATGAAACGCTTGAGATTCTCCGCCGGTGGCAACTGCCCGGCCGCGTCCACGATCACCGGCACCCCGGCCCGGTGCGCCACCTCCACTACCTCGGCCAGGGAAGGCAGAGAATGGGTGTAGGCCACGTAACAGACCGCCGCTGTCCGCTCGTTGATGGCCGCACTGATCTCCCAGGGCTCGGTGTCGCGCACCCCCGCTCCGCTGAAGCGGTCGGCGATGCCCACCTCCACCAGCTCCACCCCCACCGAACGCACGGCGTGGTCGTAGAAATTGCGGTGGCTGCGGGCCATGATCACCTGGTTCTTCATGCCCCGGGTGTCGGGCAGGCGGTTCATCTTGGTGGGGTCCAGCCCGGTGACGCAGGCGGCTGTGCCCAAGAGCAGGCCGGCGGCCGCGCCGCTGGTCACGTACCCCGCCTCGGCCCCGGTGACTTGGGCGATGTACTGCGAGGCGCAAGCCTGTAATTGGGCGATGTCCACGCAGTACTGCGAAGCCTCCTTCATCGCCTCGGCCACCTCGGCCGGCATGATGGACCCGCTCAGTCGCGTGGCCGGCCCCGAAGCGTTGATGATCGTCGGCACTCCGAGTTTTTCGTAGATGTTGGACATATCACTCCTAACTGGCTGATGGTATAAGCGGCGGGGAGATAGCCCTGGAGGCTTTTCCCGGGGAGCGGTAGGGAAGGGAAGTCCGCGTGGCCCGGGGGTGGAGTAGCGGAGCGAAGCGAGCGAGGGAGCAGGACGCGCCTGGGGAAAAGTCCGAAAGGGCTACTCTCCGACGCTCAGGTAAACACCTTCTCCTGCACCAGGTACTTTTTAACTGCTTCGCTATCCAACGTGTATCCCAAACCCGGGCGCTCCGGCACCGCAAAACATCCATCCACAAAAGGGAATTCCTCATTGGTCAGGTCGTGCTCCCAGGCGATGGGCCCCACCATGTCATAGGGCTGGGTGAGATTGGGCATACAGGCCGCCACGTGTAATCCCATCGCCGCCCCTGGCCCATAGGCCACCGTCTGCGACCAGCCCCCCAAGCCCAGGCTGTAGGCCAAGCGCGACTGGTGCACCGTCTCTAGATAACTGGCCGCCCCGACGATGGCGTAGTCCAGCCCCTCGCCCTGGGAACGGCGGACCAGTTCCTCTGCACCCCCCACGTGATCGGCCACCGGCAGAGAGATAGTCTGTCGCAGCCGGCGCCACTCGACCAGAGAGTTGGCCCGGCCTTTGGCAATGGGACTCTCCAGGCTCTCGATGAGGTGACCCTGGAGCCGGCGGGCCAACTCCTGGGCCACCCACACCTCCTCTAACCGCCAGCGGAGGTCGGGCCGCACCGCCATCTCGGGCAAGATCCGATGGATGGCCTCCACCCGGTCGGTGACGTAGCGCAGGCGGGCCTCAGGCATCGTTTCGGCCCCAGTGATGCATTTCATCTTGTAGGTGCGGAAGCCCCGCTCCCAGCCCCACTGGGCGTCCTCGGCCGTGTGCTGCGGGGTTTTGTACCCCGTGCATTGGGTGACCGGGATGTAATCGCGCAGTCGCCCGCCCAAGAGCTGCCAGATGGGCAGACCCAGGGCCTGGCCGCGCAGGTCCAACACCGCCTGCTCAAAAGAGGCCCCCATCGGCCCCTGGGCCTGGGCCAACTCAACTTGACGCAGATCCCGGCCCACCCACGACTGCAGGGTGGAGCACATGGTGTCCAAAGGGGTGAAGCGTTCGATCTGAGTCAGGCCGATCAATCCCTGGTCGGTTTCCACCTTGGCGATGCCGTGTTCGGCCCGCTGGTGAAGAGGCTGGCCATAGGTGTCGTCCGACCACCACCAGCGGCGCTCGGGCATATTGACGATGTAGAGCCTGATGCAGGTGATCTTCATTTTTCACCCAGTGTGACGCAGATTACAGAGGAACCTTTACCTCTTGCCGATCGTTTACATTATAGAGGCGACAGGAAAAGGCGATCCTATCGCACTCTCCCCTTGCAATACCCCTCAATAGGTACCCCCATGAAGCTGACCATGCGGCATTTAGTACCCTTCCTGCTCTTCACCGGCCTGGCCTGGCTCTGCGTGCGCATCGGCATGGGCGTGTTCTTCCACCACGCCTAGGCGGGCCGCCCCTTCGGACCGTAGAGCAAGCCGGGCGCCGGGAAACCGTCGCACACGGCCTTCACCTGGCCGGCGATCTCCCGATAGGCCTGCTTGCGCGCCTCCAGATCCTGCCCCCCGTCGGCGCGCACCTTGGCCACCTGGGACATCCACGCAGCGATCAGCTCCATCTGCTCCGGACCAAACCCTCGGCTGGTGGTGGCTGGCGTGCCCAGGCGCACGCCGCTGGGATGTAAGGCCGGCTGCGTATCAAAGGGAATGCGGTTGAAGTTGCAGACCAAACCCGCCGCGTCCATAGCCTTGGCCAACTGACGGCCCGTGACCCCCATCGAGGTGGCATCCACCACCACCAGGTGATTCTGGGTGCCCCCGGTGAGCACGCGGAAACCCCTGCGCTCTAGGGCAGCAGCCAGCACTACGGCGTTCTCGACGATACGTGTCGCGTAGCGGCGGAACTCCTCGGTGGCCGCTTCCTTGAGAGCCACGGCGATGGCCGCGGTGGTGTGGTTGTGCGGCCCGCCCTGCAAGCCGGGAAACACCGCCTTGTCGATGGCCTCGGCGTACTGGGCCCGGCACAGGATCATGCCCCCGCGCGGCCCCCGCAGCGACTTGTGGGTGGTGGTGGTCACCACGTCCACGTGCGGGAAGGGACTGGGATGCACCCCGGCCACCACCAGCCCGGCGATATGGGCGATGTCGGCCATCACCAGCGCCCCCACCTGGCGGCCGATGGCGGCAAAGCGCTCAAAGTCGAGGATACGCGGGTACGCCGAATGGCCGCAGATGAGCAGACGGGGCCGGTGCTCTTTTGCCAGGCGTTCCACTTCCTCGTAGTCGATCTCCCCGGTGTCCTGCCTCACCCCGTACTGCACGGCCTTGTAGTGCATACCCGAGATACTCACCGCATCTCCGTGGGTCAGGTGCCCGCCGTGGGCCAGGGACAGGCCCATGATGGTGTCGCCCGGTTTGATCAGGGCCACGTACACCGCCTGGTTGGCCGGCGAGCCCGAATAAGGTTGTACGTTGACGTGTTCGGCGCCGAAGAGGGCTTTGGCCCGCGCTATACACAGCGCCTCGACCTTGTCCACGTACTGCTGCCCCTCGTAGTAACGCTTGCCCGCGTACCCCTCTGAGTATTTGTTGGTCAACACTGAGCCCGTGGCCTCCAGCACCGCGTGGCTGACGTAGTTCTCCGAGGCAATGAGGCGGATCTTGTCGTGCTGCCGACGGCTTTCGGCGCGGATGAATTGAGCGATCTCGGGATCGACTTGGGCTAAGGGCTCCATGCATTCCTCTGGGTCTTTGCGCGGTGGCTGGCTTTTCTTTAGTCTAGCGGGAGAGTGACAAACTAAAGAAGGGGCCGCGTATGGGCAAGTTTTTGGGCCTGGATTCCAGCACCCAGTCCCTGACCGGACTAGTCATCGACACCCAGACCGGGCAAATCGACGCCGAAGTGTCCACCCACTTCGACACCCACTTCAAGGCCGCCTACGGAATTGACAAGGGCGTGCTCCACCTGGGCGGCGGCCAGGTCCATAGCGCCCCGCTGATGTGGGCCGAGGCCCTGGACCTGCTGCTCCAGACCCTGCGCGACCAGGGCTGCGATCTGGGCCAGATCCAGGCCGTGGCCGGCAGCGGCCAGCAACACGGCACCGTGTACCTCAACGACAAAGCCGCAGACGCGCTGGGCCAGTTGCGCGGCCCCGCGCCGCTCAGGGACCAACTGGCAGCTATCTTCTCCCGCCCCACTTCCCCGATCTGGATGGACACCTCCACCACTGCCCAGTGCCAGGAACTGGAGGAGGGCGTAGGCGGCCGCCGTGTCCTGCTCGAACTGACCGGCAACACTGCCTTCGAGCGTTTCAGCGGCCCCCAGATCCGCAAGTTCGCCCAGCAAGATCCGGAAGGCTACCGCCGCACCACCTATATCGGCCTGGTCAGTTCCTACATGGCCAGCCTGCTGGCCGGCCGGCTGGTGCCCGTCGATCCGGGCGACGGCAGCGGCACCAATCTGATGGACATCCGCAGCCGGCAGTGGAGCCCCCGAGCCCTGACCGCCTGCGCCGCAGAGCTGGAACACAAGCTCCTGCCCATCACCCCGGCCGACCGCCCTGCCGGCCCGGTCAGCCCCTACTTCGTCTCCCGCTACGGCTTTGCCCCCGGCTGCCAAGTCTTCCCCTTCTCCGGCGACAACCCCAGCAGCCTGATCGGACTGGGCCTGGTGGAAGCGGGCCAGGTGGCCCTCAGCCTGGGCACCTCCGACACCCTCTTTGCCTGCATGGACCAGCCCCGCGTCTCCGAACAAGGCGAAGGGGCGGTCTTCGCCTCGCCCGACGGGACCCACTACATGGCCCTGATCTGCTTCCTCAACGGCAGCCTGGCCCGCGAGGCCGTGCGCGACCAACACCATTTGGATTGGAAAGCCTTTGGCGAGGCCCTGCGCCAGACCCCACCGGGCAACAAGGGCGCCCTGATGCTGCCCTACTTCGCCCCGGAGATCGTGCCCAAGGTCGCCGCCGCCGGGGTGGTGCGCCACCATCTCGACCCGAACAACGCCCAGGCCGAAGTACGCGCGGTCATCGAAGCCCAGGCCCTCTCCTCCAAGATCCACTCCGCCTGGATGGGCGTGGCCATCCGCTCCCTCTTCGTCACCGGCGGGGCCTCGGCCAACGAGGGCATCCTCCAGATCTTTGCCGACGTACACGGCTGCCCGGTACACCGCTTCGAAACCGCCAACGCCGCGGCATTGGGCGCCGCCCTGCGCGCCTATCACGGCCATCTCAAAGCCGCCGGCACGCCCAAGCCCTGGAAAGAAATCACCGCCCCCTTTGCCAAGCCCCTGCCCGGCTCGACCATCCAGCCAAACCCGGCTGCGACCGCAGTGTACAAAACCCTGATTGACGAGTACCGGAAACTGGAGCAAGCCCACACCGGCTGAGAAAGGACCCCCCGTGCTGCTGATCGACGCCCATCTGGACCTGGCGATGAACGCCGTCGACTGGAATCGCAACCTCGAACTCGACGTGCACCAGATCCGCCAGGCCGAAGAAGGCATGACCCAGTTAGGGCGGGGCCGGGGCACCACCACCTTTCCGGCCATGCGCCAGGGCGAAGTGGGCCTGTGTGTGGCCACCGTCATCTCGCGCACTGGCCGCACCGGCAAACCCTCGGGCGACGCCACCTGCCAGGAGATCTCCTACGCCCGGGCCCAGGGGCACCTGGCCTATTACCGCGTGCTCGAAAGGCAGGGCAAACTGCGCCAGGTGGCCAGCCGCATCCAGCTCGACGACCACCTAACCGACTGGCAGTCGCGCGGAGCCGCCGCCCCCCTCGGCTATATCCTCAGCATGGAGGGAGCCGACCCCATCGTCGATCCGGAGCAACTGCCCTCGTGGTGGGCCGACGGCCTGCGCGTGGTCGGGCTCTCGCACTACGGTGTGAGTTCCTACTCCCACGGCACCGGCACCGAGGGTGGACTCACCGAACGGGGCCCCGGACTGCTGCGCGCCATGGAAGAGATCGGCATGGTGCTCGACCTGACCCACCTGGCGGACCAGGCCTTCTGGGAAGCACTGGAGGGTTTCGGGGGGAGGGTGCTGGCCAGCCACAACAACTGCCGCGCCCTGGTGCCCCACCAGCGGCAGTTCACCGACCAGCAGCTCAAAGCCCTCATCGCCCGTGGCGGGGTGATCGGCACGGCCCTGGACGCCTGGATGCTCTATCCGGGCTGGATGCGGGGAGAGACTTCTCCGAGGGTGTTGACCCTGGCGGCGGTGGCCGACCACATCGACCACGTCTGCCAACTGGCCGGCCACTGCCGCGCTGCGGCCATCGGCTCGGACCTCGACGGGGGTTATGGGACTGAACAGACCCCCGGCGACCTGGACACCATCGCCGACCTGCAAAAGGTGGCCGGCCTGCTGCGCCAGCGGGGCTACTCAGAGACGGATGTGGAGGGGGTCATGCACGGCAACTGGGTCCGCCTCTTCCGCGAGGCCTGGGGCTGAACCGCGTTATTCGGTCAGCAAGATATCCCGCGAGTTCGGATCTTTGCCATTGGGCCGGTCGCTGGTCCCGCCGATGAAACGTCGCTGATCATACCCGTCGTCCAATAAGAGCGGCTCGCTGCCCAGACGCAGCCATAGTTTCACAACCGGCAAGAGCCCCCCGGGCAGCCGCTTTTGATCCACGCTGCCCTCAATGTCCTGCCAGCGCAAACCCACCTCGATGATGCGGCTGTGGTCCGCCTGGTTCCCTCCGGTCGCCACCGGGCTGCGCTGGAGCAGCTCCTGGACGCAGAGATAGGGGTGGAGCCGGTGCGAGCCGGCGCAGTGCAGATCCCTGCGGCCCGCTGAGCTGAACCCGTACAAAGGGTTGAGGTCGCCCCTGGGACCATCGTTGCCATTCGAGTTGTCTACGTCGATGAAGAAACTAATGCTCTCGTAGTCCCAGGGGTTTTCCAGGTACTGCGTGGCGCTCTCGGCCTCTTTGTGGGCAAGATCGCCGGGCAACTCGCGGACCAGGAAGTAGAGATAGTCGTCGTCCCAGGCATAACGAATGCGGCAGGATAATTTGCCCACGCCGCCACTTATTTCCACCGCATCGCTCTTGAGCCCCTCCCAATCGGCGGGGTTGCCGTCCACCGCGATGGTGGACCTGGAAGCCCGGACCGGAAGGCTCAGGTCGGGGGTGGGCGCTGGCAACTTATCCGGCTCGTCGCCCAGGATGCCGTCCAGCAGGAGGTTGGCCATGATGGGGCCCTCATCACCCATGGTGATCCAGGCGATATGGTCGAACTGCCCGGTGCCCGGACCTTCTAGGGTTGCTGGCGCCGCCGGTGGTGGCCAGTTTGTAGTACCTGTTCCCGTAGCGCAGATATTTGCCGTAGCGGTGGTGGTGGCCGGCAAAAACCGTGTAGGGGCGATCGGTCAAGAGGGCTTCGATGTCACTGAAGCCGGTTTTCTCTGCTGCCAGCCACAGCGGTTGGTGCATGAAGAGCAGGGTCCAGCGGTGCTGATCACCTTTGGCCAGCACCGCCCGAAAATAGGCGACCTGCTCGGCGCTGATGCTGGCTGAGGGCGGGTCCTCGGTGTCGAGGACCAGAAAAAGCACGTCCCGGTAGACAAAGTGGTAGTAGGGCCGGCCGCGCCGCTCTTTCCACTTCTCCACCATGGCCGGATTGCTGATATCGTGGTTACCTGGCACATAGAAAAAGGGCATCTGCAGCTGGTTGACAAAAGCATCGAACTCATCCCACTGCCGCTCCAGTTCCGCCTCGTCTTCGGTATAACCCTCGATCAGGTCTCCCACGCAGAGGACGAATTCGGGTTGCAGCAAGTTGAGTTTGTCGACGGCGCTCTCGAAGACACCCGGTCTAGCTCCACCGGTGCGGTCCGTGATCACGGCGAAGTGGAAGTGAGTCGGGTCGTCGTTGAAGTTGAGATGGGTCCACGGGTTGACATCCGGGGCGATCTCGACCTCCATGTTGGCGATCAGGCCGGGATCGTGGGCATCAAGAAGGGCTGGAAACAAGAGAAATAAAAACAGCAAGTGCCTCATGCCTTCCTCCTCGCTAAAGGTTTGCGCTGTCCAGTTTCCCCCCCTGCTGAGCCCACCACTGACGCCATTCCTCGGGCTCAAACTCCAACTTCTGGCCCGTCATTGCCCGCAGGATAAGCACCGCGTCGTCGTACACCCCGGTATCCACCTCGTCCACCATCTCGATCAGCGCTTCGACCGTATGGGGATCTCTGAGGCGGGCAAGCGCGTCGTTGGTGCCGCGGAACTTCTCCGCCTCCTGGGGGTAGAGGTAGGCCACCAGCAACTGGGAACCGAAGGCCTTGCCGATCACTATGGCGATCTTCTCCTCGACCCCGGCCAGCCCAGCCTGGGAGATAATGAGGTTGGGGGTGGTCTTGTACAGTATAAGGCGCAGGTTCTTGGGCGGCTCCGGGCTGCCAGCTCCGCCGGAGAACTGCTCCCGGATTTCCTGGCCCCCGGCCATCTTAAGCGTCACCGCGCCCTGGACGGAGGCCCCAGTCCAATAGAACTCCGGGCGTTGCCCGGCCTCGCCGTACTCGGTTCCACTCAGCTGGCCTCCCAGCTCGATGGTATAGACCGCATCACTGGCCACCGCCGAATCAGCGACGACTTCGACGCCGGCATATCGCAACAGTTTTTCCGCCGCGTATGACACCAAGGGGGCCAGCAGATTGCGGTAGAGTGCGGGAGCATTCGCCTGGGCGTATTCCTCGTTCACCACCAGCCTGACCCGCTTGAGGTCTCGAAAGGCGGCAGACCGTCCCGCCAGCAGCAGTTGGTCGCGTTCCTGGCGGGCCTGGGGTGCCCATTGGCTGTCGGGATGCAGATGGAGAAACCGTTCGTAGGCCACCGGGGTGCGGCGCGCCTGGGCCCGCTCCCAGTCCCCCTGGGCAGTGAGGGCTCCCTGACACCCGCTCAGTCCCCAGGCGGCCAGCAGGCCAGCCAGCAGGACCCTCTTCCCATACGGCATCGCTCTTATCCTCATGGGTTCCTTCCCCGGTATCACACTCGCCAGACCAGCAGCCGCTGCCGCCCCCCCACCTCCACGGTGAAGTCCGGAGAGACTGAGGGCACGGCGCGGAACAGCTCGCTCTTCTCGGGGTTCTCGATGTGCTGCTCCAGGGCCAGCACCCCTTCGCGCCGGGTAGTCACGAAGATGTCGTGCATCAGGATCAGGACCTCGGTGTAGCGTTCCTTGGTGTAGGGAGAGCCCTGAAGCAGGGGGCCCAGGGACCCGAGGATGGCCTTCATCACCTTGGGGCCGCCGGCAGTCAGCAGGGCCCCGAAGGCTGCCCCTCCGATGATGATGAGTTCTGACGGCTGCCACAGCAGTAACAGGTTGCCACCCGCTAGCAGATAGCCGCCCAGCACACTAGACACCACGATCACGTAACCGGCAATCACTAACATAGTGCGTTCACCCTTGCGGTTTTAGTTGCTCACTGCGCTGCGGGCCCCCCAGCAGCGCCTGGTACGCTACCAGCGCTGCGGCTACATGGACATTGAGCGAGGGACCCTTGCCGTACATGGGCACAAACACCGCCCCCTGGCAGCGGCCCAGGGTGGCGGAATACACCCCGTGGCTCTCGTTGCCCAGCACCAGGCATACCCGGGCAGGATAGGGGTAGTCCAGGTAGCAGCGGGCCCCCTGGGCCGTCTCCAGGGCCACCAGGTGATACCCTTCCCCGGCCAGGGTTTCCAGGGCGACCTCGACCTGCGGGATGCGGCGCCACCGCACCCGGCGCTCGTGGCCCCGGGCCGTGCGCTCGATCTCGGGATGGGGCGGCGACGGGGTGGTGCCGGAAAAAACCAGCTCGCAGGCCCCGCAGGCGTCGGCGATACGAAACAGGGCCCCCACGTTGAGGGGATCTTCCAGGCTCTGCAGCAGAAAGACCAACTCCGCCCGGGGCGGATACGCCGCGACCGCCTCGCGGAAGAGGCGCTTGACCTCCACCTTGCGCAGGGGGAGCATGCCGCTAGCCACTGATAATGGCCTGCACCTCGTACCCCTCTTCCTCGATGGCCTCGCGGATCTGGGCCTCGTCCAGGGCCCCGGCCGCCTCCACCAGGGCCTGGCCCCCTTCTATATTTATCGAGACTTTTCGCACACCCTCCAGTTTGGCAAGGGCTTCCCGCACGTGGCGGGCGCAGTTTTCGCAGCTCATGCCGCCGATTTTGACCTCGATCATGGCCCCAAATCCTCTTTAGAAACGGACTGCCTTGAATTTCTTCATGTGTTCGACGATGGCCGTCTCCACCGGCAGCCGCTCCATACTAGAAGCCCCGTAGAACCCGTTCACCCCGCGGGTGTGCTGCAGCACGTATTCGGCGTCTTCGGGCAAAGCGATGGGCCCGCCGTGGCAGAGCACGATCACTTCCCGATTCACCCCCCTGGCCGCGTCGCAGATGGCCTGCACCTGCCCCACCGAATCCTCCAGGGTGAGGGCGGTGGTGGCGCCGATAGAGCCCTTGGTGGTCAGGCCCATATGGGCCACCACCACGTCGGCCCCGGCCCCGGCCATTTGTTCGGCCTCGTGCGGGTTGAAGGCGTAGGGGGTGGTCAGCAAGCCCAACCGGTGGGCAAGGCGGATCATCTCCACCTCGGGGCCGTAGCCCATGCCGGTCTCCTCCAGATTCTGGCGGAAGAGCCCGTCGATCAGGCCCACAGTGGGGAAATTCTGCACCCCCGAAAAACCCAGGGCGGCGATCTGCGGCAGGAAAAGCTCCATCTGCCTAAAGGGATCGGTGCCGCAGACCCCGGCCAGCACCGGGGTGTCGCGGACAATGGTGAGCACCTCCGCAGCCATCTCCACCACAATGGCATTGGCGTCCCCATACGGCATCATCCCGGCCAGGGACCCCCGCCCCGCCATGCGATAGCGCCCGGAGTTGTAGATAACGATCAGGTCCACCCCGCCCTCTTCCTCAAACTTGGCGCTGATCCCGGTGCCGGCCCCCGCCCCGATGATGGGCAAGCCGGCCTCGATCTGCCGGCGCAACCGCGTCAGCACTTGCTCTCTGGTAAACCCCATGCCCAGCCCCTTCAGCTCTGACGCGCCGGGGGTTCGAGCTTCACCCCGGGCAATTGGCGCAACTCGGCCTCTGGCCCAAAGGGGGCGTAGATGGCGATCAGTTCCATAGTCTCGCTGCCGGTGTTGACCGTGGAGTGATAGACGGCGGTGGGGATATGGACCAGGGTGCCCGGCCCGATCTCCTCTTCCACCTTGCCGCTCTCCAGCTCCACCATCTGCAGCCCACGGCCGGCGATCACGTAAAGGATCTCCTCGCTGTAGGCATGGTTGTGGCGGGTGTGGCCTTTGCCCGGTGCCAGCCGCACCACCCCGGCGCTGAAGCGCTCGGCAGCGGTGACCGTCGGTTCAGATAGCCAGGAGAGCCGGCCCCAGTCGAAGACCTGGGTCTGCACGTCCTCTTGCTGGACAAAGGTTCTCTTTTCTCTCATGATGTTCCTCTTTTCTTTTGTTCGATCAGTTCCAGCATCATCTCCACCGCCTTGGCCGAAAACTCGGGATCGTTGATGTTGTGGTCTAACTCCACCACCCGGATGCCCGGCTTGAGATGCTCCTTGAGCGCCGCAAAGAAGGCCTGGTCTGCCTCCCAGTCGCAGAAGAGCTGGCCTTCGCCGTCGAGGATGGACACTCCTTTCAGGGGCAGCAGGAAAGCCACCGGCCCCTGGGCCTGGTTGGCTTTCTCGGCAAAGATCCGCCCCATTTGACGATTCTCCTCGGCATTGGTGCGCATCAGGGTCACGGCCGGGTTCCACTCGTACAAGAGCCGACCCGCCTCCCGGTACGAGGAGGGCACCGTGCTGAGGGGACCAAAATTGGCCATGTCCACGCAGCCAGGCACGATCAGATGGGGGACGCCTTGCTGGCCCGGGGCGCTGAGGCGCTCGGGGCCGGCGTCGAAGACCCCGCCGCACACCGTGTCGGCCCACTCAGTGGTGGTGATGTCGAGCACCGCGTCCACCAGCCCCTCGGCCACCAGCGACTCCATGGTGCGACCTCCCGTGCCGGTGGCGTGGAAGATCAACACCTCGTACCCGCACAGGTCGAGCGCCCCGGCGCAGGCGTTGACGCAAGTGGTGGTGTTGCCAAACATCGAGGCCACGAGGATGGGACGCTCGTCCGCCGCTTCGGGGACCGGGGCGGCGGCCATACCGCAGATGGCCCCGGCAGCCCGCGCAAAGATGGGGCGCGAGATGTGGTTGAGGCCGGCCACGTCTACAATAGAGGGGATCATGGCGATGTCCTTGGTGCCCACATACGCCGAGGTGTCGCCCCCTGCGGCAGTGGACACGCAAATCTTAGGAACGCCCAAAGGCAATCCGCGCATCCCGGCGCTGACCACGCTGGTGCCTCCGGTGCCCCCCATACCGATGATGCCGTCAAAACGGCCCTGGTCGTAGAGCTGCCGCACCAGCAGCGCCGCCCCCTGGCTCATAGCCTTCATCGCCTCGCCCCGGTCCTTTTTGGCGCGCAGGACTTCCAACTCGGCGCCCCCTTCCCGCGCCACCGCCTCGGCCTCCACATCCACCGAAAAAAGATCCGTAGAGCCCATAACCCCGGTATTCACCATCAGCACCCGGTGGCCCTGCGCCAGGATCTGCTGCCGCAAAAAGGCGAACTCCGCCCCCTTGGTGTCAAAAGCCCCGATCACCAGGATCGTCTTGCTCATACCTTCTCCTGTGGGGAATACAGCACTGCTATAATATTAATAGGAGAGAGTCTAGACAAACCGCCGCAACCGCAGGGCGTTGCCCACTACCGAGACCGAACTGAAGGCCATGGCCATGCTCGCTAGCATCGGGTCGAGCAGGGGGCCGCCGAACAGGTGGAGCACCCCGGCGGCGATGGGCAGGCCGGCGGTGTTGTAGAGGAAGGCCCAGAACAGATTCTGGCGGATGGTGCGCATCACCCGCTGGCTCAGACGGATGGCGAGGGCCACGTCCTCCAGCCGATTGTGCATCAGCACCACATCCGCCGCTTCCATCGCCACGTCCGCCCCGGCGGCAATGGCAATGCCCACCTCGGCCTGGGCCAGGGCCGGGGCATCGTTGATGCCGTCGCCCACCATGCCCACCCGCCCGCCCCGGCGCTGAAGATTGCGCACCACCTCGGCCTTCTCAGCCGGCTGCACCTCGGCGTGCACCTCTTCGATACCCACCTGCCTGGCGATAGCCGCCGCCGTCTGCCGGTGGTCGCCGCTGAGCATCACCACCTGCAGGCCGCTGGCCTTGAGTTGGGCGATGGCCGCCGCGCTGGCGGGACGCGGCACATCGGCAAAGGCCAGCAGCCCGACCACTCGGCCCTCCACCCCCACCCACACTGGGGTCTTGCCCTGCTCGGCCAGCGCGGCAGCCCGTGCCAGTGCGGCAGCGTCGACCTCGGCGCCGGCCTCTGCCAAGAATCCCGGATTACCCACCACCACCACCTGGCCCTCCACGCGGGCACTGGCGCCCCGCCCAGGCACCGCAACGAATTCCGCCACCTGGCCCAGAGTCAGTCCCCTGCCCTTAGTCACTTCAACCACCGCAGTGGCCAGCGGGTGCTCGGAGCCCTGTTCGACCGCAGCGGCCCAGCGCAGGACCTCCTCTTCGCCAACAGCCCCCAGGGGGATAATGTCGGTCAGCACTGGCCGGCCCTCGGTGATGGTACCGGTCTTGTCGAGCACGATGGTGTCCAGATGATGCGCCGCTTCCAGGGCCTCGGGGCTTTTGAAGAGCAAGCCCAGCTGCGCCCCCCGGCCCGTGCCCACCAGGATGGCCGCCGGCGTGGCCAGCCCCAGGCTGCAAGGACAGGCAATAATCAGCACCGAGACAAAAATCTCCAGGGCAAATTCGATCCCGGTGCCCGCCCACAGCCAAGCCCCACCCGCCACCAGGGCCAGCAGCATCACTCCGGGCACAAAATACCCGGCGATCACGTCGGCCAGCCGGGCGATGGGAGCCTTGCCCTGCTGGGCCTCCTCCACCAGCCGCAGGATCTGCGCCAGCACCGTGTCGCGGCCCACCCGGCGGGCGCGGAATAACAGGCTGCCCTCTTTGTTGATACTGCCGCCCACCACCCGGTCCCCCGGCCCCTTGGCTACCGGCAGGGACTCGCCGCTGAGCAGGGATTCGTCTACTGCCGAGAACCCCTCCACCACCTCACCATCGGCCGGCACCCGTTCACCGGGACGCACCCGCAGCAGGTCCCCGGCCTCGATCTGCGCCGCCGGGATCTGCCGCTCAACCCCGGCCTCGACCAGGGTGGCCATCTTGGGCTGCAAATCCATCAGCGCCTGGATCGCCGCCCCGGCCCGGCGCTTGGAGCGGGCCTCCAGGTAGCGGCCCAGGAGCATGAAGACCAGGATGGTGGAGACCGCCGGAAAATAGCTGGCAAAGGTATGGGCCCGGCCCGTGCCCACCTCCCACAGGCCCCACAGGCTGAAACCCAGGGCCGCCAGGGTGCCGATGGCGATGAGGGAAAACATGTTCGGCCCGCCCCGCACCAGGGAGCGCAGACCCTCGGCGTAGATCCGCCAGGAGATGCCCATCACCGGCAGCACCAGGATCAGTTGTGCCCAGCCGACCTGTAGAGGATGGTGCTCGACCATCAGCACCTCGGGCAAGGGCAGGCCGAGCATCTCGCCCATCTCGAGGAAGAAGAGGGGCAGGGCCAGCAAGGCCGCGGCCACCAGCGAGCGGCGCTGCACCCGCAGTTCGTCCTGGCGGCGGGCCTGCCGCTGCTCGCGCCCTCCTTCCACCACCTGGTACCCGGCCTCCTCCACTGCCCGCCGCAGATCGCGCATCTTGACCTGGCCGGGCTCGTATTCGACCACCGCCTCTTCGGTGCTGAGGTTGACCGCCGCCCGCTTCACTCCTTCGAGGCGAGAGAGCCGGCGCTCGACCCGGCTAACACAGGCAGCGCAGGTCATACCGCCGATGGCGAGGGTCTGTTGCTGGAGGGAGGCGTCGTTGGGCATGGTTGGCCGAGGGGAAGAAGGGGTACCGTCAGACTAGATTGTAGCTGCAGTGCGGGAAATGCGCAAAGCGCTGGGATCGGCCTGGCAGAGGGATCAGTAGCTCCCTTCGACCAGGCTGGCACCAACAGGCGGAGGAAAGAGAAAGGTCTCGGCAGGCAGTTCGGCATCCACCTCGATGGCCCGGTGTTGCTCGACAAAAACCATTTTCGCGCCCACCCTTCAAAGCTGCTCCTCCGCCGGCAGATCGCGCACCCCAACCCCTAACTCGACTTCGTAGGCCCGCTGGCGAAGCAGGTGGTCCTGCGCACCGATCCACAGCCGCACCGAGCTAAGGCGAGGGGTTTTGGTGGCAGGCAGAAAGAAGGAGGTGTCCAGCATGCCCAGTGGGTCGGTGATGCGCGAGCGGAAGAACTCGTCCAAGGTCACACCGGAGACCCGCTCCACCACATATCCTAAGATGTCGGTGTTGTAGCCATAGACAAAGGCCTCCCCCGGCTGGGCGACAAAGGGCAGCGCTGCCAAGCGGTCGATGGTTGCGCCAATCGCTTCGGTCTTGTCGGCCGTATACCACCCGAACCCGGCCGCAGGCCCCAGCTCCTTCGCGGCATAGAGCGGCGCGACGAGGCTGTCCGTTCCATACGAAATGCCAGCGGTGCGTGTCAGCAGGTCGCGAATGGTGATGGCGCGTTTGGCCGGCACGATAGCCAGCCTGGTGTCGGTCTTGACGGCGACCGTGGTTTTGGCGAACGCGGGCAGGTAACGACTCACGGGGTCGCCGAGGTCGATCTTGCCCTCCTCGACGAGCATCATGATGGCGACGCAGGTCAGGGCTTTGGTCTGGGAGGCGATGCGGGAGATGGCATCTGTCGTCATCTTCCGTCCGGCTTCCTTATCCGACCACCCCACTGCGCGGTCGTACGCGACCTGACCATCACGCAGCACCAGGGCCACGGCGCCAGCGATCTGTTGCTCGTCCACATACTGCTGCAACACCCGGTCGATCCGCGCCAAGCGTTCCTCGGAAAATCCGAGTGGTGTTGTCCGGTCAAGCTGGGCAGACGCCGTCGTCGAAAGGACCAGGAGGATACCCAGGATGCGGACCATCCGCACTTCATACTCGACTCCTTTGGCCTGCACAGAGGGAGCCTACGAGAACCAGCGGACCGCCACTTGGTCGGATACTGCCCAACTTGTTACTCCGCCGCCGACAGGCACGGATAATCCATACCGCCTTTACTTCAGCTGCCGGCGCTTGATCCAGAGCAGGAAGAGGTTGGCGACCACGATCACCCAGATCCCCGCCACCGCCCATACCCGGTGCCGGCGGCCGGCGTAGTAGTCGGAGATCAGCTGCCGCACCTGATCCTCCTCGCCCCGCACCTCGCCCAGTTTCCTGTCGATCATGCCCAGGTCCAGGGTGTGGGTCAGGGGATCGGTCTCGCGCAGCGCACTGGCCGCCGCCTCCAGGTACGGAGTCGCTTTCCTCAGCGAGCCTTCCACCGCCTGCAGGCTATCGCTCTGCGCCTGCAACTGCCGGTGCGCTGCGCTGGCCTGGTCCAGGCGCTGCCGGATAACGCTCCCCCTGGCCAGGGCCGGGGTGCCGGCCTGGTGGCACTGGGTGCAGGTCGAGTCCATCAGCGCCAGGGTGGCATCCTGCACGCGATGGTTGGTGTGGCAGCTGATGCAGGTGGGATTGGCCTGGTTCTGCCAGGCGGCGTGTGGGCCCTGGACAAAGAAGCGGGCAGGGGCAGCGTGGCACTTGCCGCACAGAGCGGCGATGTCCTCGCGCTTGGGCTTGCCGATGAAGCCGGTGCCCGGGGCCTTGGCCTTTTCCGGATCGGCCTCAAAGGGCAGCCCGCCGTGGCAGTCGTTGCACAGCAACTGGCCCTGCTGATAGTGGATGCTCTGGGCGAACTCCTCCCCCTGGTCAAAGTGGCAGGTGGCGCAGAGCACCTCGTCCAGGGAAACCGCCGGGCCGGCCCACAGCAGCGCCGGGCTGAAGAGCAGCAGGCCGAACAGCCGTCTCATGGGGCTTCCCCCGGCGCCACCTGATGGGGCCAGCCGAGGATGTCGAAGTGGTAGGTCTTGCCCAGGATGGTGCGGGAGGTCTCCGAGAGGTGACCCAGCCCGCCCAGCAGGACCAGGAAGACGCCGACCAGGGCCGCGGCCAGCAGGGCCCGGGGCCGCCGGCCGGGGTGCCGCTCGGGCGAGCGGTCGAGGAAGGGCAGCAGGAGCAGAGCCAGCAGGAAGAGCGGCGCAGCCAGCACCCCAACGACCTCGGGCACGTACTTGAGGAGCTGGTAGGCCGGCAGGAAATACCAATCCGGTTTGATGCCCGTCGGGGTGTGCAGCGGGTCCGCCGGCTCGCCCACCTGGCTGGGCCAAAGCAGGGAC
The DNA here is from genome assembly GCA_009691525.1 of Candidatus Latescibacterota bacterium. Lineage (GTDB taxonomy): Bacteria > Latescibacterota > UBA2968 > UBA8231 > UBA8231 > SICG01. The sequence goes on along the minus strand of SICG01000079.1, from coordinate 1,924 downwards.
AGGGTACACAACAGCCCCAACACCGCGCAGATGGCTGACAGGTCCTTGAGCAGATGGTAGGGGACAAAGGCATGCCCCCCCTGCTGCCGCAACACCTCGGGGTCTGGCGTCGGTTCGTCGGTGCGGCCCAGGGTCGAGATGCCCAGCCGGCGGACCAGGAGCAGATGCAATCCCATCAGGCCCAGCAGGAGCAGGGGCAACAGGATGACGTGCACAACATAGAAGCGGCCCAGGGTAGCATCGGCCACCTCGGCACCGCCGATCATGAACTCGCGCATCCAGGGCCCCGCCCAGGGGATGGAGGCCGGCGCCTGGGTGACCACCACCGTGGCCCAGTACGCCACCTGATCCCAGGGCAGCAGATAGCCGGTGAAGCCAAAACCTAACAGCAAGGCCAGGAGCAGCACGCCGGTGGCCCAGGTCAACTCGCGCGGCTTCTTGTACCCGCCGTAGACATAGACCCGCATCAGGTGAAGTAGGGCCAGGCCGACGATCAGATGCGAACCCCAGGCGTGCAGGGAGCGCATGAACCAACCCAGCGGCACCTCGTAGCTGAGGTGTTCGATGCTGTGGTGCGCCTGGGCGCTGCTGGATTTGTAGTACACCATCAGCAGCACGCCGGTGCCCAGTTGCACGACCAGCAGGACGGCCAGCATCGACCCCAAGGTGAAAAGCCAGTTGACGTGGGGTGGCACCATCTTGCGCAAGTTCTGCTGCAAGGCGTCGACCAGCGGTCCCAGATGGAAACGCTGGTCCAGCCACTGCCAAAGTGCCGCGCGCACCTTGCTCATCCGGTAGTGGAGACCACGTGGATGCCTCGGGCGTCCACCGCCAGTTCCACCCGGCCCAGGGCCTGGCGGGCCGGCCCCCGGAGCACCTCGCCCCTCAGGCCATAGCGGGCCCCGTGGCAGGGGCACTCCACCTGTTTGCTGGCCGAATTCCAGGAGACCGTGCAGCCCAGGTGAGAGCAGGTGGCCAGCAGGCCTATCCACTCTCCGCCCTGGCGGACCACCAGCACCTTGCCCACCCGGCTGCGGCCCACCGCGCCTTGCCCCTCGCCCACCGACTGGGGGGCCAGGGGACCCTCGGCGCCCATCAGCAGATCTGAGTTGGCAGCCTGGCTGCGCTCCGGCCACAGATAGGCCAGGACCGCGCCAGCCATACCCCCCAGGACCCCGAGAAAACCGAGGCCCAGCAGGGCATTGACCAGCCGGCGCGACACCGTGGACGGGGAGGGCGGGTGATCTTTCACTTGAAGAGTTCCTGCATTGCTTCTTTGACCTGCGCCCAAGTGGTGGCCTCCAACGCACTGGCTACTGGGATCGGCGGATGACTCTTGGCGTCACCCGGCAGGGTGACCACCGCCGCATCGTCCGGATCGGCGTCGCCGGATTTCCACAGTCCATCGGGATCACTCAACTCCTGACCATTGGTAGCCCCGTCGCCATCGGCATCCATCTTGGCCAGTTCAGGCCCCCACTGCACGTTTCCGGCGGACCCGGCAGCGCCGAGAAAACCAGTCTCGATCATCTGCCCAAAGGTATTGCGCGGTCCGCCGCCAGCAGTGCTGTTATGACAATTGGCACAACCACTCACCCCGCCATTGGGGATCTGCCCCACCCGCTTAGCCCGCGCCTCGGCGCCGTTGGCCCCGGCCAACAATCCCGCGGTGATCAATACCAGACTGCCTCTCCAGAAAATTTTCATTTACTTCGCCTTGTTTAAACATGAGGACCGCGCCATATTCCCAATCAGATTATTTAACATTAAGAAAACGGCTCTACTATCTTTTCTATGGGTCAAAAAGGGCTGTTTTCCCTCGGAGAAGAGGGGTTGAAAACTTGACACGATTACCTTGAGGTCTGTAGGGTCTTGGTATGAAGACCAAGACCTGCTTTCGTGCGCTGTATAGATTCCCCGGTTT
>SICG01000078.1 GCA_009691525.1 Candidatus Latescibacterota bacterium | reverse complement strand
GCGGCTACGTCCAGGCGTACGGCAAGGACGAGCCCCCTGGCTGCTACGAGGACATGGACCACGCCGATTGTTTCTTCCTGATCGGCGCCAACATGTTTGAATGCCACCCACCCTTGTTTGAACGCATCCAGCGCCGGCGCCGCACCCACCCCGAAACAACCCTCATCTGCATCGACCCGCACCGCCGAACACGCCGACATCCATCTGGCGCCGGTACCCGGCACCGACCTCTTGCTCCTGAACGCGATGGCCCAGGTAATCTGCGCCGAAGGCCTGTACGACGAGCACTTTGTGGGCCGCCACGTCCGTTTCAGTGACGGCGATAAGACGGTCGATCTAGCGGCGTTCCAGGAGTTCTTGAAGCGGTACACCCCGGAAGCGGTTGAGGCGGAGTTGGGCATTGCCGCAGAACAGATCCGCACCACGGCGTTCCGGTTCGCCCGGTCCAGGGCGACGATGTCTCTCTGGACGATGGGCATCAACCAGCGGACCCAAGGGGTGTTCCTGAACAACATGCTCAACGGCCTGCACCTGTTCACCGGCCAGATTGGCAGGCCGGGGGCAACGCCCTTCTCGCTGACAGGCCAGAGCAATGCCTGCGGCGGGGTGCGCGACACCGGGGCGCTGGCGCACTTGCTGCCCAACGGCCGGCAGGTGACCAACCCGCAGCACCGCGCCGAGGTCGAAGATCTCTGGGGCGTGCCGCAGGGCACCCTGTCGTCTGCGCCGGGGTACGATGCGATATCCCTCTTTCGGGCGATGGAAGAGGAAAAAATCAAAGCGGCGCTGGTGATGTGTACTAACCCAGCCCAATCCCTGCCTGCCGCGAAGCGCTACCGCTCGGCTATGGAGAAGTGTTTTCTCGCCGTCGCCGAGGTTGTTGAGGATAGCGAGACCGCCAAGCTGGCGGACGTGCTCTTGCCCGCAGCGCTGTGGGTGGAGAAGGAAGGCGTCTACGGCCAAGGTGAACGCCGCTATCAATTAATCGAGAAGTTGCTGGAACCGCCGGGACAGTGCCGGAGCGATCTGCAAATCCTTGTTGATCTCGCCGACCGTCTCGGGCATGGCCAACTGATCAAGGCGCGCACGCCGGAGCAGGTGTGGGACGAATATCGCCAGTTTTCGGCCGCCAGTTATTACAATTTCTCGGGGATGACCCGCGCGCGGCTGCGCCGGGAACATGGCCTGCTCTGGCCCTGCCCCACCGAGGCCCATCCCGGTACGCCGCGCCGCTACGTCGAGGGGATCGATCCCTTCGTCGCACCCGGCAGCGGCATGGAGTTCTATGGCAACCACGACAAGAAGGCAGGTTGTTTACCTGCGGCCGTACGTCCCCAGCCCCGAGCGTGCCTCGCCGGAATACCCGCTGCTCTTGACCACCGGGCGCGTGCTGGAGCAATGGCACACCGCCACCATGACCGGCCGCATCGCTGAACTGGCCCAGACCAGCGGACTGGCGACCATCGAGCTGAACGAACAGGATGCCTGGGCGCTGAAGATCGGCGGGGGAGATCCGGTGGAAGTGGCCAGCAGCTTCGGCACCGTACGCGGCACCGCCCGCGTGACCGATGCGCCGCGCCGGGGTGTGGTGTTTGCGTCGTTCTGGGATGTTCGCCTGCTGATCAACCAGGTGGTGGCGGATCACGTCGATGCCGTTTCCAAGGAACCAGAATACAAGGTGACAGCGGTGCGGGTGACCAAGGTGGAGGCCTGAGATGGAAACCCTTACTCTCGTTCGCCTACTGGGGACCCTGCTCGGCTTGCTAGGCATCTCTCTGCTTCTGGGTAGACCGGAAGCGCTTCGCCGAGTTATCGACCAAGGATCATGTCTCGGTCGGCATCGCCGTGTTGTCCACGGCCGCGCTGTGGAAGCTGCTGGTCTTTGGCGCACTGGTGGTGACGCCGGCCGCAGTTGTCGTCGTGGCCAACTACCACACCTTTGTCGGTGTCCACGAAGTGGAGGCGTGTAACCGCTGCCACGTGATGCGGCCGATGGTCGTCGACATGATGGACCCAAAGAGCGACGCTCTGGCGGCCCGCCACTTCAAGAACCGCTGGATCCCCAAAGATCAGTGTTACGCCTGTCATTCCGATTACGGTTTGAGCGGTGACCTGGCGGCAAAGATGGAAGGCTTTCGCCATCTGGCCCGTTACACGACCCGGACTTACACGGAACCGATCCAGTATCACGGCGTGTTCAACAACAACAATTGCATGAACTGCCACGCCAACATGCCCGCCTTCGAGGCAGTGCCGTGGCACCACACCGTGAAGGTATCCCTGGGCAAAAACGAGACGAGTTGTCTGAGTTGCCACGGCCTTGCACACCCAACCCGCGCGGCCCGCACTCCGGGTTCATCCGACTACAACCGTTTGGTGGGGGAAGAGCCATGAAACCACTGCACTGGGAGGCCTGGGCAGCGATTGTGGCGTTTGTGATCGCTCTGATCTACACCTGGGTGCCCGGCCCCTATCCGATGGGGGCATTCACCTTCATCGCCCAACCCTTGTTTCTGCTAGCCCTGGTGAGTTATGCAATCAGGGTGCTGCGGGAACTGCGGAAGAAGGATATTGTCTGAGAGTTTTCCATCGCACCAAACCCACCCACAAGGGGACGGAGCAATGATCTTATGGACCTGAGCCAGATCTATCGCGAGGCCAAAAGCGCCAACCGCATGAGTGAGGCAGCCCTGACCTTTCTGGCCAGCCTGAGTGCAGACCAGCGGGCCAAGGTCTGTATGGATTTCGCCGACGAGACCCAGCGCCAGGACTGGCACTATGTGCCCCGCGAACGGACCGGCCTGCCGCTCAAAGAGATGGATACCCACCAGTGCACCCTGGCCCACCAACTGGTGGCCACTGGGTTGAGCGCCGCCGGGTACACCAAGGCACAGACCATCATCACCCTTGAGCCCATCCTGCACCAACTCGAAGGGGCGGAGCGCCGCTTTAACCGCGACCCCGAACTCTACTACCTGAGCATCTTCGGCACCCCCGGTGCAGACCCCTGGAGCTGGCGCTTCGAAGGCCATCATATCTCCCTCAACTACACCCTGGTTGCCGGCGGTATGATCGGCCCCACCCCCACCTTCTTCGGGGCCAACCCGGCCCAGGTGCGGCACGGCGAACAAGCCGGGTTGCGCGCCCTGAAAGAAGAAGAGGATCTGGGCCGGCAACTGGTCAAAGAACTCGATGCCTCCCAGCGCCAGTTGGCCCTCATCAACGCCGAGGCCCCCGCCGACATCCTCACCCGCAACTTGCCCCGGGTGGGAGACACGGTCAAACCCGAGGGCCTGGCCGGGGCAGGCATGAGTGTCTCCCAGCGCCAAGTGCTGCAGGCCCTGATCGAGGTCTACATCAACCGGCTGCCCGAGGAGCTGGCCCGGGTGGAATGGGGGAAATTGGAGAAGGCGGACCTGGGCGCGGTGTGTTTTGCCTGGGCCGGTGGCTTGGAGCGCGGCCAGCCCCACTACTACCGGGTGCAGGGCCCCACCTTCCTGGCCGAGTACGACAACACCCAGAACGACGCCAACCACATCCACGCAGTGTGGCGCGATCTGGAAAACGACTTCGGCGCCGATCTGTTGAATCGCCATTACCAGCAGTCTCATTGACCGTGACCGCCTCTCCCGCAGGACGGCGCGCGGTGTTCTTCGAGCAACTGCACCGCACCTACGCGCCCCATCACTTCGATAACTGGATGGTGTGGGCCGGTGAGCTGTGCATCCAGATCGACGGAGCGCACTTCCCCCCCTCACTGGCCAGGGCTTTTGTCGGCACCTCCTACCCCCAGGCCCGGGCCAAGGTGAGAGTCGAACTCTTTGTCGCCGCCCTGCCCTCGGCCCAGGTGCGCCAAGGAGACGTGGATGTGCGCCTATGGACCGATGCGGACCAGCGCGGCGCGTTCGACCAGGAGAGCAAATTCCAACCCGGCCTGGGCCGCCACCTGCCCATGCGCCTGGTCTGCGACCCACAGGGAGCGCCGCTGCTCTCTGGCCAGAATCTGGTCTTCGCGTCTGTTGAATTCGCCTTTTCTACCACCGGGGCCTTCAACTACACGGTCCAGTTCTCTGCGGATGAACGGGAGATCGGCGATTCGCAGAAGGAGTGGGTGGGCCTCAGCCAGTTGGCCCGCAACCAGGACGGGGTGGTGGTGGTCAGCCCCCAGTGGCTGAGCCACTGCCCTTCGCTGATGGAGGTCTGCGTGCGCAAGGTGGGGGCAAGGTTGGAGGAGGGGCGATTCCGCAGCGGCCGCTTTGCCCACCTCACTGCCCAGCTAGATGAACTGCCGGTCGAGATAATCTACCTGTTGCCCTTTTTCAAGCCCGGATTCTCCGACCTGTATACCGGCACCGACGTGCGCAAGGGAATCTTGGGCAGCCCGTACGCGGTGGCTGACTTCTTCCAGCTCGACCCCGATTTGGTCACCCCGCCCGAAGAGGCAGACCTGGGGGCACTGGTGCGGGAGGGATTGGTGCGGGAAAGCGACTTGGAAGGGTGGGAAATCAGCCCGCCCGAGCTGGAGCGGCTGAAGCTGCCCCAGGCCCTGGCGCTGCGGGGCCGCGAGGCATTGGTGCAGTTGATCGGCAAGGCCGAACTGCGGCAACTGACCCGCCGCGCCCACCGATTGGGCAAGCGGGTGATCTTCGACCTGGTGCTGATGCAGACCAGCCGCGACAACCCCCTGATTCACCAGCACCCCGAGTGGTACGTGTGTGATGAGCAGGGCCGGCCGGCCATCCATCACATCGCCTGGCTGGTCTACTCGGACGTCGCCCTCTTCGACCTGGTTTTCAACCAGGACTTGCAGGAATACTTGCTGGAGGTGGCCCCCTACTGGATCGAGCAGTGTGGCCTGGACGGGGTGCGCATCGACGCCAGCCAGACCGTGGACCGCCCCTTCCTCAAGAAAATCAAGAACCGCATCGCCACCGCGCAGCCCGAAGCCCTGGTGCTGGGCGAGACCCTCTGCGCCCTGGATCAGGCCCTGGACGTGCCCACCGATGCCATCTACGCACTGCTGGTCGATTTTCACCGCGACGTGGAGCACGCCCTGCCCCTCATCCGGTTTTTGGAGGAGATGTACGCCCGTTTTGCGGCCCGCACCCTGGCCCTGGCCTACTTCGAGAACCACGACAGCCCCCGGGCCACCCAGGTGTGGCGCGAGAAGTTCGCCCGCCGCTTGCAGGAGGATCCCCAAGCTGCCCGCTACTGGCGGGAACTGCCCTGCCCGGTGCAGCCCGAAATAGGTCAGCGCCCGCTGCTGATGGCTCTGCTGAAAAATCTCCAGGCCTCTCTCATCAACCTGTCGACCGGGCTGGCCGGACGCAGCAACCTGCTCTACGGCCTGGAGTGGGGCAGCCCGTGGGGCGAAGAGATGCGCACTGACTTCGAAAACCCCACCCTGCTCCAGCCACATCTAGGGCAGCAGCAGCCCCGCGCCTCGCTGGTGCGGGCCTACCAGCTTTTGCACCAACACCGGTCTGCCTGGGAGGAATTCTCCACTGGCCTGGTCTACTACCTGCGCAACGAGTTCGCCGGCGGCGATCCCGAAGACCGGATCCTGGCCTACACCCGCTACACCGACCAGGGCGCCTTGCTGGCATTGCACAACCTAGATTGCAGCCGACCCCGCACCGTCACCTATACTTTTGAGTACCTGCTCTTTGCCGTGGAAAAGACCATCGCCCTCTTCGACACCTACGCAGCATTCCAACTGCCCCACACAGTACCCCCGGTCAGAGAACCGCAGGGTTTCACCTTCCACATCCAACCCCTTCAGAGTCTGATCTTGCGGCTCAACTAGGGAGCTCTCGCTTGCCGGATTTCTCCCTTGTACCTACTTTCAAAAGCAGCTCTCCCGTCCTTCTAATTCTAAATTCCCGGAGCATCTCTTTATGAAAGCAACCATTTTGCTGGCAGGCGTCGCCCTGTTCGCGTTTGTGGGCTGCGGTGCCAAAGAACCCAAGGTGGAAACCGAAGACCAGAAGATCATGTACGCCGTCGGCCTCGGGTTGGCTGAAAGCGGCATTTCCAACCTCAAAGGGCAGTTGACTGCCGAAGAGTTGGATCTCATCGCCAAAGGTTTCAAGGATGGCATGCTTGACAAAGAGCCCTTGGTAAACCTGCAGGAGTACGGCACCAAACTGGCCGAAGCCCTCAACGCACGCATGGCCAAAGCCGCCGAAGGCAAAAAAGCCGAAGGCAAGGCCTTCCTCGCCAAGGCCGCTGCCGAACCCGGCGCGGTCACGACGCCTACGGGCCTGGTTTACCAGGAACTGACGGCCGGGACCGGTCCGCAACCTGGTCCCACTTCGAGAGTGAAGTTTCACTACACCATTTCATTTATCGGTGGGGAACTCATCGATAGTTCAGCGCAAAGTGGCGTCCCCGTGGAAAAATCGCTGCAGGAGGTATTTCCAGGCTGGGCCGAAGGTCTGCAGATGATGAAGGTGGGGGGCAAGGCCAAGCTGGTCATCCCGCCGGAACTGGCCTTTGGCGACCGCGGTATTCAGCAGCGTATTCCGCCAGGGGCCACCCTGGTCTGTGAAATAGAACTGTTGGGTATTCTGTAGAGGAGAAAAAGCGATGTCAGCCAAGATCGGCGTCATCCACTACAACTGGCCCGGCTTCGACCTGGACGGGTTTCTCACCAAAGCCAGCCAGATCGGCTACCGCTATTGCGAATTGCAGGTGGGGGATATCTGGGACGGCCAGTCCCAGGATGGAGCAGCGCGGGCTGAGGCGGTGCGCAAACAGCTGGAACAATACGGCATGCAGGTTTCGGCACTCACCGCCGGCAACGACTTTATCCAGGCCGATCCGGCCGATCTCCAGGCCCAGATCGACCGCTGCCGGTATGTGTTCGGGCTGGCAGCCCACCTCGGCACGGATGTGCTGCGTATGGACGGGGGCTGGAACCGCAACAACCAGGTGCCCGACGAGACCAAGTGGGACGGCATGATGCTGGGGGCTTTCCAGCGCTGCGCCGAGATCGCCGAAAAGGCCCAGGTACGTATGGCCCTGGACAACCACGGGGTGTCCACCAACGACGGCGACTGGCAGCTGAGTCTGATCCAGCGGGTGGGTTCAAAGCGCCTGGGCGTGAACCTCGACACCATGAACTACCGCTGGTTCGGCCATTCCCTCGAAAAGATCGACCACTTCTACAAAATCCTGGCCCCCCACACCTTCCACGTCCACCTCAAGGACGGCACCAACGACCAGCCGCGGGGCAAGAACTACAAAGGCGCAGCGTTAGGTGAAGGGGAGATCCACCTGGACTGGGCAGTCAAGTGTCTGCTGGAAGCTGGCTACCAGGGGGCCTGGGCTGCCGAATACGAAGGGCCTGAGGCACAGGGCGGGGTGGGGTACGAGAAGTGTTACCGCTGGATGGCGGCAAACCTGTAAGGGGACTACTCCAGATCGACCTTCCGCATGGAAGTGCGCTGCTTGCGGGCGCTTTCTTCCTTTTCTATGGCTTCGATCTCTGCTTTGAGTTTGGTGATTCTCTTGACCAGCTTGTTGCGTTTGTCGACCAACACGCGCTGGCCCTGGTCGGCAACTCCTTTTTGCGATTGCGCACTTTTGAGGCGGTTGACTGCATCCTGGCGTATGTGTGCCACCTGAGCGATCTGCACCTTCATCAGATTTATCTACTGGGCAGTGAAGATCTCTTGGCTGCCACCACCAGGACGATGGTCACCAGCATGATGATAGTAGAGAGGATCTCAAAGGGGCCCATTATGCGTAGTCCTATTGTTTTAATTTTCCTTTAGTTTATATCCTCGCCTCGATTTCATCAAGCGCCCCCCGCGAATAGGACGGCCAATTCCTGCCGGAGCGCCTCGGCATCCCTGAAGTGCAGGGCGTGCAGGCCCAGGACCCGGGCCTGCTCCACACAGGCGGGGTTGTCATCCACCAGCACCACCTCGTGTGCTGCCAGCCCGATCTGCTGCAGCACATAACCAAAGGCGCGGGGGTCCGGCTTGAGCAGTCCGATCTCCTGCGAGAGGAAGACGCCGGCAAAGAGGCCGATGGAGGGGCTCACCTGCTGGATGCCATGCCACAACAAGGGGTTGTTGTTGGATAGGGCATAGAGCGGGTAGTGCGGATGGAGGGCCTGCAGCAACTGGGGCATACCTTCGATCTCGTGCAGGATCAGCCCCGAAAAGGCGGCCCCCAGTTCGCTGGTGGAAAGCACCAGCCCCAGGTCTGTGCGCAGTGCCCCCAAAAAAACCTCGGTGTCCACCTCCCCCCGCTCGTAGGCGGGAAAGAGCGGGCTGGCCCGCAGCCAGCCCTCCACCGCCGCACCGCTGTTGATGCCGGGCACCTCCTCCAACTTGGTGATCCCGGCGGTGCGCACCAGGGTGTCGCACAGGTCAAAGACCAAGGCGCGGATCACCGGCACTGCTCTAGTTGCTCGAACTTCTGCGCCAACCGCTTGGCCGAAATCGGGTGGGCGGTGCCCAGTTCCTGGGCGAACACCGAAATCCTGAACTCCTCGACCAGCCAGCGGCATTCCTCAGCCAGGGCGCGCCGACCTTCGTCTTTAGGGGCCCCAGACTTGAAAAAGCGGTCCAGCATTTCCTGATAGGGCTGCACCTGCACGGCCCGCTGCCCATCCTTGCCCGGATTGAGCCACGCCCGCTCGGCGCGCACCTGCACGGCCCGGAGATAGCGCACCAGGTGGGGCAACCGGTCAAAGGAGAGTTGCCGGAGAAAGCGCTTGGGCAGAAGGCGCTCTACATCGGACTCGATGCCAACATAGGGGTGGGGGCAGAGCCGGATCTGCCGGTAGGTCTGCAGCAGAGTGTCGAGCAGGTCCAGGAACTGCGGCGCCAACCCCCGCAGCCGTTCCTGGGCCTGGGCTTTGCCGGCAAAAAAAGTCGCCTCATCGAGCGGGTACAGTTGCCCGCGGGCAAAAACGTAGGCCTTCAGGTGCAGCAACACGTCTTCCTGCAGCTCCTGCAGGTTTCCCAAGGGCCGGTAGAGGTCCTTCAGCTGGGAGAGGGCCTGGAGTTCTTTTTTTAAGTACGCCACTTCGGCGGCTAATTCCTGCTCGTAGAGGCACACCAAGCCGATACCGCTGGCCGATGCAGCCTCCTCCCGCCCTTTGAACAACCTCAGATTTATCCCACCCTCGACCACCTCCAGACCTGGGTAACCCCAAAGCGGCAGCCCGGCCACCGCTGCTACCTCCACCCGCTCGGGCAACTCGCCCAGGGTCCAGCCCTGCAGCCCTTCCCTGGACCACTGGGCAACAGCCTGCTTCCAGGCCTCCAGCTCGGTGGGGGTGTCGTGTCGATCCAGGCGCTGGGCCAACTCCCCAAGGTCGCGGCTGGCCAGCACCGGCTTGCCCTCCACGCCCTGCACCTCAACGCGCATGCGCAGATGTTCGGGCACCTCGCTCAGATCCCAATCCCCCCCCTGCACCCGCACCCCGTACTCCCGCCCGACAAAAGCCGCCAGGGAGACCAAAAAGGTGGGGTGGGTGGGCTGCAACTGGGCGGCGGTCTGCCGGGCCTTTTCGGCGATGGGCATCAACTGCCGGCGCAGCGCCTTGGGCAGAGAGCGCAGCAGGTAGGTGATCTTCTCTTCCAGGAGGCCGGGCACCAGCCACTCGAGCACTTCCGGGTCGATGGCATCGATCAGCCGGTACGGCACCTTTACCGTCAACCCATCTTCTTCCTGTCCGGGGCGGTACGCGTACTCCAGCGCCAACGCCTGCCCGTCCAACATCAGGGCGTCGGGGAAGGCGTCCAGATTGCCGCGCACCTTCCGGTCGCCCAGCAGATCCTCCTCCTTCATGAAGAGAAACTCCGGGTCGGCCTGCCGTCTTGCCCGCACCAGTCGGTTGAGATCGTGGACCGAGGAGATCTCCTCCAGGTGCTGGGCGTAGAACTCGTACACCGCCTGATCCACATCCACCCCTTCGCGGCTGCGCACCCGAGTCTGCCAAGTCTCCACCTTTTCGCGCAACCGCCGGTTGTGCTCTAGAAAGTTGTGGCTGGCGCGGATCTGGTCTTCGACCAGGGCCTGGCGGATGAAGAGTTCGGTAGCGGCCTTGGGATCCACCCGGCTGTAGGGCACCTGGCGCGTGGCGATCTCCAGGCCGTAGAGACTGACCTGCTCCCGCACCAGCACCCGCCCCGCCCGGGTGTTCCAGGCCGGATCTTTGTAGGAAAAGCGGCACAGATGGCTGCCCAATTCCAGCAACCAGGCCGGGTCGATGCGGGCGGTGGTGCGGGCAAAAAGGCGCGAGGTCTCCACCATCTCCGCCGCTACGATCCAAAGCGGCGCACCTTTGCCCTGGTCCTTCTCTCCCCCCTCTTTCTCGGCACCGGAGCGGGGTGCCTTCTTTTGGAACAGCCCTGAACCGGGGAAGAGCATAACCTCGCGGCTGCGCGCCGCCTGGTAGAGATTGTGCTCCTTCTTGCGGGCGATGTTGCTCAACAGACCCGTGGCGATGGCCCGGTGTACCGCCTCGTACGGCGCCGGTGCCGTGTTCCAGGTGAAGTCCCCCAGTTCGCGCAGGGCTTCACTCAGTTGGGCATGGATGTCGCGCCACTCGCGCATGCGCGTATAGGAAAGGAAGTGGGTCCGGCAGAAACGGCGCATACGGCTCTGGGTCTGCAACTCCTCCAGCTCGGTGTGGTAGGCATTCCAGATGTTGAGCAGCACCAGGAAGTCGGACTGGGAGTGGGCGAAACGGCGGTGCATCTGATCGGCGACCTCCTGCTGGTCAGCGGGTCGCTCGCGCGGGTCCTGGGCGCTGATGCCGGCGGCGATGACCAGCACCTCCTGCAAGGCACCTTCCTCCTGGGCCTGCAGCAGCATGCGGGCCACCGTGGGCGCGGTGGGCAGGCGCGCCATGCGCCGTCCCAGCGGGGTGAGCCGGCGCTGATCGTCCAGAGCGCCCAGCTCTTCGAGGAGCTGGTATCCCCCGCGGATGGCCTGGGGCTGGGGTGGATCGAGAAAGGGGAAGTCCTCGACTTGGCCCAGGCCCAGGTCGAGCATGCGCAGGATCACCTCGGCCAGGTTGGCCCGCTGGATTTCGGGCTGGGTATAATAGGGGCGGGCCTCTAGCTCGGTCTCAGGATAGAGGCGCACGCACACCCCTTCGGCCACGCGACCACAACGGCCCTGCCGTTGGGCCGCGCTGCTCTGGGAGATCGGTTCGATGGGCAGGCGCTGGGTCTGGGTGCGGGGATTGTAGCGGCTCAGCCGAGCAAGGCCAACATCCACTACGTAGCGAATGCCGGGAATGGTGAGCGAAGTCTCGGCGATATTGGTGGCCACCACCACCCGCCTTCTTCCCTGGAGCGAGAAGACGCGCTGCTGCTCGGCGGCGGTGAGCCGGCTGAACAAGGGCAGGACCTCGACCCGGCCGGACAGCCGGCCTTCGAGCAACTGGCAGGCCTCGCGTATATCCCGCTCCGTGGGCATAAAGACCAAAGCATCCCCCCAGTCCCCTTCGGCCAGCAGCCGCTCCACGGCCAGGGCTGCCCCCTCGGTATAGGAGAGGTCTTCACCCGCGCCCATCAGCTCTTCGAGCGGCCAGTGGCGGGTCTCCACCGGAAAGAGCCGGCCCGATACCTGGATGATGGGCGCCTGACCAAAGGCCGCTGAAAAGGCCTCGGTGTCGATGGTGGCCGAGGTGATAATCAGCTTGAGATCCGGGTGCCGCTGGCGCACCTGTCTCAGATATCCGAGCAAGAAGTCAATGTTCAGGCTGCGCTCGTGGGCCTCGTCGATGATGAGGGTGTCGTACTCGAGCAGTTGCGGGTCGCGGTGAATCTCGGCCAGCAGCACCCCGTCAGTCATCATCTTGATGTAGGTCTGGGGGGAGGTCTGGTCGCTGAAGCGGATCTTGCAGCCCACCTCGCGGCCCCAGCCCACCCCCAACTCCTCGGCTAGCCGGCGCGACAATGACAGCGCTGCGACCCGGCGGGGCTGGGTAACCCCGATCCGGCCCTGCAGGCCCCGGCCCGCCTCCAGACAGATCTTGGGGAGCTGGGTGGTCTTGCCCGAGCCGGTCTCGCCGGCCACGATGACCACTGGGTGGTCGCGGATGGCCCGCAGGATTTCGTCCTTGCGGCTGGTGATGGGCAGCTCTTCCGGGTAGGTCGGTTTCGGCGCGTGCAGCCGGCGCTGCTCGCGCAGCCGGGCCGAAGCCTCGGCCCGCCGCCTGAGTTTTTCCAGCTCAGGACCGAGGGGCCGGCGGCTGCGGCGCAATTCCTGCAACCGCCGGCCCAGGCGCACCCGCTCGGCCAACATGCAACTGGGCAGCAGGGCTTCGAGGGCTTGTTGTTCGGGGCTGCTCTTTTGTTGATATTTTTCCACTGACCTAAGGGTACTCCACAGAGCGTCGCTGACTCATTCACGAAAAGCAGAAAGGTTCACCATGGCAACAAAATCTGGCAAGGTCATCAATCTGGCGATGGTCGGCTGCGGCGGCATGGGCGGGGCGCACCTGAGCGGGTACGAGGAACTCTGGCGCAAGGGCGAAAAGCGCTTTCGCATCGTCGCCACCGTCGACGAAGTCGAGGAGCAGGCTCAGGCTTTTGCCAGCCGCATCAAACAGAATATGGGTTGGGAAGTGGCCACCTACAAAAACATCGACCAGTTGCTCAACCACCAGGACAACCTCGACGGCGCCGACATCTGCAGCCCCCACGGGCTGCACCACGTCCTGGCCTGCCAGCTGATGGAGGGCGGGGTCAACGTCCTGGTGGAGAAACCCATCGGCATCACCGTGAAAGCCTCCAAAAAGATCATCGCCACTGCCAAGAAGTGCAAAAAGGTCGCCGCCACCGCCGAGCAGTGCCGGCGCAGCCTCGGCCAGCGCACCATCCATTGGGCCTTCAACCAGAGCGGCATGATGGGTGCCCCGCGCTTCTGGTTCGCCGTCAGCGCCAACTGGCAGGACCCCGCCCAGATCCCCAACTGGCACTGGCGGGTGGACCGCCGCTTGGGCGGCTGCGGCATGGTCATGGACAGCGGCGCTCACTGGGTGGACACCATGCGCTACTGGTTTGGGGAAGTCGACAGTGTGTACGCCCGCGTCGAACAGGTCGACAAGCGCCCCCACCGCAAGGGCGAACAGCTGGTGAACGACGCTCGCGAGGATTTCTGGACCAGCATCTTCAACTTCAGGAGCGGAGTGATCGGCACCTGGTCGTGGACCATCGCCGCCCCGGGCAAGGGTTTCACCCAGCTTACCCTCAGCGGGCAGAAGGGCACTCTCGTCGACTCGGATATCTTCCACCCGGCCGCCTTTCAGGCCCGCGGCGAGTGCCAACTGGTGGACGGCACCAGCTACAGCATGCCCAAGCTACAGCAGCTCTACCTCGAAACCCTCTCCAAAAAGCAGCAAAATCACCTCTTCCCCTACGGCATCACCAACGGCACCCATCTGGAGTTGTGGGATTTCATCGACGCCCTCAGCACGGGCCGCAAGGTGGAGATCGACGCCGAGGAGGGGCTGCGCAGCAAGGCGGTAAGCGAGGCGATCTACGAGTCAGGTGTCGCAGGGCAGGTGGTCAAGGTGGCCGAGGTACTCAGCGGCAAGGTGAACGCGTATCAGCGCGATGTAGACAAGTACTGGAAGCTCTAGCCGGGGGTCTATGACCACCTGCTGAGCCCGCCGCCTTTGAGTTTGTTCAAACCATTGAGGGCGGCAATCCGATACCCTTCGGCAAAGGTCATGGGGCTGTGGCCAAAGCTGGGCTGGTGGAAAAGGCAGAAGTCCTGGAAATTGCCGCTGCCGCCCAGGTGGATGCAGCCGGCACCCAGCCCTCCCAGAGGAAAGGCTAGCTGTTCCAGATTTTCGCCGCTGTAGGTGCGCTGCCCCGTGGTGCCGGCCAGTACCTTTTTGCTGTAGACCTCGCCCATCTCGTCCTCCTCCGGTTCAGCCGCCCGGCCCCACCATCTTTTCGGGTCGCACCACTTCGTCGAACTTCTCGGCCGAGATCAGTCCTAGTTCCACTGCGGTTTCCTTGAGGGTTTTGTTTTCCTGGTACGCCTTTTTGGCTACCTTGGCCGCATTGTCGTAGCCGATATGCGGATTGAGCGCCGTCACCAGCATGAGCGACCCCTCCAGATGTGCCTGGATGCGCTCGCGGTTGGGCTCGATGCCTCGGGCGCAGTGCTCGTCAAAACTGACGCAGGCATCGGCCAGCAAGCGCACCGAGTGGAGAAAATTGTGGATGATCACCGGCTTGAACACGTTGAGCTGGAAATTGCCCTGGGAACCGGCAAAACCCACGGCCACGTCGTTGCCCATCACCTGGACACAGACCATGGTCAGGGCCTCGCACTGAGTGGGGTTCACCTTGCCGGGCATGATCGAGGAGCCCGGCTCGTTTTCGGGGATGCGCAATTCGCCGATGCCGCAGCGCGGACCGCTGGCCAGCCAGCGCACGTCGTTGGCGATCTTCATCAGGCTGGCGGCGATGGTTTTCAGGTATCCGTGCGCTTCCACCAGTCCGTCATGGGCGCTGAGGGCCTCGAATTTGTTGGGGGCGGTGATAAAGGGGTGCCCGCTCAGCGCGGCGATGCGGGCTGCCACCTTTTCGGCGAAGTCCGGATGCGCGTTGAGCCCGGTGCCCACCGCGGTTCCCCCCAGGGCCAGGGGATAGAGCGGCTTGAGGGCGGCCTCGGCGCGGCGCAAGCCTTCGCGCAGTTGGGTGAGGTACCCGGAGAACTCCTGCCCCAGGGTCAGGGGGGTGGCGTCCTGCAAATGGGTGCGCCCGATCTTGATGATCTCCGCAAAGGCGGCGGTTTTCTGCTCAAAGGTGCCGATCAGCTGGCGCAGCGCCGGCAGCAGTTGGCCGGACAGGGCTTCCACCGCAGCGATGTGCATGGCGGTGGGAAAGGCGTCATTGGAAGACTGGCTGCGGTTCACGTGGTCATTGGGGTGTACGGGCTTTCTGGAGCCCAGTTCGCCGCCGGCCATCTCGATGGCCCGGTTAGAGATCACCTCGTTGGTGTTCATGTTGGACTGAGTGCCACTGCCGGTCTGCCAGACCACCAGGGGAAAGTGGTCGTCCCATTTTCCCGCGATGACTTCATCGGCAGCCTGCGTGATCAGTTCGGCCAATTTGCCATCCAGCAGCCCCAGATCCTGGTTGACCTGGGCAGAAGCCTTCTTGACGATGCCCAGGGCGCGGATCATCTCGCGGGTGAAACGGTCGCCGCCAATGCGGAAATTCTCCAGGGAGCGCTGGGTCTGTGCCCCGTAGTAACGATCTGTGGGTACCTCGATCTCACCCATGCTGTCGGACTCGGTCCTCGTCTTCATCGTGCTTTCTCTTTTTTATTCTGGTTCAAGTGTGGCATTGGCCGCCTTGGTCAGGCGGCTCAGCAGCGGATCGAGCTGCACCCCCTCCATGGCGTCGACCATCGTATTCTGGATGAGCCGGCGCACGGTCTCGTACCCGGGCGCGGTCGGCTCAATCTTGCCGTAGTCCAGCAGCGCATAGGCCACCTGGAAGTTGGGGTTCTCAGCAAAGTAATCTTGCAGATCAGCCGCAGCGCTGCGGCGCGCCGGGAAATAACCACTGATCCGCACCCAGCGAGCCTGCTGGGCCGGCTCGGTAAACCACTTGAGGAAGAGCCAGGCAGCCAGTTGTTGTTCCGCGGTGGTCCGGCACAGGGCCACGCTGGCGCCGTACACGTTCACCACCGGGTGGTCTCCCGCATAGGGCACGGCTGCCACGCCCCAGGCGAACTTCGGCCCGGCGTTCACTGCTTTCTTATAGAAGGGCAGCCCACTCGAAGAGCCGATGGTAAAGAGGAGCTGTCCGCTGCCGAATTCCTTGGTGTCGCCATTGGTTTCAGTCAGCACCTCCACCGCGCCGTCTTTTTCTAGTTCGACCAGCTGCTGCAAGACGTCTCTAATCTCCAGCTGGTCGAAGTTGTAGACGGTCTGCGCCGGATTCATGAAGTCTCCGCCCCGGCTGAAAACCATGGAGGCCAGGCGGCTGGCATCCACATCCAACAGATACCCCACCGAACGTTGCTGGTTGACGGCTTTGCTGAAGGGTTGGGCCTTGGCCTGGCGGCACAGTCGGGCGAACTCTTCCCAGTTCCTGGGGGGATGGTCGCTGCCCAGCTCCCGCAGCCAGTCGGCATTGTAGTAGAGAATCTCCATGGAGCGGTTGGGGGGGAAGGCCATCTGGATGCCCCGCATCTGGTCCTGTTCGAGAAAACTCTCGACGTAGTCAGCCCGCACCTCAGGAGTAAGCCCCCATTGGGCCGAGTTCATGTACGGCCCCAGATCCACCAAGCCGTCGGCCGAATAGTAGACCTGGGCCTGGTTTTGGTAGGCCACGACCAGCTGGGGCAGCGAACCGCCCTGAAGCCCCACCAACATCTTATTGTAGATGTGGCTGTAAGTACCGGCGTATTCGCCTTTGACCTGAATCCCGTGGGGGTTTTGCTGGTTGAACTGGGAGATCATTTCCTGCAGCGCGGTTTCCCGCTCCCGGGTGTGCTGGTACCAGAACACCACGGTCTGCCCCTGGGGGTCCACCTCGTCTGGGTTTTTCTGGGGGAGCGGCGCCGAAGTGCCCCCACAGGCGCCCACCAGCCAGGCCCAGGCGATCACCCAGTAAAGTCTGGCGGTCTTCATGCCTTCAGTCCCGAAAGAGAGATACCTTCGGTGAATTCTTTCTGGACGAGGAAGTAGATCAGCAGCACCGGCACGGTGGCGATGACCGCGCCGGCCATCTGCAGATGTACCTCGGGGCCGGCCTCGCTGACGAATTGCTGGAGCCCCACGGAGATGGGCCGCCATTCTGGGGTGTTGGTTACCAGCAGCGGCCAGGCCAGGGAATTCCACGACCCGATAAAGGTGAACATGCCCACCGTCAGCAGGGGGGCCCGGCACAGGGGCAGGGCGATCTGGAAGAGGAAACGCAAATGTCCGGCTCCGTCGATGCGCGCCGAGTCCCACAATTCGCCGGGAATACCGCGCATGAACTGGCGCAGCAGGAAGATGCTGAAGGCGCTGGCCATGAAGGGAATAGTGAGAGCCGGCCAGTTATTGAGCCAGGGAAAAGGACTGTGCTGGTTCAACCAATTGATAAGCAAGAAGTTGGGAACCGTCGTAACCATTTCTGGAATCATCATGGTTCCCAGGATGCAGACAAAGACCACTTCCCGCCCACGGAAGGGCAGGCGGGCCAAGGGGTAGGCGGCCATCAGCGAAAAGAGCACGGTGCCGCCCACCTGCAGAGCGGCGATGATCAGCGAGTTTTTGAAATAGAGCCCGAAATCCGCTTCCTTCCAGGCCAGCGCATAGTTGGCCCATTGCACCTGTTCGGGTAACAATACTCTCCTAAGAGATTCGCCTTCGGTCATAAAAGAGGCCAACACCATCCAGACAAAGGGGGTGGCGGCAGCCGCCCCACAAAGGCCCAGCCCCCCGTACACTAGCCAGGGCCGCCCTTTGCCCTTCTGGAGTTCAGTCGCCATAGAAGACCCTCCTGCCGACGATCCGGTTCTGAACCAGCGTGAGGACCAGGATCGCGATGAAGAGGATAATTGCCAGCGCCGCAGCGTAACCGGCATTGTGGTTCTGGAAGATCTGGTCAAATATGACCACACTGAGCACATCGATGGTATCGCGCGCTCCGGGGGTGCGCAGGATATAGATGTGGTTGAAGGCCTTGAAGGTCCCGATGAGGGCTACGGTAGAGAGGAAGAAGAGGGTGGGAGAGATCAAGGGCAGGGTGATGTGGCGGAAAGACTGCCAGGGATTGGCCCCGTCCATTTCCGCTGCCTCATAGTAATGACTGGGGATGGCACTCAAAGCTGCAAGCAGAATCACCGTGTCGTACCCCACGTAGACCCAAATGTTGTATAGGATGACCGAAACCAGGGCTAGGCTGGGGAAGCAGGCATCTACCCAGGCGGGGTAGGTGCTCATCCCTATCCCTTTGAGCAGCACGGCTACCGCAGACTTGTTTTCAAAGAGCCAGCGCTGGTTGTCCAACCCCCAGAAACTCCAGAAACGGTTGGCCATCGAGGAAGGGTGGGGGCTGAAAAGGGTGCGGAAAACCACTGCCGAGGCGATTATCGGGGTGATATAGGGAAGAAAAAAAATTACCCGGAAAAAGCCCTTGCCTCTCAGGATATTGAACAACAGGCAGGCCAGACCGGTGGACAGGACCAACTCTGCCGGGATCGTACCCAGGGCATAGAAGGCGGTTATCTTAAAACCATTATAAAGGGTCGGATCATCCAGGGCGCGGACATAGTGGCCCACCCCGATAAAGGCTTCTTGTTTGATGCGCCAGCGGTGCAGGCTGATGTATAGCGCGTAGATTATGGGCCAGATGCCAAAAACAAGCAGGATCAGCAGGGCCGGCGAGAGGAAGCCCCAGGCGATGGCCTGTTCTTTGAGGGGGATCTTTTTCAAGCAAGTTCTCCCCGCAGCTAGCCGGGGTATCAGGGCTCAACCAGGGATGGATGTTGAACTATAATATACATCGCGGCGAATTGTCAATACGCATACTGTTTACTTTCCGATGCTTGAGCTTGAGTCAGGCCGCTTTTTAAACAAAAAGCAGGCGGTATCCACCGATACCGCCTGCTCAAGCTGCCCGTTTCGGACCATGTTTACTTTTTCTCGGCCGGTGCCGGGGGGGGCGAGACAGCGGATTCCATCGTGATACCGACCTTCACCTCATCCCCCACGACGCCCGCTTTGTCAGCCCAGTTGTTAACTCCATAGTCCGATCTCAAGAGGGTAATTCCACTGGAAAAACCCGCGATCGCCATGTTAGTCCAGGGGTTGGTACCCGTTCCCAGCACCTCCACGGGAAAATGAATGGACTTGGTGACCCCGTGCATGGTGAAATCGCCTGTGACCACCAGCTTGTTCCCCTCGCCCTTTTCTACCTTGGTGCTCTTGAAGGTGATTTCCGGGTACTTCTCTGCGTCGAAGAAATCCGGGGCCTTGAGATGACCATCCCGTTTCTCGTTCTCCGTGTCGATGCTGCCCACCTTGATCACCGCCTCCACCGAGGATTTTTCCGGGGCCTTCTCATCGTAGACGATGGCTCCGGAAAACTCGGTGAACTTGCCCTTGGTGATCCCGACCAAGTGTCGGATGCTGAAATCCACCGATGAGTGCGTGGCATCGATCTGATAGGTTTCTGCCCGGAGGGGCAGCGCCCCTAATACTGCGACTACTAATCCTGCGGCCATCACGCGGGTGGTGTGAGTGAGATACATGGGGGTAATTTCTTTCTTTGATGTGAGGTTATTTAATATTAAACATATTATTGGTTTTTTCTTTGTCAAGAACCGAGCCGCTTAAAAGCAAAAAAATAAACGTCCCTGATAAATCAGGAACGTTTATTTGGCTGCGCCCCAGGGAGTCGAACCCCGATAACATGGTCCAGAGCCATGTGTCCTGCCATTGAACGAGGGCGCAATACAAAGGTTAGTGGCTGGCGGAGAGGGAGGGATTCGAACCCTCGGTAAGGGTTACCCCCTACAACAGCTTAGCAGGCTGCCACTTTCGGCCACTCAGTCACCTCTCCGGGTTTCTACACCAACTCCCAGTTGCGGAGCGTTCTCATCTGGCGGAGGGCGAGGGATTCGAACCCTCAAGGGTGATTAGCCCGGCGGTTTTCAAGACCGCTGCCTTACCAATTAGGTCTAGCCCTCCTGGTACACAGAGCTAGAAATATAAAGGTCCTCGAGACCGGTGTCAATGCGCTGCCCACAATCCCCTAGCAATAAGGGCCGGACGTCTCATTAAGCATGACAAACAGGCACTTGCCGGGCTCAGAGCTAGGGGGTTCCCGTGATCCCCCTAGGCAGCCTTAAACCTTTTCAATGACGGCTACTCCGCCCCCGCCTCTTGACCCTGTCGATCTCGTATTCTTCCACCCCCCGGTCGATAAACTGACGCAGCACCTCCGCCTGGGAGAGTCCTGTTTCTCCAGATATCTTCTGCAAGGTTTGGAGCTGGTCTTCATATACCTGAAAGGTTCCTGTTTTCTTGTGGCGCTTTCCCGCAAGCATAGGCGCTCTATTGGTGGAGGTGTATTGTGCATACCTATGTGTATATAATATAGCAACTATGATCGCTCAGAACAAGTAGTTTGGGAAGTGTTTATAGTTTCAGTATCTATTGGTCCTTCCCTGACGCAATCGCTGACGAGTGCGACCGTGCGGCGGGGGAGAGGTGGTGGGCCGGGTAGCGGAGCGGGAGCGGCGCAACACCATATATCTGGTGTTGCGGGACGCAAATGGGGAACGGTCGGAGCGGC
The DNA here is from genome assembly GCA_009691525.1 of Candidatus Latescibacterota bacterium. Lineage (GTDB taxonomy): Bacteria > Latescibacterota > UBA2968 > UBA8231 > UBA8231 > SICG01. The sequence goes on along the minus strand of SICG01000078.1, from coordinate 137 downwards.
ATGCCACGCCCCAACGTATGGGGCGTGGCCCCGCCACCTCAAAGCCGTTGGAATCGGCTAGTAGCGACCCTTAATGAAGCCTGGACAAAAAAGGGGTTGCCAAAATGGCAACCCCCGGGGTCATGAAAATCCGCGAA
>SICG01000077.1 GCA_009691525.1 Candidatus Latescibacterota bacterium | reverse complement strand
CGAAGAAGCCGTAACACCGCTTCCGTTTTGCGCCGCGACGAGAACCGGCCACTCGCGGTATTCTTGGGTTTCTTCGTCATCAGACAGACTCCTTTCCTGGGGAAAGATAACCCCTAAAGACTGTCCAATATAACCGTAGGGCGATCCACGGTGCCGCCAGGAGAATGGCCGGGACAGCCAGATCTGAGTCTGCTGCCCGAGGCCCTTTGACAAAAATCTGGCATTTGCGGAACTTTTCACGGCCCCTGCGTTTAATGTATGTTGGCAGCCTCTCTCGTGAAAGGAGGATTTCCCGCGCATGTATCGCCTTGGATTGTCCGGTGCCCTTTTCCTGTTGAGCCTTTGCCTGGTGCGCTGCAGCCCCGAACCGCAGATCCAAACCAAGGACGGTGGCGAGATGGTACTCATCCCCGCCGGAGAATTTCTCATGGGGGGTGAGAAGGCGGATCTGGAAGGGTTTGCCCCAAGCATATATCTCAACTACGAGGCTGAGTACCCCCGCCACCAGGTCAAACTCAGCGCCTTCTACCTAGACAAATACGAGGTCACCAACGCCCAGTACCAGCGTTTTCTCGCCCACCTCGAGCAGCACCAGGGTACTTCGTTCAACCACCCCAGTCAGCCCGCCGACCAGGACCACCTGCAGCACTATCTCAACGACGAGATGAAGGCCGAAGACCAGCCGGCCACTGGGCTCAATTGGTTTGACGCGTACGCCTACTGCAACTATGTGGGCAAACGCCTGCCCACCGAAGCCGAATGGGAATACGCGGCCCGCGGGCCCGGAGAAATATACCGCAAATACCCCTGGGGCAACGAACGCCCCGAAACCGACGGCATCTGGCGGGCCAATATCCGCCCCGAGCAGGGCTGGAGCGCCGATGGCCACCGCTACACCGCACCAGTGGGTGCCTTCCCCGACGGGGTTAGCCCCTTTGGCATCATGGACATGGCCGGCAATGCCGAGGAATGGGTCGCCGACTGGCTGGATGCCAGCTACTACCGCAACAGCCAGGGGGCCAAGGACCCGAAAGGACCCAAGGAGGGCCGCAACAAGGTCATCAAGGGCGGCTCCTTCGGCACCGACCCCAACCACATCCGCATCGCCACCCGGCTCTACGGCGCTCCAGAGGTCAAGTCGGAGATGCAGGGCTGCCGCTGCGCCAAAGATCCCTGACTGGGGCGCGTTAGGCACCGGCATGGGGTGAGTTGCCTGCCCTCCCGCGCTTTGCTATCGTATACCTCTAAAGGTCACCCCCAATTCCTGTGCAAAGGACTTGAGCTATGAAAATGTATATCGGCGGCGCCTGGGTCGAAGGCAAAGAGAAGATCGAGGTGCTCAACCCCTTCGACGGTTCGGTAATAGATACCGTACCCAAAGCCACGCCCCAGGACGTGCAAACCGCCCTGGCATCGGCGGCACGCGGGGCCGAAGCGATGGCCAAACTCACCGCATACCAGCGCTATCAGATCCTGCACAAAGCCTCCGAGTTGATGACCGAAAGGCTCGAAGACCTGGGCCGCACCATCACCCTGGAAGAAGGCAAAGTCATCGCCGAAGGCCGCACTGAGGCCGCCCGCGCCCAGGAGACCATCACCCTTTCCGCTGAGGAGGCCAAGCGCCTCAACGGCGAGACCTTGCCCCTTGACGCGGCCTCGAACGGGGCTGGCAAGTTCGGCTTCACGCTGCGAGTCCCCTGCGGTGTGGTGGCAGCCATCACCCCCTTCAACTTCCCCCTCAACCTGGTTTGCCACAAGGTGGGTCCGGCCCTGGCCGCCGGCAACTCGGTGATCATCAAGCCGGCTACCGACACCCCGCTTTCGGCCCTCAAACTGACCCAGATCCTGCTCGACGCCGGCCTGCCTCCTGAGGGCATCCAGTGTATCACCGGGTCGGGCGGCACCATCGGCGACGCCATCTGCGGCGATCCGCGCGTGCGCAAAATCAGCTTCACTGGCAGCAAGGAGGTCGGCGAGCACATCTGCCGGGTGGCCGGACTGAAAAAGGTGACCATGGAACTGGGCTCCAACGCTCCGGTCATCGTCATGTCAGATGCAGATCTAGAAAAGGTGGCCAATACCACCGCCGCCACCGGCTTTGCCAACGCCGGCCAGGTGTGCATCTCGACTCAGCGGATTCTGGTCAACCAGAAAGTGTATGGCGACTTCCTCGACCTCTTCAAACCCAAGGTCGAAGGGCTGACCACCGGCAACCCCATCACCGACGGGGTCAAGATGGGGCCGATGATCCGCGAGCGGGACGCCGTGCGGGTCAACGAGTGGGTACACGAAGCAGTGGCCGCTGGCGCCCGCCTGGTCACCGGAGGCACCCGCCAGGGCACCATGCACGCCCCTACCATCCTGGCAGACGTGGACCCCAAGATGCGCATCTCCTGCGAAGAGGTGTTCGGGCCGGCTGTGGCCGTCAGCCGTTTCAATGACATCGACGAGGCCATCGCCATGGCCAACGACAGCAACTACGGCCTGAGTGCGGCCATCTTCACCCAGAACATCGACTGGGCCCTCAAATTCGCCCGCCAGGTACAATCGGGCAATTTACACATCAACTGGGGCACCATGTGGCGCGCCGATATGATGCCCTACGGCGGGCTCAAGGACAGCGGCATGGGCAAGGAAGGCCCCAAGTACGCGGTGGAGGAGATGACCGAGATGAAGATGGTGGTCTTCCACTAAGCGGGCAGGTCCAACGGCAACAACAGAAGCGGGTGCTGCCCTGAGGGTGGCACCCGCTTTTCGTTGGACTACGTCGGAGAGTGGCCTACTCCGGCCATCTGCCGCTGGTCATCCAAAGCGGTAGCGGGCGAACCCCGCAGGTCTTTACTGGGGGAGTGGAGTCGGGAAAGGACCTGGGGGTTGAGCGGGGCGTCGGCGGCAGGTCCGGGACTCGGGAAAGGCCGAAGTGGGTTGCCCGTTGCCGCCCTTCACCAGTCGCCCCTTGCCACGTACTCCAGAAAGGCCTGGCGCAGCTGCCGGGTCAGCGGCCCGGGCTTTCCGTCAGCCACCTGGTGCTCGTCGATCCTGACCACTGGCATGGCCTCGGTGGTGGTACCGGCCAAAAAGACTTCATCGGCCTGCTGGTACTGCTCCAGGGTGCAAAACTCCTCGCGCACCGGCAGCTTCAACTCCCGGGCCAATTCCAGCACAATGCCCCGGGTGATGCTCGGCAGGATATGGGGTCCCGCTGGAGAGGTCCACAGTGCGCCCTGGCGCACACAGAAGACACTGGTGGAAGACCCCTCGGTGACGCGGCCCTGACCGTCTACCAGCAGGGCCTCAAAAGCCCCGGCCTCGGCGGCCTGTTGTTTGGCCAGGATATTGGCCAAGAGTGAGGTGCTCTTGATGTCGCAGCGCTTCCAGCGCAGATCCGGGGTACTGACCACCTTCACGCCCTTTTCATACCGCTCGGCAGCCGGCCGGCGCAGTTGTTTGACCGTCATCACCACCGTAGGTTGGGTGCCGGCAGCGGGAAATTCGTGGTGCCTGGGGGCCGTCCCCCGGGTGATCTGGATATAGACCATGGTCTCGGCGAATCCGCTGCGCGCCATGCCCTCGCGCACGATGCCCTCCAGGCCGTAGGCGCCCAGGTCCAGGTCGATGTGCAGGGCCTTGAGGCTGTGCTCGAGACGGTGCAGATGGGACTCCTGGGCAAAGGGGCGCCCCCCGTACGAAGCCAACACCTCGTACACCCCGTCGGCGAACTGGAAGCCGCGGTCCTCTACCGACACCACGGCTTCGGCCAAAGGCATGAACACGCCGTTGACAAAGGCGATTTCCGGCATCTCTCCCTCCTATACTCCTGCCTGCAACTGCCATAGGGCCCGATAATAACGCATCAGGCGCAGGGGATCTGGGCTTTCGGCAATCTCGGCCAGGCAGTATCCTGCGTACCCACTCTGCCTGAGCAGCTCGCAGAGTCGCCGCCAGGGGTAGTCGCTCCACAACTCGTTGATGTGCACCAGGCCGATGCGCCCAGCTAACAGGGCGAAATTGCCGTCGATGGAACCGCCGTCCAAGTCCTGGGGGTTGGAGTTCCAGCAAGCCACCACACTGGGGTGGTCGGCGTAGTCGAGCATCGTGCGGATGTGCGGAGGTTCGCAGGTGAAGCGGCCGTGTACCTCCAGTCGCAACTGCACCCCTAAGTCTGCGGCGCTTTCCCCGCATTGGCGCAGGGCGCGACCGATCTGGGCAAAGGTCTGATCGCGGGGCACACCTTCGTCCTCGTGCAATTTGTTGGGCCGCACCTTGACCCCCGAGGCGCCCAGGTCGGCGGCCAGTTGGAGGTATGCCTTAGTGCCCTCGATATGGCACTGCAATTCGGCCGGGTCCACCATATCGAATTCAAAAGCAGTCCCCAAGCCCACCAGCTCTACCGGCGAGCCGGCGAAACGTTTCCGCACCTCTGCCCGCTGGGTGGGGTTCAGGTCGCTTTCCACCTTGTGGGCGTGGGTAGTGCGCAACTCTACCCCCGCGAAACCGGTCTGCTCGCAGTTGGCAATCAGGGTACCCAGGTCCCAGTCCTTGGCCAGGCTGTAGGTCACCAATCCCAGGCGCATCTCAGCTTCCTCCTTCTCCAGCGTACAACTCGGTATTGAAAACCGCCTTCTGTTGACGCAGATAGGCCTCCTTGCTCAGGGCCGGCTGGTGTTCGTGGGCCACCCGACGGGCCAGGGAGGCATCGTCCCACAGCAGGTCGATGGCCATCATCGCCAGGGCTTTGGCCGGCGCCAGGTAGCCGGAATCCGGGTCGGAGATGTGCCACCCGATGCTGTGCGCCGCCCCGCTGGCGCCCATCATCACCGGATGTAACACCGGCATCAGCTGGCTCAGGTCGCCGGCGTCGGTGGAGCCGCCGCTGTGGGGCAGGTCGCGGTAGGCCGCGCTGCCGAAGAGTTGCCCGGCGTTTTCCCTGAAGACCTGGGCCAGCAGCGGGTCGTTGCGCAGGGGCAGGTACCCCGGGACGGTCTGAATCTCGACCTGGCAGCCCAGCGCCATAGCCGCCCCCCTGAGGGCGCGGTCCACCTTGGCCGCCGCGTCGAGCATAGCCTCGTTGGTGCGGGCCCGCACATAGGTCTCCAGCCGCGCCTCGGCGGGCACAATGTTGACCAGGTCCCCGCCCTTGGTGAGGATGGGGTGGACCCGCACGCAGTCCTGGTCGCGGAAGGTCTCGCGCTGGGCATCGATGGCGGTCAGCGCGATCTGGGCGGCCTTGAGGGCATTGATCCCCTGCTCGGGCGCCATGCCGGCGTGGGCCGCCCGGCCGATGAAGCGCACGCTCTTGGCGAGAAATCCGTTGGAAGAAGCCGCCACCCCCACCGCCCCCTCCAGATGTTCAGCGCTGCCGCTGTGGATCATCAGCGCCATGTCCACGCCGTCGAAGTGGCCCTGCTCCAGCATTTCGGCTTTGCCGCCCAGGAAGGTGGTCTTGCGTTCCTGGACCAAGCCCAGGCGGTAGTCGATCTCCACGTATTCTTCGGCGGGCACGGCCATAAAGGCGATCTGGCCGGTCAGATGATCTGCCGCCCGGCAGGCAGCCAGACCCAGGGCCGCTCCCATCAGGCCGGCGATCTGGGCGTTGTGGCCGCAGGCATGGGCCGCACAGGTCTGGGCATGGGCGCGGGGGTGGCCGGGCACCACCAGGGCGTCCAGCTCCCCCATCAGCGCCACGGTGGGGCCGGGCCTAGAGCCCGCAAGTTGGGCCTTGACCCCGGTGAGGGCCAACCCCTCCTCAAAGGGCAATTGCAATTCGGCAAAGATCTCGGCCACCCGCCGGGCGGTGCGCACCTCCTTGAAGCCCAGCTCGGGGTCGTCCATGATCGCCTCGCCGAGGGCGACGATGCGTTCGCGGCGCTGGTCGATGGCCGCGCAAACCTGTTTTTTGAGAGTCTCCCTGTCCATGTTCTACTCCATTCTCAGCAGCCAGCGGGCTGCGTTGTGCAGGAGCCGCTGCACCATGGGATGCTGCAAGACCTCCAGGGTGTGGCCGTTGGCCAGGTACGCTACCCTGCCCCTGCCGTACTCGTACGCCCAGCCTGCCGCCGATTCCATGCCGTTGCGGCCCTGGCTCTTGAGCAGCAGCTGCACCCGGTCGTGGTCGAACCACAGAAAGTGTTGCTCGTCGGTGATCTCGTAATCCTCCACCCCGGCGGTGATGGGATGAGCGGCCACCACCTGCACGTCGAAGGCCTGCACCGGAGGGTGGCCCTGGTAGTACCCACCCATCACTCGCCTATACCCGTTTTTCCAGGGATAGGCCCAGCCGGCGTTGTGCAGGGGCAGAAAGGCCCCGCCCCCGGCCACAAAAGCCTCGATGGCTTCTTCCTGGTGGGGCTGCATCCACACCTCGTGCGGCTGGCTGTCGCCCTGGGGCCACTGCATGCCATCGCGCAGAATGGCCGCAAGCCGCTTGCCTTGGAGCGCCTGATGGTTCAGGCCGGCAAAGTCGGCGGTGTACTCTACCTGCAACCCGGTTGCTTCCAGAGCGGGTCCCACCCCGGCAAAGGCGTCCTCGGCCCGGTGGTATCGGTCTCCGGCCAGCAAGATGGCGTCTTTCATATTAATCCTCTAAGCGCGTGGGCAGCAGGCCTACATCCTCACCCTGGCGAAAGCGCAGGGCGTCGGCGATCATGCGGCCCAGGTCGAATTGTGGGTTGAAGCCCAGCAGACGGCGGGCTTTGGTGATATCGAATTCGTAATAGGTGGGGATTCCTGATACCTGCGCCTCGACCACCGGCAAGTCCAAGGCCACGCTCAGCTGCCCCACCGCCTCGTCCCAAGTGAAGGGCCGAGGCCCGGCCAGTTGAAAGGTCTGCCCGTACGCCGCTTCGCAGCCCAGGGCGCACACACAGCCGTGCACGATGTCGCGCACCTCGGCCACGTGTTTCTTGTAATAACGCCCCTGGTCATCCTTGAGCGCCACCAGACCTTCCTCCCCCTGCCACAGGGCCGCCAGTTCCTGAGCGCTGTCCTTCATCTTGCTCAGGTAGAATTGGGGAAAGTCGAGGATCTCGCCAGCGCCCAGGACCATGGCAAAACGCAGGATGGTGGTGGGCAGGCCGTGGCCAAGAAAGTAGCCGTTTACCAGCTCCTCGCCCACCGATTTGGTGAGAGCGTACGCGCCTCGGGGCCGGCGCGGGGTCTCCTCGGTGATGGGTTCCAGCATACCCCCTGGGACATACTTCTCGTAGAGGGCGTCGGTGCCGGCAAAGAGGAACTGCCGGATGCCCCTCTGACGTCGGGCTGCCTCCAACATGTTGAAGGTGCCGCGCACATTAATCTCGAAGTACTCGTCCTCGGTGAAAGGTCCCCCACCCTGGAAAGCGGCACCCAGATGGTAGACCACCTCCACCCCGGCCACAGCAGCGGCGGCTTCGTCCGGCCGGGTGATGCTCCCATACACTAGTTCCACTCCCAAACCCGCAAGTTTCTCCACGCGTGGGTCTCGGTCCCAGACCAGGCCGCGCACCTGATGGCCCGCACCGACGAGGGCAGCGGCCAAATTGGCGCCGATGCGGCCAGTGATACCGGTGATGAGGATTTTCATGTGCTCTTCAGCACCGCCAAATAGTCCAGCACTTCCTGCATCTCCACCACATCGCCAAACTTGGCGTCGATGTCGAAGAGATTCCACTCGTGGGCCGCCTCAGCCCGATCTTGCACGGCCTGCCGGGGGATGATGGCCTTGAAGCGGTAGGCCCGCGCATCCGTGGCTGCGGCCCGCACGCAGGCACTGGTCGAGCAACCCGTGATCAGCAGGGTATCCACCCCCTGCTCGATCAAGTAGGAGGCCAGATGGGTGCCGAAAAATGCGCTGGCGTTCTCTTTGTACAGGATGAGGTCTTCGGGCGCCGGGGCCAAGCGCGCATCTAGCTGGCAGGCCCGCTCGTCCCAGCGGCGGAAATCCTTCCCTCCTGGCTGGGCGTGCATGGGTTCCTCGGCATGCGGCCTAAAGGGCGAGGTAGTGTAGATCACCGGCACTTTCTTGGCCCGGCAGGGCGGTAGCAACGCCTGAATGGCGCTTACCGTCTCGTCCAGGCGCGCTGACCCCGTGGCATAGGCCGGATCGGTCCAGCCGTAGGCCATGTCGATGATCAGCAAGGCCGGTTTGCGGCCAAAACCGAACCTCTTTAGGAAGATGCCCTGCGCCTGGTAGTAAGCCCGCACGGATTCGATGGCGGCTTTGGTGTGCTCCATTTCTTCAAGCTCCTTTTTTCTTAGTGGCCAGGAACACCGGTCCCTACTCCCCGAGGCGCTCCAGTTGCGCCGGGTCCAGTTCCACCCCCAACCCCGGTCCCTCCAGCGGGGCCAGGCCCCCGGCCTGATACACAAAGGGGCGAGTGACCACGTCCTCTTGGTACATGGCCGGGCCGATCAGGTCAGAGGGGTAGGCGATTCCCGGGCTAGAAACCCCTAGATGGATCTGTCCGGCCGTACCTACCCCCAACTCCACGGTACTGCCCAGCAAGGCCCCGATGCCGGCGGCCTCGGCCAGAGCCAGCACCTTCTTGCAGCGGAAGAGGCCCCCGCACCCTTCTGGGAAGAGATTGATGATGTCCACTGACTGGTGGCGCACCAGGTCCAGCACGTAGTCCCAGCGGTCCCAGACATGCTCGATGATGGGTACCTCCACCGCCTGGCGCACCCGCGCCAGATCCTCGGCCCCCCGCCCCCGCACCGGCGACTCCACGGCCTGCAGGCCGTACTGGGCCAGGCGCGGGATATACTCGATGGCTTCCTCAAGGCTCCAGGCCCCGCTGGCGTCCAGCTTGAGCTGGGCCTGGGGGCCGGCGCTTTCGCGGATAATGCGCACGCAGGTCTCGTCGTGTTCGATGCGCGAGCCCACCTTGAGCTTGAAGGCCGTGAACCCCTGGGAACACATCGCCTGGATTTCCTGGGCGATCAGGTCTGGCTGGCGGATGTACACCACCCAGGAGACCTCCACCTGCGGCCGGTACCGACCGCCCAGCAACTGGTAAACCGGCACCCCTAGGGCCTTGCCCATCAGGTCGTACAGGGCGCTGTCCACGGCGCAGCGGGTGGAACGGTCGAGGGGGAAGGTGGCGAAGATGGATTCGAGGTCAAAGGGGCTTCGGCCCAGGAGCAGGGCCTCCAACTGGCCCTTGAGTTGGACCGGCTCCAGGCCAGCTTCTAGATCGGACCACTCCCCCAAGCCGGAGAATCCTTCGCCGGTCTCCAGTTGGAGGAAAGCGAAGCGGGAAAGGGTGGGGGCGTCCCCGGCCCCGGCGACGGGGGTGTGAATGCCGGTACCCACCACCGTGCGGTGCTGGCGCTGAACCTGGATACTGCGGATCTGGAGCCCGGTGATTTTCATCGCTGTGCCTTGCCCCCTGTGGAGCAAAAATATAAGGCCGGCTCCCCTTCCCCTCCACCCCTTGCGCCCAGCCGCGTTCTCCGCTATCTAGAACCCCCGACCCTAGCCAGGAGCGCGCTATGAAGATCACTGCCGTCGAGTTGTTCGAAGTCGAAATCCCCCCCATTCCCCCTATCGCCCAATATTTTCCCAAGATCTACGACATCACCCTGTGCCGCTTCAGCACCGATGAGGGCCTGCAGGGCTGGGGCGAGTACCAGGGCAAACGCGAGGTACTTGCCGCCCAAGGAGCCGCCCTAGTGGGCCAGGACCCGCTGGCCCTCGATCCCTTTGCCCAGCCCGATGCCTTCACCTGCGCCCTGCTGGACATCGCCGGCCAGGCCTATGGCCTGCCCATGCATCGCTTCTTTGGCCCCAAGGTGCGCGACAAGGTCCCGGTCTCCTACTGGTCCTGCCACATGGCGCCGGCCGAGACCGCTGCCCAGGCCGAGGTGGGGGCACGCCTGGGCTTTTCCAACCACAAGCTCAAAGCCCGCTCCTGGGATATCGTCGAGACCGTGCGCCTGATGAAGGAGGCCACCGGACCTGAGTACACTGTGGGGGTAGATCCCAACACCGAATTTCGCCTACCTCCGGTCGCCGCCCGGCTGGCCGCCCAGTTGGAACCCTTTGGCACGGTTTCGGTCTTCGAAGACCCGGTGCTCAAGGAAAATCTCGACTGGTACCGGCTCTTGCGCGAAAAGTCCCACATCCCCATGGCCCTGCACCTGGGCGCGCCGGCCGGCGTGTTGCAGGCACTCAAGGCCGAATGTATCGACTATGTGAACCTGGGAGGATCGGCCCTGCAGGTGCGCAAGGCCGCAGCCCTGGCCGAGGCAGCCCAGGTGCCCTGCTGGGTGCAGATGGGTGGCTTGTGCACCGGGGTATTGGCCGCCTATTCGGTGCAGCTGCAGAGCACCCTGCCCAATGCCACCCTGCCCTGCGACGAGTTGCCCTTCACCCGGGTGGCAGATGTGCTGGAAGGCAGCTTGAAGCTCGAAGCCGGCCACTTCCACGTCCCCCAGGGACCCGGGCTGGGCGTCAAAGTGGACCTGAAGGTGGTGGAGAAGTACCGGGTGGCTTAACGCCGCTTCTTGGCCTTCTTCTTACTCGTCTTGGTCTTGCGCGCGACGCGGGGCTGTTTTTCGTCGAGGAGGCGCAGATCCAGGCGTGGGGGCGACCAGTCCACCCGCACCACCTGCACCCGCACTGGCGTGCCCAGGGAGAAGGTGCGGCCGGTATTGCGGCCGCGCAGACAGTGCTGGCGCTCATCGAACTCGAAGTAGTCGTCGAGGAAAGCCAGGGCACAAAATCCCTCCACCATCAACCCTTCCAATTCCACAAAGAAACCATTGCGCAGCACCCCCGAGACCAGGCCGGGGTATTCCTCGCCCAGATGTCCCTCCATATAACGCAGCTGCTTGCTCTTGGTATAGGCCCGTTCGGCCACATTGGCCCGGCGCTCCCAGCTGGATGTCCACACCCCCATCCAGGACAACTGCTCCTGTTCCAACTCGACCGGCGGTCCGCCGCTCAGGAAGGCTTTGATCACCCGGTGGACTAGCAGATCTGGGTAGCGCCGGATGGGGGAGGTGAAATGCAGGTAGTGATGGCAGGCCAGGCCGTAATGGCCGATGTCCCTGGGGGTGTATTCGGCCCGCATCATCGCCCGCAAGAGCAGGCGGTTGACTAGTCTGGACTCGGCCTGGTCACCGAAACTGGCCAGCAGCTTTTGCAGGTCCTTGGGGGCCATGGCCCGGGTGCGGTCGAAACGCACGCCGGCGCTGCGCAGGTAGTCGGAGAAGAAGCGCAGCTTTTCCTGGTCTGGATGGCGGTGGACGCGGTAGAGCACTGGCAGCTGATGGTCGCGGGCGAGGCGGCCCACACAGCCATTGGCGGCCAGCATGAACTCCTCGATCAGCTGGTGGCTCTGTAGCCGGGGGTATTGGCCCAGGGCCGTGGGCAAGCCCTCCTCATTCAGCTCCACCCGAGGTTCCGGGAGGTCAAAGTCTAGCGCCCCCCGCTGCACGCGGTGCTGCTTGAGCTGCAGGCTCACTTTCCGCATCGACAGGAGTAGCTGGGACAGGTCCTCTGCCCGACCGGCACCTTCCCCATCGAAAACCGCCTGCACCTCCTCGTAGGTCAGTCGGGCAGCGCTGCGGATGATGGACTCGACGACCTCGAAGTTCCCGACCTCCCCCTTGGCATCGAGGCGCATCAGCACCGAAACCGTCAGCCGGTCCTCGCCCGGCAGCAGGGTACACAACTGGCTGGCCAAACGCTCGGGCAGCATGGGAATGACCTGGTCCACCAGGTACACGCTGGTCCCCCGGCGCAAAGCCTCTCGGTCCAGGGCGGTGCGGGCCCGGACGTAGTGGGCCACATCGGCAATGTGTACGCCCAGCAGGTGGCCACCTTCTTCGAGCGCTTCCACGGACACCGCGTCGTCAAAGTCGCGGGCGTGCACCGGGTCCACGGTGAAACAGGTGAGCCCGCGCAGATCCCGCCGGCCCCCGGCCTCGGCCCCAATATCGGCCGAAAGCTGGGCAGCCTCCTCCTGTACCGCCGGGGTGTGCTCCAAGGGCAGCCCGAGCTGGGTGACCACTGACAGGAAATCCAGGCGCGGATCAGCCGGATCGCCCAGCACCTCCTCCACCTCCCCCTGCCAGGTACCCCGCTGCCCAGGCAGGAGCCGGAGGCGCACCTTGTACCCGTCCTTGGCCTCGGGGGGTGGACGCCGGCTCAGCGGGATATCCCGGCCCCAGCGGCTTTCGTCCGGCCGCACCACCCCATTTCGGCCCTGCCAGTAGAAGGTGCCCACCACCTGCTGCTGGGCGCGCTGGAGGATCTCGACCACCCGGCCTTCGGGATGGCGCCGCTGGGAGACAATCTCGACCCGCACCAGATCCCCTTCTGCGGCGCTGCCCATACCCTCAGACGGGATCAGGATATCGGCCTGGCCCTCCTCCCGCTCCACCCAGCCGTACCCCTGGGGATGCAGGCGGAACAGGCCAGCGGTCCGTGCCATCCGGCTGGGATGGGCATAGCGGTTATTGCGCAGCCGCACCAACTGCCCTTCGCGCTCCAGCTCCTTGATCACCTGGCGAAAAGCGCGGTACTCGGGCTGGGACACCCCCAGGGCGCGGGCCAGGTCCTTGACCTTGCCCGGCCGGTAGTCCGCTTCCTGGATGTGGTCGAGGATAATCTGCGTGTCCACAGTTATGCTCCAAAAAATCAGCCCTTCAGGAACGAAGGGCTTGGGGGGTATTTGACCAGTACGCGGCAGGAAGATGACCCCTAAGGCCTTTACTGGGGGAGTGGTGGCCGGGAAAAGGTCTGGGGGTGGCCAGGGGCGTCGGTGGCAGGCCCGGGACTCGGGAAAGGCCGAAGCGGGTCACTCCCTGACGCCCCTCATCGCGGCAGTCAATCACTATGGGCTCACCGCACAGCCTTGAGCTGCTCCATCACCGCCGGGAAGAGCTGTCCATTGGTGGAAAAGGCATCCGGACCGTACACCGTGGTCTGGCCCTGCCAATCGGTGAAGGTACCGCCGGCTTCTTCGAGGATAGGCAGCAGAGGACCGCAGTCCCAGGGGTTCATCACCGGGTCGAAACAGGCTTCGGCCCGGCCAGTGGCCACCAGGATGTGGCCGTAGCAGTCTCCCCAGCCGCGCTGGACGCGGCTGCCCCGGCACAGGGCCTCCCAGGCCCGGGCCTGGCCGTATTTGGCGAAGCTGCCCGCTTCGGTATAACACAGGCAGGCCTCTTGTAGTCGATCCACCTGGGAAACCGCAGCACGGCGGCCATTCCACCAGCACCCCTCCCCCTTGGCGGCCCAGACCAGCTCGTCGAGGGCCGGCAAGAGCACCACCCCGGCCTCCACCCCCTGGGGCGTCTCAACCCCGATGAGCACCCCGTAGAGCGGCACCCCCTGGATAAAAGCCTTGGTGCCGTCGATGGGATCGATGAGCCATCGATATCCCGATGCCCCCTCCTGGGCGCCGTACTCCTCCCCCACCACCCCGTCATCGGGAAAGCTATGCTCCAGCATTTGTCTGATCTTCTGCTCGGCCTCCCGGTCGGCCACCGTCACCGGGGACTCGTCGGCCTTCCACTCCGGCTGCACCCCGGCCTGGTAGTAGCGCAGGGTGATGCGGCCCGCCTGCCAGGCCGCCTCGATGGCCAGGTCCAATCGGCTGCGCAAGGCCGCGTCCATCAAGCCCCCAGGATCTTGCCGCGCAGCTGCCCAAGCAGTTTGAGGGCGGCCTGCAAATCCCCGACCTGATCGGGGGAATACTCGCGTTCGATGGTCAATGCCCCCTCGTACCCCAGGGCGTTTAATTTTCGCAGGCAGGCCTCGATGTGCACGTCACCCTGACCCAGGGGGGCATCCTCGTACCAGGGCTGGCCCGGCTTGCGGGCATAACTGGCGTCCTTGCAGTGTACACTCTTGACGTAGGGACCCACCAGGTCGAGGGCCTCCAGCGGGTTGCCTGCCCCGTAGAGGATCATGTTGGCCGGATCGAAATTCACCGCCAGGTTGTCGCGCCCCACCGCCTCGATAAAATGGATCAACTCGATGGCGCTTTCCTGCCCGGTTTCTAGGTGGAAACGCTGATGGTTGCCGGCGCAGTGGTCGCAGACCTGGCGGGTCACCTCCACCACGGCCTTGAACTCGGGATCAGCGGCATCTGGGGGCACAAAGCCCAGGTGCATGCCGATGGCCTCCACCCCCAGGGCCTTGGCGAAGTCGGAGATCTCCAGCACCTCCTTGAGCCGGCGGGCCCGCCGGTCCTTGGGCACCAGGCCCACGCTCTGCACGACCCGCTCAACCGTAGCGTAGTCATCGTCCTCAAAGCCGGCGAAAACTACGGTGACCTCGATACCGGCCTGGGCGAACTGCTCCTTCATCTGGGCAGTGCGCTCCGGGGTGCGGTAATCGGCCGCGGGGGCGTGTAACTGGACGGTGGAGACCCCGAGGTTGCGCACCGAGTCCAGGCCCGCGCCCAGACCGCCGCGTATGGAAGTGAAGATGCCGGTAGCCCATTTTTCCATCGTTTTTTCCTCTATTTTAAACGCGCAATTTCAGAAACGAGTGTTGGGGTACACCTCCACAGTGTTGCCCCCTTTCTGTTTGGCCCTGCCGAGCATCTCGATGAGGGCTTGGAAGATTGCTGTTGACGCCTCCACCTGACTGGCCCCCAGCTGCTTTTCCACCGTCACCACCCCCAGGCTGGCCGTCAGCGGCATGGTGGTCTTGTCCACCTGCACATTGGCGCCGGCCAGTTGCCGGCGCAGATCCACTCCGCGCTGCTTGGCCTGCAAATTGCCCATCTTGCCAAAGATGGCGAAGTTCACCCCGTCGAGACGGTAGAGTTCTTCGCCCTCAGCCAGCAGGGTGCGCAGAGCCCGCACTGCTTCCTGAAGCATGCGGTCCCCCATCGGCCAGCCCTGTTCGGTGTTGATTTTGGCCACCTGGTCGAGGGCCAGCCCGAAACACGAGAGGGGCCCTGTTTCCTGCAGGGTGCGCAGGATTTTGGGCAGAGAGATACGAAAGAGGAAAATACGGTTGGGCAGGCCGATGAGAGGGTCCTTGCCCAGCACCTGGCGCCATTTCTCGTTATCCTCCTCCAACACCTTGACCCGCTCCCGCAGGGTGGTGTTCTCCTCCTTGAAGATATTCACCTGCCGCGTGAGCTGGTCCAGTTCCAGCCGGCTGCCCCCGTTCACCGCGGCTGGCGTCTTTTCCGGCACCGCTGCCGGCGCCGGGGCCGCCTTGGGCACCGGGGCTGGGGCTGCTTTTTCGGGTTCCTTGGCCGGGGCGACTACCGCCGCTTCCTTGGGCTTGGACGGCACTGCCACTGCCGGGGCCGGCTCCCCCGCGGTACCGGGACCGCGCTCCTTATGCAGTTCTCGCAGCTCGCGGGCGCGTTCCTTGGCCCCGTCCAGCACCCCGCGCGCTTTATTGACGATGCCGCCGGTGATGCTCTTGTCGTTGACGATGCTCTGGCACTGCTGCATTACCCCGCTGAAGAAACTCAGCGCCGTCTTGTAGTCCTCCTCAGTGCTGGTCAGGAAATAAATGCGGAAAGCGATTTCGGCGAGCAGGCCGCGCAGCCGTACCTCACCTTCCTGGCCCGATTCCTTCGCCGTCTCCTAGTTGCGCTGGAAATAGGCCCTACTCAAGCGCAGGGCTTCGACCTCTTCCTTGACCAACTCCGGTGCCTGGGGATAATCCTTGTGTTTGGGCAGCTCGATATTCCAGCGGTCCTCGATGGCGGCCAACTGCTTTTTGACCCCTTCCAGGTTGGTACCGGTATAATAGGCCTCGAGGTCGCGGTAGGTCCAGGCCAGGCGCAGGTAGTACCGGGCCAGACTACCGGGGGCAATACGCTGGCGCAGACAATGGCTATAGATGCCCAAATGAAAATGGGCGATGACGCTGACGAAGGGATCCTTGGCGTTGATCATTTTGCCCAGGGCCTGGACCGCAGACTTACCCGCCAGACTGCCGGCTACCAGTCGATCCAACGCCGACGAGTTGTACTGGGCCTTGAAACCCTCGGGGTCCTTCTCGGCGGCGCGGAAATCGGCATCGTCCAGTTCGCCGGCAAAGCGGCATTTCTGGCAGATGCCCCAGAAAAGCTGCTTGGGGTCCAGCGAGTCGAAACCAGGTTTGGTCCAGCGCCAGGTGCGGGAATGCCCGTCCCCCTCCTGGTCTCCGGGGCGGCAGATGTCGGGCTTGAGACGGAAAAAGGTATTCCGCGCCTCGCACACGGGACAGGGGAACTCGTACTTGCGGCAGATCTGCAACAACTCTTTTTCGCTCAGTGCGTGCATAGGATCCTTTTGGCAGGGTTCTGGACCTGCCAAAAAATAGAAAAGAGGAGACAGCAACGCTATCCCCTCTTTCGATGTTTCCGAACCTAGCCCCGGGACTGGGATCGGTTTTCAGTTGCGGGGTTCTGACCCTCGGGCTGCGCCGCAGCCAAAACAGCACGCACCTTCTTACGAAACTTCTGGATCCTGGCTTCTACCTCTGCTATCGAACGGAGCAATTCCTCCTCCGAAGTATCGGCGGCCATCGACGCCTCCAGTTGCGCTCAGGGGAGCAGGGGAGGCTGGGGAAGGGAGATTTGCCACCGCTTTGTTCACGCCCGGCTGTAGGTTCGCAGTTGGTCGCAACGGCTGGGGTGGCGCAGCCGGTGCAGGGCCTTTTCCTTGATCTGTCTGACCCGCTCGCGGGTCAATCCGAACCGGGCACCGATCTGGTCGAGGGTCATGGGCTCCTCGCCGTCGAGGCCAAAATACAATTTAAGAATTTCCGCTTCCCTGCCAACCAGGGTGCGCAGGGCCGAATCGATCTGGCCGCGCAGGCAACCGCGCATCACCTGGCTCTCTGGGGACTCCTGGCGGTCGTCGGGCAGGACATCGAGCAGGTTATGGTCCTCTTCGTCTCTGAACGAAGCGTCGAGGGAACGCACCGAACGCCCACAGAGCATGGTCTCCTTGATTTCCTCCACTGGGAGATCCAGTTCCTGGGCAATCTCCTCCGGATGGGGGGCATCCTCGCGGGTCTGCTGCAGCAGACGCGAAGCTTTGGAAATCTTATAAAGCAGCCCGATTTTGTTGAGCGGCAGGCGCACCGTGCGCGACTGCTCGGCCAGGGCCTGGAGTATGGCCTGTCGTATCCACCACACCGCATAAGAGATAAACTTGAAGCCCTTGGTCTCGTCGAAACGCTCAGCCGCGGTGATCAGGCCCATATTTCCGGCGCTGATGAGATCGGCCAGCGGCACCCCGCGGTTCTGGTATTCCTTGGCCACGCTAACCACAAAGCGCAGATTGGCCTCCACTAACAGGTTTCGGGCTTCCTCATCCCCTTGCCTGATGCGGCGGGCTACCTCGACCTCGTCGGCTGCGGAAAGAGGCTTGGAACCAGCAATCTCGGCCAGATAACTCCCCAGCGAATCCTCCATATCCCAGAACGGAAACTTAGGCATTTCAGCCATATGCCAGTCCTTCAGGTTGAGTTAGGACCTGGAAGAAAATACAACCATGCCTTGCGGAGTTGGTAATTAACATAGCAGGGGTCAAAGGGGCTGTCAAGATTTTTCTCAACTCGACCCTATCTCCCTTTCAAAACAGACCTTTCACTACCTCCTCCTGGTGCTGGCGCAACTGTGCAATGCCTTTGGCAGCCAGGTCTAGCATCGCCGCGGCGTCCTCCCTGCTGAAGGGCTGTCCTTCGGCGGTGCCCTGGACCTCGATGATCCCGCCGTCCGCCCGCATCACCACGTTCATATCGGTCTGGGCCCGCGAATCCTCAGCGTAACACAGATCGAGGACCACCTCATCCCCGACTACCCCCACGCTGACGGCGGCGACGGGCTGCTGCAGCGGATCGGCTTCCAGCACCCCGCTGGACCGCAGCTTGGCGATGGCCTCGGCCAGGGCCACATACCCCCCGGTGATGGCGGCCGTACGGGTGCCGCCGTCGGCTTGGATCACATCGCAATCTATATAAATGGTCCGCGCCCCCAGGCGGCCCAGGTCCACTGCAGCCCGCAACGATCGGCCGATGAGGCGCTGGATTTCCTGCGTCCGCCCGTTGGGCCGGCCTGCATCTCTGGGAATGCGTCGGCTCGAAGATCCGGGCAACATCCCGTATTCGGCGGTCAGCCAGCCAGCTCCCAGGCCTGCCCTGAACGAGGGGACCGCCTCCTCCACCGCCGCGGTGCAGATCACCTTGGTGTGGCCCATCTCGATCAGCACCGACCCAGGGCTGGTATTGAGATAGCTGCGGGTGATACGCACTGGCCGCAACTGATCCCAAACACGCCCGTCACTGCGCGTCACTGCCACACTCGTTCCTCCTCACACTTTGGGCTGCAGGTGTTGGCGGAAATCCTCGCCTTCCATCTCCACCAGCTTGCACATCTCCAGCAATCGCGAATAGATCCGCCCCTGCGATAGTTGCTGCAACTCGCTCAAGGGCTGGTTGGTGGTGATCACCGTGAAGCGCTTGTCCGCATACCGGGTATCGACCAGATCGTAGAGCACCTCCTTGGCCCATTCGGTGCCCCGCTGCACCCCAAAGTCATCGATCACTAGGTAGGGAATCTTCCCCAAGGCCTCGATGATCCTCCAGGTCCGGCCGTAGTTGTCGCTGTCCTCAGAATAAGTGTCGCGCAGTTGTTGGAGGTATTTGGAGAGGTTGAGAAAACGCCCGGGCCTGAATCGGTTTAGCATCAACTCGTTGAGCATGATACAGCTGAGCAGGGTCTTGCCAGTCCCGGGCCGGCCGTGGAGCAGGAAACCCCGCTCGGGCTCCTTGTCGGTGTCGATCAGGGTCGAAACGTACAGGCGCGCGTCCTGGGCAATCCTCACCGGCGCCCCGTCCGGGGTGGTGGAATGAAAGTCCTCCCGGAACTTCCACCGGTAGCGTTCGGGGATGTCGGCTTCCTTGAACATCCGCCCGACCTCGGTCAGGCGGCGGCGCGCCGACCAGCAGGGGCAGCGCTGGTTGCGGGCCTCTTCGTCCCAGAAGTAGTAGGGCGGGCGTCCGCCGCAACGGCACTGTTCCTCGATACAGGAACACACCCGCAACTGCCCGTGGTGCCCGGCCTCGACCCGGGGGTCATAGTACATTTCCCCGCCCCCGCACTTGAGGCACGGGGCCATCGTCTTTCCCCGTGCCTGGCTCACTCTCTGCCCCTCAAGGCGCGGTCGATAGCCCGGTCAGCATCCCGCTTGGCGATATCCTGGCGCTTGTCGAAGAACTTCTTGCCACGCACCAGGGCTATTTCGACCTTGGCCCGGCCGTTTTTAAAGTAAACCTTCAGGGGCACCATGGTCAGCCCTTTCTGGTCCGCCAGGCCATGAAGGCGGTTGATCTCCCGGCGATGCAGCAGCAATTTGCGGGGTCGCTCCAGTTCGTGGTTGAAACGGCTGGCCGGACTGTAATGGCCAATGTGGACCTTCTGGAGGAACACTTCCCCCTGCTGAATCACCGCGTAACTGTCCTTGAGCGTGACCTTGCCCTCGCGCACCGCCTTGACCTCGCTGCCCACCAGAGCAATACCGGCCTCAAAGGAATCCAACACCTCGTAGTCGTAACGCGCCTTGCGGTTTTGAGCGACGATCTTGATGCCTTCCTGGCCTGCCTGGTTTTTCGCTGCCATGTCTCGCCTCTGTAGGCTACAAAGCTCTTGACGGTACGGGAAGATTCCCGTTTATTTATCAGCCACTGGACGCCGAAGTGGCGAAATTGGTAGACGCGCTACGTTCAGGGCGTAGTGGGGGTAACTCCATGGAGGTTCGAGTCCTCTCTTCGGCACCAGCTTTTTTGAAACAGGTCCAACTTGAGTCAGGTGCACCGGGAGCCTGGCTTTTTTTTTGCCTCTCATATTCAGAACACACCTGCATGTTAGCCATTTAAAACTACTGCCCCTCGACCCAGGCGCAAGAGAGGCCTCATGGACTTGGTCTCGGTGTTGTTGGGCGTCGCTCTTGGATCGGTTGCCATTTGGCTGGGCACGGGCTTCGCCGCCTATCTTTCCGCTCGGGCCCGTGGCGGCAATGCGCTCCACTGGGCAGCCTATGGATTATTTCTTGGGCCCTTTGGCCTGTTCCTAGCTTATAAGCTGACCCATGCCTGCCCACACTGCCAGGCCAAGATCCTCCACGGTTTGCGCCACTGCCCCGCCTGCAGTCAACCCATTTCCCAGCTCGGCGATGACCAGAATCCCAAAGGATCGTTCTGGTCGTACCGCCGCAGCTGGTAACCTTTTCAGCGAAAGGAACCCCCATGGCCCGTTTTCTCCATACCCGCATCCGCGTCGGCGATCTGGACCGCTCTCTCAATTGGTACAACAAGCACCTCGGATTCGTGGTCGAGAGTCGTACTGACAAGTCTCCGGCCGGCAACCATGTGGCCCACCTCGAACTGCCCGGCAACGAACACACCCTCGAACTCACCTGGTCGGCGGACTACCAACTCAAGGTACCGGCAGACCTGATGCACCTAGCCATCGCCGTTCCCGATCTCATCGCTTTTTGCGACCAGTTGGAGAAAGCCGGAATTTCGATCTGGCCCGGCGATTGGCGCA
>SICG01000076.1 GCA_009691525.1 Candidatus Latescibacterota bacterium | reverse complement strand
TGGGGTCCATGGCTCACGAGTTTGGGCATGGGTTGGGCCTGCCTGATCTCTACGATACTTCTTTTTTGATCACCCCTGGCCAGAACCCTGCCGAGGACGGAGCCGGCGTCGGGGCCTGGAGCCTGATGGGCTGGGGGGCACATGGCTGGAAAGGCGATGACGGACCGAATCCCCTGGATGCCTGGAGCCGCGAGCAACTGGGCTGGCTGGGCCAGGGCAACGAGCGCCTGGTGGAAGTGGAGGCGAATGGAGAGGCGTTCAGCGTGGAGGACCTGCACCGCGAAGGAATCATCTACAAGGTGCTGCTGCCCGATGGGGAGTACCTGCTGCTGGAACAGCGGGACCTTTCTTCCTATTACAATCACAGCCAGCCGGCCGCCGGCCTGCTGGTCTGGCATATCCGGCCCCAGGCCGGGGACAACAGCGAGGAACAGCACAAGCTGGTTGAACTGGTGTGCGCCGACGGTCGGGATGCTCTGGATGCCTGGGCGCACGATCCGGCGTACTGCGCAGTCCATGGCGGCAATCTGGGGGATGGGACCGATCCCTTCGACGGGGTGCATTTCACCCATCTAGAACGCGGGGGCCTGGCGTTTGAGATCCACAGACTGGGCACGGCCATGCAGATCGCGGTCTCGTCGGTGGAGCCGGCTACCATCGGCGCAGGAGAACCCACGGCAGTCCTGGCAGATCTGGCTCCTCCCGGGGTTTTCCAACTCCTGCCCAACTACCCCAACCCCTTCAACCCAGAAACCACCCTCCGCTACCAGTTGCCCGAGGCCATGCAGGTACGAGTGAAGATTTACAATGCGCTGGGACAGGCCGTCCGCACCTTGGTGGACGGCCCGCAGCCGGCAGGGGTGCAGCAGGTGGTCTGGAATGGTCGGAATGAGCAAGGGCAGGAAATGGCCAGCGGGGTGTACCACTATCGCCTGGAGGCTGGGGAGCGCGTCCAGACTCGGCAGATGCTCCTGATGCGGTGAATCCAGCGCCCCCCTTGCACCGGTAACATCCCTGTCCTAGATTGAACTCTTTGCCCTCCCCTTTTTTAGGAGCAACATGGAATCCCGCGACATCCTCGTCAAGGGCGCCCGGGTCCACAATCTGACCGGCGTGGATCTGCAACTGCCCAAGAACCAGCTCATCTGCTTCACCGGGGTGAGCGGCTCGGGCAAGTCCTCCATGGCTTTCGACACCCTGTACGCCGAGGGCCAGCGGCGGTACGTGGCCTCGCTTTCGGCGTATGCCAGGCAGTTCCTCGGGCAGATGGAAAAGCCGGATGCCGATCTGATCAGCGGGCTGTCGCCCACCATCTCCATCGCCCAGAAGACCGCCGGCCAGAACCCGCGCTCCACCGTGGGCACCATCACCGAGATCTACGATTATCTGCGGGTGCTCTTTGCCCGGGTGGGCAACCCGCACTGCGTGGGCTGCGGCCAGCCCATCGGCGCCCAGACCCGCGAGCAGATCGCCGCCCGTATCGGCGGGCTGCCTCCCGGCGAGCATCTGCATATCCTGGCCCCGCTGGTGCAGGAGCGCAAGGGCGAGTACCATGAATTTTTCGCCGAATTGCAGCAGGACGGTTATCTGCGTGTGCGGGTGGATGGCCGCATCGTCAACCTGGACGGGGCGCCGGTCCTGGATCGCTACAGCCGCCACAACATCGAGCTGGTCATCGACCGCCTGGTGGTGGGCGAGTCCAGCCCCAGCCGGCTGGCCGAGGCGGTGGACCACGCCCTGCGCCAGGGCAAGGGCAGCCTGGTGGTGGCCCGCGAGGACCAGCCGGATTGGCTGCTGAGCGTCAACTTCGACTGCCCCTCCTGTGGCATCTCCTATCAGGAACCTACCCCACAAATGTTTTCCTTCAACAACCCCCAGGGCATGTGCCCCTCCTGCCACGGCCTGGGGACCAAGCTGGTGATGAGCGATGAGCTGCTGGTCCCCGACCCGGCCAAGTCCATCCTGGAGGGGGCGGTGGAACCCCTGGGCGAGGTGACCAGCAACAAGTGGCGTCTGCACCTGTACGCAGGGGCAGCCAAACATCTGGGCTTCTCTCTGGACACCCCCTGGAAAAAGCTGAGTGCGCTCCAGAAGGAGGGTTTCCTGCACGGCCTGGGGGAGGAGCGCATCGAGTTTACCTACACCAATCAGGGCGGCTACAGCTGGTCGCACAAGGACCGCTACGAGGGGGTGCTGCGTCAATTGGAGGAAAAGTTTCATCGTTCGGACCGGGTGCGCCAGGGTCTAGACGGATACATGAGCGCCCGGTCCTGTCCCACTTGCGAGGGCGGCCGGCTGCGCCCCGAGGCCCTGGCGGTGCGCCTGGGGGGTATCAACATGCCCACCCTCACCCGCCAGCCGGTCGAGGAGGCCCGGGTCTTCTTCCGCCAGTTGCAGCTGGACCCCACCCAGGAACTGATCGGGGAGGAGGCGCTCAAGGAGATCCGCGGGCGGCTGGACCTTTTGGCCGACATCGGCCTGGGGTACCTGTCGCTGGACCGGGGGGCCCACACCTTGTCGGGGGGCGAGGCCCAGCGCATCCGTTTGGCCAGCCAGATTGGCTCAGGGCTGGTGGGGGTGCTCTACGTGCTCGACGAACCTTCCATCGGCCTGCACTATCGCGACAACCAGCGCCTGCTCGATACCCTCAAGCGGCTGCGCGACATCGGCAACACCGTGGTGGTGGTCGAGCACGACGAGGAGACTATCCGCCAGGCCGACCTGGTGGTGGATTTTGGGCCGGGGGCCGGGGAACGGGGCGGCAAGGTGGTGGTGGTGGGCACGCCCCGGGAGGTGGCCGCCTGCGCCGAGTCGCTGACCGGACAGTTTCTGTGCGGCAAGCGGGCCATCCAGATCCCCGCGCAGCGCCGCCAGCCCGGCGAGAAATGGCTGGAGATCGTCGGGGCCACCCATCACAATCTCAGAGATATTTCAGTGGCCATTCCCCTGGGGGTTTTTACCTGTGTCACCGGGGTTTCGGGGTCGGGCAAGAGTTCGCTGATCAACGACATCCTCTTCAAGGCCCTCGACCAGCAGCTGCACCACGCCCTAGGGCCCCCTGGCGCCCACCAGGCTCTGCACGGCGCCGAACACCTCGACAAGGTCATCCGTATCGACCAGAAACCCATCGGCCGCACCCCGCGCTCCAACCCGGCCACCTACACCGATGTCTTCACCCCCATCCGCCAGCTCTTCGCCCAATTGCCAGATGCCAAGGTGAGGGGCTTCAAGCAGGGGCATTTCAGTTTCAATGTGCCGGGGGGCCGCTGTGAGTCGTGCCAGGGCAACGGGGCGGACCTGGTCGAGATGGAGTTCCTGGCCGATGTCTGGGTGCGCTGCGAGGCCTGCGAGGGCCGGCGCTTCAACCGCGAGACCCTGGCCATTCGTTTCAAGGACCGCACCATCGCCCAGGTGCTTGAGATGGAGATCGAGGAGGCCCTGCAGTTTTTCGCCAGCATCCCGCCCATCCATCGTATCCTCCAGACCCTCGACGAGGTGGGTCTGGGTTATCTCAAGCTGGGACAGCCGGCGCCCACCCTCTCGGGGGGCGAGGCCCAGCGCGTCAAGCTGGCCAAAGAGCTGTGCCGGCGCAGCACCGGCCGCACCCTGTACCTGCTCGACGAGCCGACCACCGGTCTGCACTTCGCCGACACCGAGCGGCTATTACAGGTATTGCACACCTTTGCCGATCAGGGCAACACGGTGGTGGTCATCGAACACAATATGGAGGTGACCAAGACCGCTGACTATCTCATCGACCTGGGCCCCGAGGGCGGGGTGGAGGGCGGCCTGCTGGTGGCCAGCGGCACCCCTGAGGAGGTGGCCCGGGTGAAGGATTCCCACACCGGCCAGGCCCTGCGCGAGGTTTTTGGGCACCAGCCGGTGGTGCCAGCAGCCCATCCGGGGACCAAGAAGAAGCGGGCCGGCGCGGGTCTGATCACCGAGATCGAGGTGGTGGGGGCCCGCATGCACAACCTCAAGGGGGTGAATGTGTCTATCCCCCGCGACTGCCTGACGGTGATCTCGGGGGTGAGCGGATCTGGCAAGAGCACTCTGGCCTTCGACACCCTCTACGCCGAGGGCCAGCGCCGGTACGTCGAGTCCCTCTCGGCGTATGCCAGGCAGTTTTTGGATCAGATGCAGAAGCCCAAAGTGGAGCGCATCACCGGCCTGTCGCCGGCCATCGCCATCGAGCAGAAGAGCCCCAGCAAGAACCCGCGCTCCACGGTGGGCACGGTGACCGAGATCTACGACCACCTGCGCGCCCTCTTTGCGGTGCTGGGGGTGCAGTACTGCCCGCGCTGCCAGGTGCCGGCCGGGGCCCAGACTGCCCAGCAGATGGTGGACCGCATCCTGTGCCAGCCCGAGGGTCGCCGTATTCTGGTGCTGGCCCCACTGGAGCCGGCCCGCCACGAGGGGTACGAGTCCCTGCTGCGCCGCGCCCGCCAGGAGGGCTTCAATCGGGTGCGGGTGGACGGCCAGGTCTGCGAACTGGGCGCCGAACCCCAGTTGGACCGGCGACTGCGCCACCGCGTCGAGGTGGTGGTGGACCGCCTCAGCGTGCGCCTGCGCGAGCGCAGCCGGTTAAACGAGTCGGTGGAGCGGGCCCTGGCCCTGTCCGGGGGAGAGTTGGTCATCGCCTCGTCCGACGACGGGGAGCAGGAACGCTACAGCCGCCGCTTCTCCTGCCCCGACTGCGGTCGCAGCTTTGAGCCCTTGGTGCCGCAGAGTTTTTCCTTCAACCACCAGCAAGGCATGTGCCCCGATTGCGAGGGCCTGGGCCTGAGCGAGGGCCTGGACCGCGAGGCCCTGGTGCCCGACCGCAGCCTCAGCCTGCGCCAGGGGGCAGTGGAGGTGTGGGGGGCGCTGGAGGACGAGCAGTTCGTCGCCTTCCTCGAAGCGGCCGGCCAGGCCCTGGGCTTTGATCTGGACACCCCCTTTGGCGAGTTGTCCGCCGAAGGGCGGCAGGCCCTGCTCTACGGGGCTCCCGAGCGCCGCATCACCGGCGGCAGTGGGCTGAGTTTCCTCTACCGGGGGGTGCTGCCGGCGGTGGACGAATACGTGCGCGCCCACGGCCGCCACAAGTCGCTGCTGCGTCCGGTGCCCTGCTCCAGCTGTGCCGGCACCCGCCTCAAGCCCGAGAGCCGGGCCGTGCGCCTGCGCGGCCAGACCATGGCGGCCCTGACCGGCAGCGCGGTGGACGACAACCTGCGTTTCTTCGAGGACTTTGCCTTAGATACGCGCGAGGCCGGGGTGGCCGAGGAACTCTTGCAGGGGGTGCGCAGCCGGCTGCGTTTTCTCGAGCGGGTGGGCCTGGGGTACATCGCGCTGGACCGCCGGGCCTCCACTCTCTCAGGGGGAGAGTCCCAGCGCATCCGTCTGGCCAGCCAGATCGGCTCAGGCCTGACCGGGGTGCTCTACCTGCTCGACGAGCCCACCATCGGCCTGCACCCGCGCGACACCCGGCGTTTGCTGGACGCGCTGGGGGAACTCAAGGCCCTGGGCAACACCCTGGTGGTGGTGGAGCACGATCTAGAGACCCTCCAGGATGCCGACTACCTACTAGACCTGGGCCCGGGGGCCGGCACCGAGGGCGGGGAGTTGGTGGCCTGCGGCCCGCCCGACCGTCTGGGCCGCGCCCCCCGCTCCAAGACCGCTGCCTATCTCAGGGGCAAGCTGCGGATCCCGGTGCCCGCCCGGCGGCGACCGGGCAATGGGCATTTTCTCCAGCTGCGGGGGGCCCGCCAGCACAACCTCAAAGATATCAATATCGACTTTCCCCTGGGCACGCTGATCTGCATCACCGGGGTCTCGGGCTCTGGAAAGAGCACCCTGGTCGACGATATCCTCTACAACACCCTGGCGACCCGCCTGAACGGGGCCAGCCGCCCGGCCGGCGATTTCCGCCAGCTGCTGGGCCTGGAGCATCTGGACAAGGTCATCTACATCGACCAGGCCCCCATCGGCCACTCGCCGCGCAGCACCCCGGCCACCATGATCGGGGTCTTTGACCTGATCCGCCAGCTCTACGCCCAGTTGCCTGAGGCCAAGCTGCGCGGTTTTAATGCCGGCCGCTTCAGCTTTAACCGCAGCGGCGGCCGCTGCGAGTCCTGCGAGGGCCTGGGCTGGAAATGCATCGAGATGCACTTCCTCCCCGATGTGTGGGTGCGCTGCGCCGCCTGCCAGGGCAAACGCTACACCGGCGAGGTGCTGGAGGTGCGCTTCAAAGGGTATTCCGTCGCCGACGTGTTGGAGATGACCGTGGACCAGGCCCTGCAGCTTTTCAGCGGGGTGCCCAAGATCAGGGAATGTCTACAGGTCATGGTCGAGGTAGGGCTGGGGTATCTCTCCCTGGGGCAGTCCTCCACCACTTTGTCGGGGGGGGAGGCCCAGCGGATCAAGCTGGCCGAGGAACTCTCGCGGCCCAGCACCGGCCGTACTATTTATCTGATGGACGAGCCCACCACCGGCCTGCATTTTGCCGACATCGAAAAGTTATTGCAGGTGATGCAGCGGCTGGTAGAAGCGGGCAACACCCTGATCGTGGTCGAACACAATCTCGACGTGATCAAGACCGCCGACCACCTCATCGACCTGGGCCCCGAGGGCGGCGACCAGGGCGGCGAGGTGATCGCCAGCGGCCCGCCCGAGAAGGTGGCCCGGGTGAAGAAGTCACATACGGGAAAGATTCTCAAGGAGTTATTGGCGTAGAGCCGACTGATGAATTACCGCAACCGCATAGACTGAAAATGCTGAATCTCAATATTCCGCAGCGCGCCTTCTTCTCCTGTTCCTTTGCCTGCCCCAACCGCCCCATCGCGGTGGACGGGGTATTGGGCGAATGGGACGAGGCCTGCCGGCTGCCCAACCTGATGGGGGTGGAGGGCCGCAGGGAATTTGCCCAGCTGCAGGTGGCCTGGAACGATTCGGGTCTGTTCTTGGGCTTGCAGGTCAAGGGCAAGACCGGTTACAAGCTGGACCCCAAAAATTTCTGGCAGGGCGACTGCCTGGAGGTGTGGGTGGACACCCGCGACCTAAAAGACAGCCGCCGGGCCACCCGCTACTGCCACCACTTCTACGTGCTGCCCGGCGGGCGGGGCAAGGACGGCCTGACCCCCATTGCCAGGCAGATCCCCATCGACCGGGCGCGCGAGCAGGCGCCTCCCTGTCCCGAGGAATCCATCCAGGTGGGTATGCGCCGGCTCAAGCGCGGGTATCAGTTGGAACTCTGCCTGCCGGCCGCAGGTCTGAATGGCTACCAGCCCCAGGAATTCAACCGGCTCGGCTTCAACTACGTGTTACACGACACCGAGTTGGGACTGCAGTCGTGGACTGCCGACCGGGATCAGAGCGCCGATCCGGGGGCCTGGGGCACCCTGGAACTGCTGTCCTAGCAGCGGGCCTTATCCTTTCACGGCTAGCTCTAATTGCTTAGATTTATTCAGTTTTACCTCCACCACGACGAAAAGGTTTTTTATGCCGCGGACTGAGCAGTTATACCGCTGGGCCGGTGTCGGTGTGTTTCTGGCCGCCCTCTTGTTGTACGCCAAGACCATGGCCACCACCGTGTCCTTCTGGGATTGCGGCGAATTTATCGCCTGCTCCTACACCATGGGGGTGCCGCATCCACCTGGCTCGCCCCTGTACGTGCTGCTGGGCCGGGTTTTCACCCTGCTGCCCTTTGGCGCTCCCGCCGCTATGGTGACCTTCATGTCGGCCCTTTCCTCGGCCCTGGCGGTGTGGTGCGTGTACTTAAGCACCGTGGCCCTGGCCCGGCGGGTGATGGGCGGCCCGGCGCATCGGGCCTTTGGCGATCAGCGCGACCTGAGTGTGATCCTGGGAGCGGTCCTGGCCGCCCTGAGCCTAGCCTGTTCTTATACCTTCTGGTTCAACGCCGTGGAGGCCGAGGTCTACGGCTACTCGATCTTCTTCACCACCCTGGGCGTGTGGCTCATCCTCTATTGGGAGGGCACCCAGCACGGGACCAGCAACGATAAGTGGCTCTACCTGATTGCCTACGCCTTCGGCCTGGGCGGCGGCTTACACACCCTCTGCCTGCTGACCATTCCCACCCTGCTGATCCTGGCCTGGTTCGCCGACGAAAAGCTGCGCCGGCTCATTGTGCTGCTGATGGTGCTGGCCGGTTGGAGCGTGCTCTCCATGGCCGTACTGGGGTCCAAGGACGGCAACATCCCCATCGTGCTGGGCCTGCTGGGGCTGCTCTACTATCTGTACCGGGTGGATCAGCGCGCCTGCTGGTTGCTGCTGGGCACGGTGTTGCTCTTCGCTCTGGGTTACTCGACCTACGGGGCGCTCTACATCCGTTCAGGCCTCAACCCCACCATCGACGAGAACGACCCGGAAAACTGGGCTTCTTTCGTCAAGTTCCTCAACCGCGAGCAGTACGGCACCGACAGCATGCTGCTGGCGATGTTCACGGCGCGCGCCTCGCGCGCCTATCAGTTCTGGGATCTCCAGATGAAGTACTTTTTCCAGCAATTCCCCTTCCCTTTTCTGACCAAGATGATCGTCTTCCGCAAAGCCACCGAAAACGCCGTCGATCCGGTGGCCGTCTCTCTCATCCCCTATCTGCTGGGGCTGGGCGGTATGATCTGGCATGCCCAGCGCGACCGGCGGCGCTTCCTGGCCCTGCTGGCCCTATTCGTGATCATGGGTTTTGGGCTGTCCCTGTACCTGAACATGCCAGACCCGCAGCCGCGCGAGCGGCATTACGTCTTCGGCGGCATGTACTACGCCTTTGTGTTGTGGCTGGGGTTGGGCTGGACCGGGCTGGTAGAGTACCTGCGCCAGCGCTTCAAGCTGGGAAACCACCTGGCGACCACGGTGGCCTGCCTGGGCTTGATCTTGCCGGTGGGCATCACTGCTCAGCTCTACCACCGGGTGGATCGCACCGACGACTTCATCGCCTTTGACTACGGCTACAACATTTTGCAATCCGCCGATGCCAACGGCATCATCTTCACCAACGGCGACAACGACACCTTCCCGCTGTGGTACCTGCAGGAGGTGGAGGGCATCCGCAAGGATGTGAGTGTGGTCAACCTGAGCCTGCTCAACACCAACTGGTACATCAAACAGCTGCGGGACCGCGAGCCCAAGATCGCCATCCAGCTCGACGATACCTACATCGACTCGGTGCTCACCGACACCCAACTGGTCGATCTGTACAAACGCGTCTGGCAGGAGACCCGCGTTCCGGTGGAGTTCAAGAAACTGGGGCTGGAGGTGGAGATCCCGGCCAAAACCGATGGCGGCCTGCTGCGGGTCCAGGACATCATGGTCATCGGCATTCTCTACTGGAACCAGTGGCAGCGACCCATCCATTTCGCCATCACTGTTTCGGGGGAGAACCGCCTCAACCTCGATCCCTATCTGCAGATGACCGGCATGGGCCTGCGCTTGGTGCCCCAGAAGGACGTCGGTACCGATGTGGCCCAATTGGAGCGCAGTCTCTTTGAGGTTTATAAGTTCCGCGGGGTGAACGACCCCGAGGTGTTTAAGGACGAGGACGCCGACCGGCTGATGGGCAACTACCTAGCCTGCGTGCTGGAATTGGCCCAGTCCTACCTGCGCGCCGGGCGGGGTCCAGAAATGGAGCACCTGCTCCAATGGGGCCAGGAGCACTTCCCCTTTTCCTGGCGCGACTACTACGCCGCCAGCGAACTTTTGCGCCAGGCCGACCAGAAGGCCCTGGGCGCCGACTACCTCGAGCGGGCCGGCAAGGCAATCATGGCCGATTACGACCAGGACCCCAAACTCGCCTACGAGAACACCCTGGCCGTGGCCGGTCTCCTGCTCAATACCTATACCGAATTCGACCGGGCCGAAGGGCTCTACCGCCAGGCCATGGGCAGGAACCCGGGACAGTGGGACGCCTACTACGAACTGGCCGCCACCCTCCAGGCCAAGAACCAGCCGCAGGTGGCCCTCGAGATGCTGGAGCAGTACCGCACCCAGTACGGGGAGGCGGAGGAGCTAAAAAAGGCCGAGGAGGTCCTGCGCCGGGCCCTGAACCGGAACGCGGGTGGCAGCGCGCCGGCCCAGCCCTGAGCGCTGATCAGGCAGTGAGCGAACCGGTCGCCATCGTCATCCCCCATTACCGGGCCTCCACCCTCGGTGCCTGCCTTGAGGCGCTTTACACCCGCAGCGACTGGCCCATCCAGGTCACCGTGGTGGACGACGGGCCGGATGGGCCCGCCATCCAGGAGGCGCGGCGCGTTTATCCGCAAATTCAGGTGCTGCGCAACGAGCGCAACCTGGGCTTTACGGTGGCCTGCAACCGCGGCCTGGCTCAGGCCCGCACCCGCTACGCCGTGCTGCTCAACGACGACACCCTGGTGGAGGCCGGCTGGTTGCGCCCGCTGATCGAAGCCGCCGAAGGCGATCCGGAACTGGCCGCCTGCCAGCCCAAGCTGCTCTCGGTCGCTGATCCGGGCTTCTTCGACTACGCCGGAGGGGCGGGCGGGTACATCGACCGGCTGGGCTATACCTTCTGCCGCGGCCGGCTCTTCGACCACCGCGAGCGCGACGAAGGGCAGTACGACCGGCCGGCACCGCTGTTTTGGGCCTGCGGGGCGGCCCTCTTTCTGCGCCTAGAGGCCCTGCGCCGGGTGGGGCCGCTGGACGAGCAATACTACATGCACTTCGAGGAGATCGACCTGTGCTGGCGGCTGCGTCTGGCCGGGTACCGCATTCTCGCTGTGCCCACCTCGGTCATCCACCATCACTCCGGCTGGTCCCTGCCGCCCTCTTCCTTCCGCAAGGCGTATCTCAACTACCGCAACAACCTGGTCCTGCTCTGCAAGAACCTCGAAGGTGCCCGGCTGCTGTGGGTGTTGCCGGCCCGCCTGGTCCTAGACCTGTCTAGCTGTCTGCTCTTTTTGGCCAAGGGGCAGTTTGCCCAGGTCCCGGCGCCGCTGGCGGCGCTGGCTTGGCTGCTCTGCCATCCCGTGCAGTTGTGGCGTCGCCGGCGCCAGTCCCAGGCCCTGCGCCGCCCTGGAGCGAGCTTCCAAGGGGAGGGGGTCTACCAAGGCAGCCTGGTCTACCAGTACTTTGTGCGCGGGGTGCGCAGCGCCCGCTGCCTGGTGCCCGAGGCCGCATGAGACGCCTGCTCGAACTGGCCGCCAAGCTCGCCTTCAGCCTGGGGTTGATCTGGTACCTGGCCTACAGGATGGACTGGCCGGTGCTGGGCCAGATCTTCGCTGCCACCCGGTGGGAACCCTTTGGCGGGGCGGTGTTGCTTTTTGCGCTGAGCAATGTGCTGGGCACGGCCCAGTGGCATCTGCTCCTGCGGGTGCAGCAGATTCCCATCACCTTCAGGCAGTCCCTGGTGGTCTACCACGTGGGGGTCTTCTTCAACAATGTGCTCTTGGGCAATATCGGCGGGGACGCGATGCGGATCTACGACATCCGCCGCATCAGCGGCCAGGCCAGCGGCGGGGTGGCGGCCACGGCTATGGACCGTTTCGTCGGCCTCTTCTCCACCTGCACCATCGCCCTGGTCGCCTACCTGGTGCTTCCCGAAGTACACGATCTGGCCTCGATGCTGGTGCCTATCTGGCTGGGCCTGCTGGTGGTGTTGGGGGCTGGGGTGAGCCGACGGGCCGGGCTCTACTTCGAGGGCCTGGCCCGTCGGCTGCTGCCGGCGAGCCTGGCAGACATCGCCGGCAGCCTGCGCCAGAGCATGGGGGCCTATCGCCACCGGTACGGACTGCTGGTGGGGATCTGGTTCCTCTCGCTGGTGGTGCAGTTGTGCCGGGTGCTGGTGTACTGGGCGGCCGGCCTGGCCGTGGGCATGGACGTGCCCCTGGGTTATTACGTGTGTTTCCAGCCCATCGCTGCCATCATCGCCGCCCTGCCGATCTCGGTAGGGGGCCTGGGAGTGCGCGAGAACATCGTCGTGAAGCTCTTCAGCTCGCTGGGCGCAGATGCCAACCTCTGCTTCGCCATGTCCCTGCTGGGGTACCTGGCCGGCATCCTGGCCAGCCTCCTGGGAGGTTTGGCCTTCATCTTTAGGCGCCTGGCGCCGGCGGAGTCCCGATGACCCTCCTGGGCACCGATCGCCTCCTCGAAGAGGCCTTTCCCCTGATCGCCGGCCGCCGGCTGGGCCTGATCACTAACCACTCCGGCACCGACAGCCGGCTGCGCGCCACCGCCGACCGGCTGTACCAGCAGGCCGGTGCCGAGCTGGTGGCCCTCTTTGGCCCCGAACACGGCATCCGCGGCGACGCGGCTGACGGCGAAAAGGTGGGGGGAGGTCGCGACAGCCGCACCGGCTTGCCGGTACACAGCCTGTACGGCCAGACCCGTCAGCCCACTCCGGAAATGCTGGAGGGCATCGAGGTGATGCTCTTCGACATTCAGGACGTGGGCACCCGCTTCTACACTTATCTCTACACCATGAGCCTGGCCATGGAGGCCTGTGCGGGGCAGGGCATCCCCTTGGTGGTCCTCGACCGGCCCAATCCCCTGGGAGGCATGGTGCTGGAGGGCAATATGCTCGATCCGGCCTTCGCCTCCTTTGTGGGCAAGTACCCCATCCCGGTGCGTTACGGGATGAGTGTGGGTGAGCTGGCCCGCTTTTTCAAGGGGGAGTACGGGATCGATGTGGAGCTAGAGGTGGTGGAGCTGCGCGGCTGGCAGGTAGCCAAGGGATGGGTCCAGACCGGCCTGCCCTGGGTGCCGCCTTCGCCCAACATGCCGGCGGTGGATACGGCCGAGGTGTACCCGGGCATGTGTTTCTTTGAGGGGACCAATGTGTCGGAGGGGCGGGGTACGTCCAAACCCTTCGAGCAGGTGGGCGCCCCCTATATTGTGGGCCATCAGTTGGCCGATGCGCTCAACGCCCTCGAATTACCCGGGGCCTGTTTTCGTCCGCTCTTTTTCCAGCCGACGGCTGCCAAATACGCCGGCCAGGTCTGCCAGGGGGTGCAGCTGCACGTACTCGACCGGCAGGTCTTTAGGCCGGTGCGGGCCGGCCTGGAGGCGGTGGCGATGGTCCGCAAGCTGTGGCCGGAGGCGTTTGCCTGGCGGGTGCCGCAGGGAGGTATCCACAATTTCGATCTGCTGGCCGGCACGGACCAGCTGCGTCTAGCCCTCGATCAGGGGCAGGGTGTCGCCGAGCTGGAGGCCGGCTGGGAGGCGGGGTTACGCACCTTCCGCCGGCAGTGCGAGCCCTATTTGCTGTACGCGCGAGATTGACAGGCGAAGGAGATTTTTTAAACTATGTGGCACACCCTCTTCACCCCAACCGGCTATTCCCCATGCCCGCGCCCCTGGTACCCGGCACTTTCCTCATCGCCTCACTAAATCTAGAAGACGACCGCAACTTCATCCGCAGCGTGGTGCTGATCCTCAGGTGCAGCCCGGATACCGGTGCGGCTGGGGTGGTGATCAACCAGCCGCTGGGCCAGCGCCGCGCCGCCGAGTTGCAGCGCCACGCCGAAGGGCTGGAGCACCTGCAGACACCCGAGGGCGGGCTCTTTTATCAGGGGGGGCCGGTGGGCCAGGATCAGTTGGTGGTCCTGCACCGGGTCGAGCACCTGGGGGAGGGGCCGCCCATCTTTGAGGACCTCTACACTAGCGTCGACCTGGAGGCCCTGCGCGCCCACGCCGCCTTCATGGACCCGCAGCAGCCGGTGCTGCGCTTCTATCAGGGCTTTGCCAACTGGAGCGCGGGGCAGCTTGAGAACGAGGTGGCGATGGGTTTCTGGAGCCTCGCCCCGGGGTCAGCCGACTTGGTCTTCTCCACCGAACCGGAACGGGTCTGGCAGCAGGCCCTTTATTCTCTGGGCGGAAAGTACCGGGCCCTCTCCTACATCCACGAAGACCCCCTCGCTAACTAGCAGACCATCCCGCGTTTGGCGCGGATGCCGTGGATGGGCGGGTCCTCGCCGATCCAGCGGTCGTCCACCGGCTCCGAAGCTAGCTGGTAGCGCGAGTCCGAGGAGATACGGATGCGGTCGGTGTGGTTGTCGGTGCTGGCGTGCAGGGTGTACATGCTGAAGATCAACAGATCGCCCATCTGGTATTCGGCGCTCAGCCAGCGGCCGCCTAGTTCTTTGCGGGCCGCGATGGCGTCGGGGTTGAAACACCCGGTGGAGTTCCAGCGGATCTGCTGGCGTTCCTCCGCGGTCAGCTCGCGCCCTGCGGTCCGGGCCGCCTCCACTAGCGCCCTGGCGTTGCCCTCCTCGCAGTAGGTATCCACATCGGTCTGCCCATAGGTGCTGACCACCTGCTCCTGGCGGTGGGAATTCTCCAGTACGATCAGTCCTCCCATGTTATAGGGCACGTCCATCAGCGGGGTCCACGAGGTGTAGAGTTTCCGGGTGCCCCGGCCCATGTAGACCACGTCGTAATGGGGCTGGCTGGCGGTGCGGGTGCCGGGGGTCTTGGCGCGGAACCAGGTGTAGTCGTAGTGGAGTACCGGACCGCCCAGAAAGGACTCGTAAAAAGCCATCATCGCTCCGGTGTAGAGCAGCTTCATCAGCGGCAGGTTGCCCTTGGCCAACTGGGGCATAAAGGAGGCGGTGTGGTCGGGTTTGACTACCCCCTCGTAGGCGGGATAATGATCGTCGAGGATGCCGGCTTCAAGCAGGCGATCCATCACTTCCTGGCGAGCGGCGGCCACTTCGTCGCGGTCGAGTAATCCGGGCAGGAAGATATACCCGTCCTCCCCCATGCGCCGGCGCAGTTCGTCGACGTCCTGGGCCGCATCGTCGGAGCGACGCAGCTCGCCAAAGCCGGTGGGGGTGGTGTCGATGGGGTTGCCGCAATAGGTCAGGGTGTCCGTTTTTTCCAGGCTCATTGTTTTTCTTCCTAGCTAAGACAGCTTTAACTCAACTCGATCAGCAGACGTTCGCCGGCGCGGCGCACCGGATAGGTGCGCACCCGTGCCTGGGGATTGGCCAGGGCCTGGCCGGTGCGCACGTCGAATTCCCAGCCGTGCCAGGGGCAGGTCAGCACCTCGCCCACCCGGCCATAGGTGATCTCTTCTCCCGGCCTACAGGGCAGGGGGGTGCCGCTCAACTGGCCCGCCGACAGGCGCGCGCCCTGGTGCGGGCACACGTCGCGCAGGGCGTAAAACTCTTCACCCCGGCGTAGGATCACCAGCCCCCGGCTCCCGACCTCGACCCGGTGCAGGCCACCAGGGGAGAAATCGGCGGCCGCGCCGATGTCATGGGTTTGAGAAGCCATAGAAGGCCTGGGCGTTGTCGGCGCAAATACGCCGGCGCAGCGGGTCGGGTATAAAGGAGGGGAGCGCGCGGTCCGGGGCGTCGAAATCCCAGTGGGGATAATCAGTGGCGAACATCAGAAAGTTCTCGCGGCCGATCATTTCGATGATAGAGAGTAGCTGCCTTGGTTCGGGTGGTTCTTCCATGGGTTGGGTAGTGGCGCGGAAGTGTTCGAGGATGTACTCGCTGGGAAGTTTCCTCAGCCAGGGCACCTCGCTGCGCAGCCCGCGGTAGTTCTTGTCGAGCCGCCACATCAGCGCCGGGATCCAGGCGAAGCCGCCTTCGACCAGGGCCACACGCAACGCGGGAAAAGCTTCAAAGACCCCCTCGCACACCAGGCTGATCACCTGGGCCTCGAAGGCCTGGGTCATGCCGCTGTGGTCCTCGATATAGTACGAGGGCCAGCCACAGGAGGTGATGGCGTGGCCGCTGCCACCGAAGTGGATGCCCACTGGC
Source organism: Candidatus Latescibacterota bacterium (assembly GCA_009691525.1). Classification (GTDB taxonomy): domain Bacteria; phylum Latescibacterota; class UBA2968; order UBA8231; family UBA8231; genus SICG01. Next base: position 4,817 of record SICG01000076.1, on the reverse strand, counting down.
AAGCCGGCCTCGCAGGCGGCCCGGAAGATGGGGTGGAACTGGCGCCGGCCGTACGGGGCGTGCGAGCGCACCAGTAGCAGCACCTGCACGAAGCGGCGATCCCCGGCCAGGCGGGCGATCTCCAGGGCGGCGGCCTCCGGGTCGTGTGGATTGACCACGATCGAAGCGCGCCAGCGCGGGTCCGCATCCAGCCAGCAGGCGGCGGTCCAGTCGTTGACTGCCCGCATCAGGGCGTTGCCCAGGTCGAGGTTGTGGACCGCGCACAGCCCGTAGAGCGGATTGAGGATGGCATAGTCGATGCCCCAGGCGTCCAGCAATTGCTGGCGGGCAAAAGCCGGATCGCTGCCCGGGCGTTTGCCGCCGGGGGGCCAGGCGTCGCGCCGGGCCGCCTGGGAGAACACCTTAGGGTACTGCGATATCGAGGGGTTGGTGAACCCCGACTGGCGGATGTAGACCTGCCAGCGGGCCGGCAGATAGGGCATCAGGTCGGCGATGGAGTCGGGGTAGTTGTGCGCATCGCTGTCGATCAGCGAGACCGCTTTTCCCACGGGTGGTTTTTCTAATGCGGCGGTTGATGACATGGGCAGCCCTTCGCCCGAAAGATATGGGCGCTGGCCGAACTAGGTCAAGGGTCCAGCGGGGCCATGGGCCGGGGGAGGTGGCGATAGGGGAAGCGAGACAGGTCGCTGGAGCCCAGTCCGGGGGTATCCACATAAAAACTAGCCCTGAGAATGGGATCGTAGGCCGCCTTATGGGAGATGGCCGCCTTGATGCCGATCAGGTAGAGGTCCTCGGGGACCAGTCCCTGACTGCGCAGCTGGCCCAGGTCCATGGGCGGGGTCTTGCGGGTAGTCAATAAGATGTGGATGCCCTGGTGGCGGACCAGGGCCGACAGGCCCATGTCCACCTGCCGGCCCACCAATGAGGCGAGGTGGGATTTTTCGTTCTCCAGGGAGAACTTCCCGTCGGTGCGCCGCAGCAATTCCACCGGCAGTTCGAGGGTGGGCCCGTGCAGGTGATCCACCTTGCCGCCGATGCACAGCTGCAGCCGCTCACCAACACTGGCGGTGTGGCATGCAGCAGCGGCCTGGGGGTCGTTGATGACCACCGCGCTCTTCTTCACCCCGTACTGGATCAGCGCCTGGAGGATGCCGGTGCCGTCGCCGGGGGTGCCGCCGCCGATGTTGTCGGAGGGTTCGATCAGGCCGATGGGTCCCTGGGCCAGGGCCAGGACCTGGGGCATCACTTCGGCGATGGGTGGGTCCAGGGGATTGCCGGCGTTGGCCTGTTCCAGGGCGAGTTGAGCCAGGGGTGCCAACAAACTTTCGGCGCGGTGCGGGTCGCCGGTGGTGGTGGCGCAGAAGGAGACTCCAGCGCAGGGCACGTCGGCATAGGCGAAGCCGGGCAGCACGCAGACCTCCAGCAGTTCGGGGTGGTCTGCTTCGAGCCGGCGGGCCATCCGTTCCAGCGAAAGCATGGGTTCGGCGGTGGTGGAGGTGCCCTTGGGGCTGTAGAGTACCAGCGGTTTGAGGGCCACCACCTGCGGCAGCCCCTTCCCTTTCATCACCTGATCCAGCAGCTGGGCAGCCCGTTCCCCGGCCTGACGGGCATCGGTGTGGGGGTTCTGGCGGTATCCGGTGAAGATGTTGGCGCAGCGGGCCATCTGCAGGCTGAAATTGGCGTGTAAGTCCAGGTCGGCGGCGATGGGCAGGGGGCGGTCGCCCAGCCGGGCGCGGATGCGGCGGAGCAGTTCCCCCTCCCCGTCGGGGAAGGAGGCGAAGGCCATGGCCCCGTGCAGGATCAACAAGATACCGTCCAGGCCTTCCTGCAGGGCCTGGTCCAGATCCTCGGCGAAGGCCGCCCACCAAGACTCGAGCACCTCGTCAGTCACGGCGCCCGAAGGCATAGCGGCCCCGTACACCGACGGGTATACCTTCCAGCTCTGGCGCTGGGCCACCTCCAGGGCGCCGCCCATGGGGGAGACATCCCCCTGGCACCGGTCCAGCAGGCCGGCGCCGCGCACCCAGATCATCTCGGCAAAGGATTCCAGGCCGGTACCTCCGGCCAGGAAGGTGTGGGTTTCGTGTACCAGGCCGCCGATCAATACCCTTTTCATTGTTTTTCCCCTCTTTTCCGCGATTGACTACCGGAGCCGGACCTTTTATCTTAGGGCACCCCTCAAGTTCCCCGCTGTGCCCGAATCTCCTTTTCCTGCCGATATATAAAACAGACAACTATGAGTTTGATACAGCTGATACTTTCAGTGTCCCTGCTCGTCTGGGCCGGTAGTGCCCAGGCCCAGCAGTTGGCCGCCACCAAGATCCGGAAAGCCAAGGGTGGCGACAAGAATGCCTGCGCGGCGGCCATTCTGGTCGAAGCCCAGACCGGCAAGGTGCTCTTTTCGTATAATGCCGATCTGCAGCGCCGGCCGGCCAGCACCCAGAAGCTGCTGCTGGAGCTGGTGGTGATGGACGCCCTGGCTGCGGGCGAGGTCTCCCTCGAAGATACCATCCGCGTCTCCGCCGAGGCCAGCCGCATCAACGGCTCCCAGGTTTTCCTCCGGCAAGGCGAGGCCATGCCCCTGCGCGAATTGATGAAGGCGGCTATGGTCGCCTCGGCCAACGATGCCTGCGTGGCGATCGCCGAGCATTTGGCCGGCACCGAGGCTAAATTCGTCGCCCGCATGAACGCCAAGGCCAGGGAACTGGGGCTGAAACACACCCGCGCCACCAATTCCTACGGGCTGGACACTACCCCCGAGGGCCAGGGCAATGTCACCACGGCCTACGAACTGGCCCAGATCGCCCTCGCCTTGCTGCGCCAGTATCCCGAGGCTCTCCAGTGGTCCTCCTTGCGCGAGGCCCCTTTCCGCGACGGCACCCAGACCTTGCACAGCACCAACAAACTGCTCGATCGCCTCGAAGGCATGGATGGGCTCAAGACCGGTTTTACCAGCCGGGCCGGTTTTTGCCTGGTGGGCACTGCCCAGCGGCGGGGCATGCGTCTGATCTCAGTGGTGCTGGGGGCGCGCAATCCCAGGGTCAGGGAGCAGGAAACCGTGCGGCTGCAGGAATGGGGGTTCGAGCACTACGCCAAGGTGCCCCTGGCCGAAGCCGGCCAGTCCATGGGGCTGGTCACCCTCGACTGGGGCGCCGAGCCGGTGGTCAACGCCGTGTTGAGTAATCCCCTGGCTGTGGTGCTGCGCACCGAGCAGAGGCGCCACCTCAGAAGCGAACTCGACCTCCCCTCCAAACATCCGGCCCCCGTGCGCCAGGGCCAGGGCCTGGGCAAGCTCAAGATCTCCCTTGGCGACAGTCTGCTGGCGGAGGTGGAACTGGTGGCCGAAAAGAGCGTAGGGCGAGTGGGGCTGTGGGAGCGCCTTATGAGTTACTTCTAAGTGTAGGTCTTAGGGCGTCGTGGAGCGACCCACTGCGGTTTTTCCCCAGGCGCGTCCTGCCCCTTCGCTCGCTCTGGCTCCGCTACCCCGCAACACCGCCACGCGGACTTCCCTACCCTACCACTCCCCGGGAAAAACCTTCGGGGTCATCTCCCCGCCGCAGTATCACCCATCAGTACGAATCCGGCGCGATGCTCAGGTCGCGCTCTGCCAAGGGCAGTTCCACCCGCCGGCCGCCCTGCCGGTGGGAGGCGATGATGCCGAAGATCAGTTCCTGACTGCGGCAGGCCAGTTCGAGGCTGCCCTGGGTCTCGCCCCCACTGTCGAGGGCGGCCACCAGATCCTCGACCCCCTTGAGGGTGCCGCTGGTGATGGGAATCTGCGGCCCCTCCACCTGGTGAAATTCCCCGAATTCGTCGGCAGTCCTCCAAGTATAGTCGATGCCGTTGCTCAGGGTGCGCAGTTTGCCCTTGGTGCCGCTGACCTCGAACTCATAGCCGCCGGCGGCCACCAGATAGGCGTGCACGCCGTTCCTGAAGCGCACGTACCCGCTGGTGATGCTCGGGTCGATCTTGAGGCGCTGGCCTTCCCAGTCGCCCTCGGAGAAGACGGCGTTGCCCTGGACGAATTCGGCTTCCCCGTCGCCGGCCAGGAAGAGCATCATGTCGGCGGCGTGGGTGTGGCCCCACTGGGCCACGCTGACCCCGCAGTTGGCCACAACCGCCTGCACCTGGCCGATCTGGCCTCCGTCGCAGAGCTGGCGCACGTGGCGGTACAGGGGGGTGTAGCGGCGCTGGGTGCCATAATTGAACTTTACCCCGTGCTCTTGGCAGGCGGCCAGCATGGCGTCGGCTTCGCGCATGGAATTGCAGAGCGGCTTCTCGCAATAGATGCCGGCCACTCCGTGTTCGGCGGCGAAGAGGGTGGTTTCGGCATGGGGTCCGGGGCGGGTGGCGATGCTGACGATGTCGAGCTGCTCCTGGCGGATCATCTCCCGGTAGTCGGTGTAGACGCTGGCTACCCCGTAGCGCGCTTGGGCGGCTTTCGCCTTTTCGGTCACCGGATCGCAGACCGCCGCGAACTCGATACGTTCACAGGCTGCCAGGGCGGCGGCGTGGGAATAGGGCAGAAACAGGTCGCTGTGGGGCCGGTCCCTGACTTCGTCGTCGATGGTGGCGCCCATACGACCACAGCCGATCAGGCCGGCGCGATAGGTCTTGGACATGGCATACCTCGGAGGAGTGGAGTGCTTGACCAGCAGGCGCTTTTGCCCTACATTATCTGCCGCTTTTGAGGCCGGCGCGTCAGAATAAAATCAATGCCCGGATGGCTGTAAAGAGAGGGCGATTAGCTCAGCTGGTTAGAGCACCTGCTCGACAAGCAGGGGGTCACTAGTTCGAATCTAGTATCGCCCACCATT
>SICG01000075.1 GCA_009691525.1 Candidatus Latescibacterota bacterium | reverse complement strand
CAGTATCATCGCCAAGAAGAGAAAAGTCCGCAGCAACTTGATTTGTTTGGGGCAGTGCCCTAAGAAATCGCGGTGGCGAAGCCATGAATCGGGCGTAAAGCCCTGGCCTTTGGCCGGGGATAGTCCGATTCAAGCGATTTCTTTACTGTATACCAGATGGAGCGCCATGGAGACCCGCAATCCCGCGGACCTGCCCACGGAATTACTCGACTCCGAAAGCAAGACGCCTGGTCGCTCTCTGCTCGACCTCATCGAACTAAAGGTGTTCGACCTCAAGCTGGCGGCCTGGCTGGTATCGCAGGTGGCGCCGGGGGCCTCGTTTATCGTCGGCTCAGGCCCCGGCGGGGTGGGCAAAACCACCACCATGCGCGCCCTGCTCGCCTTTGCGCCGGCTGGCCGGCCCTTTGTCCTGGCCCTGCCCGGCAAAGTGGCCCAGGTGGATGGCCCAGGCAGTTGTGTGGTCACCGACGAGTTGAGCGACCACCCGCCGCCAACCTATCTGTGGGGGCAGGACCTGCGCGATTTCTTCGCCCTCTCGCAGCAGGGTCATCTGCTGGTGGGCAATCTGCACGCCGATGAGCTGGAGGAGACCCGCGCCCAGATCGTCGTGGCCAACGAGGTGCCCGAGCAGCAGTTCAGGGCGGTGAATCTCTTTGCTTTCATCCGGGTCGAAGGGGTGGAACCAGGGACCGGTCGCATCAACGATCCGATCTCGCGGCGTTTCATCAACGAGATCTATCTTTCTGATGGTAGAGCGGCCCATCGATTGGTCTTCACCCGCGACGGAGGCCTGGCGGCCGGGGCGCCGCGCGACGCGGCCCGCGAAGCGCGTTGCCGGAGCTTCCTCGAAGAAACCCTGAGCGGACCAGTCCGGGAGATCAATGCGGTGCGCCGCCTCTTCCTGGCCGCGGAAAGCAGGTAATGGTGGACAAACCCAAGGTCGCGGTGGTGGGGTACGGATATGCGGGCCGCTATTTCCACACCTACCTGGTGGGCCTGGCCAGCCAGCTGGAGCTGTACGGGGTGGTGACCAGCCGGCCCGAGGCCCGGGCCCAGATCCAGGCCCAGTTGGGGGTGAAGACCTTTGCGCGTTTTGACGAGGTTCTCGAAGATCCGGCCGTGGATTTGGTGGTGCTGGCCACGCCCAATGACCTGCACGCCCCCCAGGCCATCCAGGCGCTGGAGGCGGGCAAACATGTGGTCACCGACAAACCCATGTGCCTGAGCACGGCAGAAGCCGATGCCATGATCGGGGCCAGCCGCAAGAGCGGCAAGCTGCTGAGCGTGTTCCAGAACCGCCGCTGGGACGGCGACTTCCTCACCGTGCGAAAGGTGATGGAGGAGGGTTTGCTGGGTGAGGTCTTCTCCATGGAGCTGTGCTGGGCCCAGTACGGGGTGCCGCGCGGCTGGCGCAGCCAACACCAGCACGGGGGCGGGAAGTTCATGGATCTGGGTGCGCACTTGCTCGACCAGGCCCTCCAGTTGATCCCCGCGCCGGTGGAGCGGGTCTACGCCCGCTTCTTCGCGCGGGGCTGGGACACCGACGTGGAGGATCACGCCCTTTGTGTGATCAGTTTTGCCAACGGGGTGGAGGTGCAGATCAGCACCTCGTCCCTGGCGCGGCGGCCCAAGCCGCGTTGGTACGTGATGGGCACCAAAGGCACCTTGCTCAAGGAAGGGGTAGACCCCCAGGAGCGGGCCATGGTGGCCGGCCAGATCGACGCGGCCCGCGAGGAGCCTTCCCAGTACCCGAGGCTGTGGATCGAGAGCGCAGGGCGGCCCGCAGAAATGGTGCTGGAGACTCTGCCGGGCCGCTGGCGCTCCTTCTACGAGAACATCGCCGAGGCGCTGGAGGATCGGGCCAAGCTGGCGGTCACACCGGAGAGCGTGCGGCGGGTGATGGCCCTCATCGAGGCGGCCCGCGCCTCGGCGGCCTCGGGGCAGGCGGTGCGGCCCGAAGGCGAGGCATGACGCGCAAGCGGGCCACCGACGGGATGGAGACCTCGTTTGCGGTGCGCACCTGCGACAGTCCTCTGAGTCTGGAAGAATACCAGCGCCTGCCCAAATATCCTCTCTATCTGGTGCTGGACAATCTGCGCAGCGCCTTCAACGTGGGGTCCCTCTTCCGCACCGCCGACACGGCCCGCCTGGCCGGCCTGCTCACCTGCGGGTATACTGCCCACCCGCCCCACCCCAAGCTCGACAAAACCGCGCTGGGCACCCTGGCCTATATCCCCACCACTCACTTTGCCACCACCATAGAGGCCATCGAGTCCCTCAAGGGCCAGGGGATTCCAGTGTGGGGAGTGGAGACCACCTCGCAGAGCCGGAATCACACCGAGGTGCAGTATCCCAGGCCGCTGGGCTTGGTACTGGGCAACGAGGCCCTGGGGGTGGAGCGAGAAGTGCTGGAGGGCTGCGACGAGTTGGTGCAGATTCCCATGTACGGGTTCAAGAACTCGCTGAACGTGGCCGCGGCCGGCGCGGTGGTGGTCTTTGAGGTGTTGCGGCAGTGGGAGGCTCAGGGGGAGGCGCCGTAGGGACTTTCGAGGTACTTGTCGGCCAGGTCGTGGAGCTGGCGATAGTCGGGCCGCCTCTTCACCTGGCGATAGGCCTGCAGGGCTTCGGGGCGGCGGCCTTGCAGATCGAGGCACATGCCCCGGCCCAGCGCGGCCAGGGCCACGTAGTGGTGGTCTTCTTCCAGGCCTTGGCCCAGGCTGTCCGCTGCGGCAAAACTGAGGAGGGCCTGGTCCAGCTGCCGGCGGCGGAAGGCGTCCTTGCCCAGAAAGTAACGGGCTTCCAGGTGGCCGCGCCGGTGGTACCCGGCCTGGCCGGTCTCGCTGCGGCGCGCCACCTCGGCATAGAGGGCGGCGCCCTGGTCCCAGGCCCCCACTGAGATCATGGCGCGGGCGGTGCTGCGCTGGAAGAGGGCGTTGTCCGGATAGCGGGCGCACAGCTCTTGGAAATAGTCGAGGGCCTGCCGGTCGTCCTCCTCAAAGACCCGGTAGATCTGGGCCAGGAAGTAGGCGGCTTCGGTGCGGGCGTAGTACCCTTGGTGGGCCACGGTTTGCAGCTCCTGCAGGCCCCGCTCTTTGTCCCCCCGCGTCATCAGCCAGACGATGGGTTTGACGATGGGGTAGCGTTCGGGCATGGCCTCGACGAAATAATCGTAGATCCCCCAGGCGAAGAGCACGTCCTTGTTGGTAGGCTCCAGGAGGCGGATCTGGTCGAGGATGGGCAGGCATTTGAGGCCGTCGGCAGCGGCTTGCAGGAACTGGTGGCGGTCGCCCCGCAGCCGGCCGCGGAAGCCGATGGCCCCCCCCTTGCACATCAGCGCGTCGAAGTCGCCCGGATGTTGGGCCAGGCGCTGGTCGCAGACCTGGACGCATTTTTCCAGCAGGGCGTAGAAGGCCTCGTCGTGGCTGGTGTCATCCAGATCCACCAGCACCCGCCACCAGGTGACCATGGCCAAAAAGAAATGCCCCACGGGATTGTCGGGCTCGGCGGTGATGATGGTCTCGAAGTAGCGGTCGGCCTCGGCGAAGCGCAGTTGGTAGATCAGGGCGATGCCTTGCTGGAGGCGCGGGTCGTCGGTCTGCAGGGTGTGGGGAGGCTCCTGGGCTGTTAGGGGATTGCACAGCACCAGGCAGAGCAGGAGCAGCAGTGGGATCACTTCGCTCCCTGGGCGTGGCGGCGCAGATAGGAGAGGATCTCCTCCTGCTGGGCAAGGGAGGGAAGATCGCGTCCCTGCTGTCGCATCAGTTCGAGCATGCGTTTGTGCTGCAACTCCCAGTACTGGGTGCCCCCGCGTTTGGGCGGGATGGGATCGTGGCAGCCCTTGCCCGAGCAGTACTGGCGGTAGAGCTGGGCCGGCCGACTCTCGGGTTCGGGGAGTTTGGAGCTGCAACTGAGGGCCAGCAGCAGGCCGGCGGTGCATAGGCAGAAGGGCAGCAGTCTGGACATGGGCAGTCGGGTAAAGGGGCCGATTGATTGCTCTGAAGAGAGGCGAGGTTTAATATAAGAATATGGAACACGAAGTCATCGTCATTGGTGGGGGATCGGCCGGGTACGCGGCAGCGCGCACGGCGGTGGCAGCCGGCGCCGAAGTGGCCATTGTCGATCAGGGCCCCCTGGGCGGGCTGTGCATCCTGCGCGGGTGTATGCCCAGCAAGGCCATCCTGCGTTCAGCCGAGGTGATGAGCCTGATGCGGCGGGCCGCCGAATTCGGGTTGGCCCCGGTAGAGCCACGGGCGGATCTGAGCGCCATTGTGGCCCGCAAGGAGCGGCTGGTGCGCGAGTTCGCCGAGTACCGCATCGGGCAGTTGCGCGCCCCGGCCTTCACCCTCTACGAGGAGCCGGCCCGCTTCCTCTCACCCCACCAGCTGCAGGTGGGTGCGCGGGTGCTCCAGGCCAAGAGCTTCATCATCGCCACCGGGTCCGTGGTGCGTCACCTGCCCCTGCCTGGGCTGGACCAGACCGGCTATATCACCAGCGACCAGGCCCTCGACCTGCGCCAGCAGCCCGCCTCCATGCTGGTGCTGGGCGGTGGGGCAGTGGCTGTGGAGTTGGCCCAGTTCTTCCAGCGCATCGGCACCCATGTCACCCTCATCCAGCGCCACCATCACCTGCTCTCCTGGACCGACGAGGATCTGGCCTGGCCAGTGGAGGCGCACTTCAGGGAAGAGGGCATGGAGGTGTACACCGGCACCCAACTTCATCGTTTCAGCCGCCAGGACGGGTTGCGCACCGCCCATTTCTCCCATTGCGGCCAGGAGCGCAGCGCCAGTGCCGAACTGATCCTGCAGGCGATGGGACGCCGGCCCGGTGTGGAGGGGCTGGGGTTGGAGGCCGCTGGGGTCCACCTCGAACACGGCGCCATTCAGGTGGACGATCAGATGCGCACCAGCCAGCCGCACATCTTTGCGGTGGGGGATGTCAATGGCCTGCAGGAGATCGTACACGTGGCCATCCACCAGGGCGAGGTGGCCGGACACAATGCTGCCCGGCCTTCGGTGCCGGCCCTGCGGGTGGGCCAACACCAGTCCTCGCTCCAGGTGGTGTTCACCGATCCACAGGTAGCAAGTGTAGGCCTGACGGAGAAGGCCTGCCAGGCCGAGGATATTCCCTACCTGGTGGCCTCTTATCCCTTTGCCGATCACGGCAAGGCCCTGTGCCACGGCGAGCCCCACGGGCTGGTCAAGCTCTTGTGCCGGCCCCGCACTGGTGAGGTGATCGGCGGCCACATCACCGGGCCGGAGGGAGGAGAGTTGATCCACGAGTTGGCTGCCCTCATGCACTTTGGCGGCACGGTGGGCGATCTATTGCGCATGCCCCACTACCATCCCACCCTGGCCGAGATCGTCACCTATCCGGCCGAGGAACTGGCTGCCCAACTCGGCTGAGCGTCGCTCCTCTTCGCAGTCGTAGTATTCCTGCCCAATAAAAAACCGGAGCCCCCTATGGGAGGCCCCGGTTTTGGCTGATCAGATTCCTGGGTCTTAGTCGTAGTACTCTTGCCCCAGATGGGTGATCAGGTCCTCGCCCATCAGAAAGCGCAGGGTGTTTTTGAGTTTCATCGACTGGATGAACAGGTCGTGCTCGGGGTAGAGGCCGGGGGCGGTCATCGGACTCTTGAAGAAGAAGGAGAGCCATTCCTGGATGCCCTTCCAGCCGGCGCGCTGGGCCAGGTCGCAGAAAAGCACCAGGTCCAGGACCAGGGGAGCGGCCAGGATGCTGTCGCGGCAGAGGAAGTCGACCTTGATCTGCATGGGATATCCCAGCCAGCCGAAGATGTCGATGTTGTCCCAGCCTTCCTTTTCGTCGCCGCGGGGCGGATAGTAGTTGATCCGCACCTTGTGGTAAACATCGCCATAGAGCGCGGGGTAGAGCTGGGGCTGGAGGATATGCTCCAACACCCCGAGTTTGCTCTCCTCCTTGGTCTTGAAGGAGTCGGGATCGTCGAGGATCTCGCCATCGCGGTTGCCCAGGATGTTGGTGGAGTACCAGCCCCGCAGGCCTAGCATGCGCGCCTTGAAGGCAGGGGCGAGCACGGTCTTCATCAGGGTCTGGCCGGTCTTGAAGTCCTTGCCGCAGATGGGGGCGCTGTGTTGCCTGGCCAGCTCGACCATGGCCGGGAAGTCCACCGTCAGGTTGGGGGCCCCGTTGATGAAGGGTATGCCTTCGCTGAGGGCGACGTAGGCGTAGATCATACTGGGGGCGATGCCCTCGTGGTTGTCCTTGAGGCCCTGCTCAAAGGCCTCGATGGTCTGGTGTACGGCCTGGGCCTCCAGAAAGATTTCCGTGCTGCCGCACCAGATCATTACCAGTCGTTCCACCTTGTTGTCGGACTTGAAGCGGTGAATGTCTTCGCGCACCTGCTGGGCCAGATCCCACTTGGTCTTGCCAGTTTTGATGTGGGTGCCTTCGAGCCGACGCACATAGTTGCGGTCGAAGGCGGCCTTCCAGGGTTTGATCGGGGTGAGGCGGTCCTTGAGGGCGGTCAGGGTGTCCTTCTGCAGCACGCCGGCGTGGGTGGCAGCCTCGTACACGTTGTCGGCAAACACATCCCAGCCGCCAAAGACCAGATCGTCCAGACCGGCCAGGGGCACAAAATCCTTGATCATGGGCGTGCGGTTGTCGGTGCGTTTGCCCAGGCGGATAGTGCCCATCTGGGTGATGGAACCGATGGGCTGGCCCAAACCGGCTTTGACCGCTTCGACGCCGGCGATGAAGGTGGTGGCCACGGCACCCATGCCGGGCATAAGCACGCCCAGTTTGCCGGTGGCTTTTCCGAGTTGGTCTGGTTTGTTCATAGCGTTGGGTTTCCGCGTGAAGCCGTCCGCGCCGCGCCGGAGCGCGCGGGGGGGCGGTGGGAGAAAAGGGGTGGTCTAATTCGGCGCACTCCTAAAGATAGCCGGGCTGATTCATTAATCAAATGAATAATTATTATATTATTCATAGATAATGACTATAGATGTTCGTCGCGGAGGATCCCATGAATCTGCAACATGTGCGCTACTTCCTGGCAGTGACGCGCGCCGGCGGCTTCACCCAGGCGGCACGCGTTCTGCACGTCACCCAGCCCACGGTCAGCAGCGGTATCGCCGAGCTGGAGCGCCACCTGGGCTTGAAGCTCTTCAACCGCAATGGCCGCAGTGTAGATCTCACGCTGGAGGGCCGCACGCTGCTGGGGTACGCCCTGCAGCTGGAGGATGTGCTGGTGGAACTGGAAGACCACCTGCACCGCCGGGACGTGCCGGCCGGCGAAGGCTTCCGCTTCGGGGCCATCGACGCAGCGGTGATCTACCTGCTGCCCGAATTGCTCAAGGCCTACCTACACGACTGGCCCCAGGTGGACTTGGCCATCCAGGTGGCCCCTTCGCGCTATCTGGTGGAGGAGTTGCTGGTCAACCGCTCGGAGTTTGCGCTGATCTCCCTGCCCTTTGAGCACCCCAGGCTCCAGACGCTGGTGCTCCTGCACGACGCCATGCCCCTAGTGGTGGGGGCCGAGCACCGTTTTGCGGTGCGGACTTGGGTGCGCCCGGACGAGGTGGTGCGGGAGCCGCTCATCCTCTTCCACGCCGATTCAGTGTCGCGCAAGATCGTCGACGAGCACTTCGCCGAACTGGGGCTCGCCCCGCGGGTGGTGATGGAGATGCGAAGTCCCGAGGCCATGCGCAAGTTGGTGGAGGCCGGGGTGGGCATCTCCTTTCTGCCGCGTATGGTGGTCGAGGAATCGCTGGCCTCCGGGGTGCTGAAGGCGGTGACGGTGCGGGGCATGAAGTTCGACCGGCAGATCGGGCTGGCCTGGCGGCGCGGCCGCCATTTCGGGCCAGCGATCCGCCATCTGCTCGAAGCCATCCTCACCCGCTACGGCAAGCTGGAGGCCTGGCAGGAGCAGTTGAAGAAGAGCAGCTAGTGGGTGGCGACGGGGAGAGACCCGTTCCGGCTTTTCCCCAGGCGCGTCCTACCCCCTCGCTCTGGCTCCGCTACCCCGCCGCCCTGCCACGCGGACTTCCCTTCCCAACCACTCCCCGGGAAATGCCGCCGGGGCATCTCCTGGGTCGCTTGTCGCCACTGCTACACATTTCCGAAACCCAGGCGGAGCAGGGGGAGCTGGTTGGCGTTGGTGTTTTCTGGTGCAGGGGGGGCAGAGAAGAAGGCGCCGACACGCTCCAACAGGCTGGCCAGGTCCATGCCCAGGTGATGGGGGTGCTCGGCGGCCACCACCTCAAGCAATGCCCGGCTGCTGCGGGCCAGCTTTTCCATGCCACGCTGGTTGCCCTGGTGCCACTTGATCAGGGCGGCGGCCAGCTGCACCAACCCCTGCAAATGGCGTCGGCACTCGGGTGCTGAAACCCGCCAGGGGCCCTCCCAGGCTTCGTGGGCCTCCCACCAGAAAGCGCGGTTGTAGAGGTCCACCCCGGCCAGGTAGGCGCGGTGGGTGGGCCAGTTTTCGTCGGTGAGGCGTAGCTCTGGGCCAACCAGGGAAAAGCGATGGCCCAGGGGATGGGTGTGCGGATGGGGCGTCTGGCCGGGCAGATGGCGGTACGGAGGGAGCGCCAGGTCGGGCAGGTACCGCGGCCAGGCAGGGTCGCACAGATCGGGCTGCCCCATCAGGCGGCCAGCGAGTCCGCCTGGTCGGCCAAAGCCAGCAGCCGCTCCTCCATCTGGTCGGCCTCTTTGAGGGTCGCCAGTTCGGCACGCAACACCGATGCGCCGGGCAGGCCGCGGAAGTAACCCGAGAAGTGACGGCGCATGCCCGCCAGGGCGGCGTTGCTTCCCTTGCGGGCCACGGCCAGGCGCAGATGTTCCAGGCACAGCGCTGCCCGCTCCGCCAGAGAAGAGGGAGGCAGGAGTTGGCCGGTGTCGAGATAGTGGCGGGTCTGGCGGAAGATCCAGGGATTCTGGATGGCGCCCCGGCCGATCATCACCCCATCGCAGCCGGTTTGGGCAAAGGCCTGGGCCACATCCTGGGGCGTGACCACGTCGCCGTTGAGGACCACGGGTATGGAAACGGCGGCCTTGATGCGGGGAATCCAGGAATAATCCACCGCGCCCTGGTGTCCCTGGGCGCGGGTGCGGCAGTGCAGGGCGAGGGCCCGCACGCCTTGGTCTTCTAACATGCGGGCCACCTCGACGATACGAATACTCTCGGCGTCCCAGCCCAGGCGAGTCTTGACCGTGACCGGCAGATGGGTGGAGCGCACCACCCGTGCCACCACCTCGCGCATGCGGGGCAGGTCGCGCAGCAGGCCGGCCCCCGCTCCCCGCAGGGCCACATCGCTGACCCAGCAACCGCAGTTGATATCGATCAGGTCCGGCCCCTGGGCGGTGGCGATGTGGGCGGCCTGCTCCATCGACAACTCGGTTGCCCCGTAGAGCTGGATGCCCAGGGGGCGCTCCTCTTCGAGGAACTCCAGCTTCTGATGGGCGCGGCGGGCCTGGCGGATCAGGCCTTCGGCATTGACGAACTCGGTGTAGACGATGTCGGCCCCCAGCCGCCGGCACAGGGAGCGGAAGGGCAGGTCCGTGACATCCTCCATGGGGGCCAGCAGCAGGCCGGGACTGACCTGGATCGGGCCGATTCTGAGGGGGGTGTTCAGCGACAAGGAGGGTCTCCGCCGCTCACTTGAGCGAGCCGGGCAGGGCCTTCATCAGGCGCACCTCGCGCCGACGGATGGTGGGCCGGAGTTCGCCGACGATCTTCTGCCACTCCGGGCTGCCGTAGTAGTTGGCGATGGCCTGGTCGCGCGCCTTGGCATTGGCAAAGGAGCGGATCCAGACAAATTCGTCCTCGCGCTCCAGGGTCTCCCAGGCGGCCACGAAGGTGACCCCGTACTTCTTCATGAAGCGGCGGGCCTTCTTGAAGCCGTCGAGGAAGGTCTTTTTCTTACCGGGGTGAAAGCGGTAGATCCTCAGTTCGTAGAGCATGGCGGATGGTCTCCTTTATAAAGGGTTATCGTGGTTGCCTGGCGGTTTTCAGCAGCTCGCCTAGTTTCTTGATCTCCTCACCGTAGAGGGCCCAGTCGCCGCGCCGTTGCGCTTCGAGGGCGCGGTCGTAGGAGGCCCTGGCTTGTTCAAGCACACTGCCACTGGCCACCGCTGACTCTGGGGCAGCGCTCCCTGGTTTTTCTTCATCTAAGCTTGGGGCGACCTGCCCGCCGAAGACAACCGCCAGCGCCGCATCCAGGCTTTCTTCCATGGCGATGCGGTCCTCGTAGGCCACGATCACCCGCTTCAACTCCGGGATCTTCCCGCCTTCGGCCTGCAGGTAGATGGGCTGGATATAAATAAGCGATTCCTCGATGGGAATGACCAGGAGATTGCCCCGGACCACCTCGGAGCCGCGCTGGTCCCACAGGGAGATCTGGCGGGAAATATCCGCGTCCTGATTGATGCGGTTGCTGATCTGCGTAGGCCCGTAAACCAGTTTCTGCTTGGGGAATCGGCACACCATCAACTGCCCGTAAAACTCGCCGTCGTTGCGCGCCACCATCCAGGCCGAGAGGTTGTCCTTGCCGCGGGGCGTGAAGGGGATCATCAGGATATATTCCTCCCGCGTTTCGCCCGGCAGCTTCATGATCATGTGCCGCCCCATCATCTCGGCCTGCTCGCCGCCGGCAGTGATCGGGATCTGCCACTGATCTTCTTTGTTGTAAAAGATCTGGGCCTCGCCCATGTGGTAGACCGTGTAAAGCGCCGTCTGATAGTCGAAGAGCATGTCCGGATAACGGATGTGGGTCCGCAAGTCCTTGTCCATCTCGGCCAGCGGCACAAAAGAACCTCTGAAGATCTTGGCGTAGGTCTGGATGAGAGGGTCCTGTTCGTCGGCGATATAGAAGGTCATCTTGCCGTCGTAGGCGTCGACCACCACCTTGACCGAGTTTCTTATGTAATTGAGGCGGCTGCCAGGCAGGGAGCGGAAGCGGTCTCTGACCCGTTCGGCGTACGGGTAGCGGTCTGAGGTGGTGTACGCATCGCAGATCCACTTCAGCTCACCCTTGGGGGTGACCACCATATAGGGGTCGCGATCCAGGTGCAGGAAGGGCATCGCCCGGCCGACCCGCTCCGCGATGTTGCGGTAGTACATGATTCTCGAGTCCGCCGTGATGTCGTTGGACATGAGGAGCTTCAGCGAGCCGAAGCGCAGGGCGAAGAGGATCTTGCGGAACAGGGATTCGACCGGAACGCCTCCGCTGCCTGAGTATTGGGAAAAGACATTCTCCTCCCCCGAAGGATAGTCGAATTCCTTGGCCTGGGTGTTCACCGCCACCCAGTCATTGGCCATTTCGCCGTAGTAGATCTCCGGCCGCCGCACGGCGAGCGAGGCGATGCTCGAGGAGGGCGGCAGGTCCTTGACGAAGAGCACTGGTAAACCCTCCGAGGTCACTTCGTTGACCGGGCCCAGGGTGAGCCCAAAACCGTGGGTGAAGGTCAGGTGTTCATTGATAAAGGTGCGCTGGGGCAGACTCGCCGGGTTGAGTTCGCGCGGCGAGAGCAGGACCTGGCGGTAGTCGCCGTTGAGGTAGTAGCGGTCGCTGTCGACGGAGATAAAATCGTAATAGGTGCGGATCTCCTGCAGTTGGCCAAAGGTGTCGAGCAGGGGTTCGCGGTCCCAGAGGCGCACGTTTCTGATGGTGGAGCGATTGTTGTCGATGTCGGCCTTGGTGAGGACTGCTTCGCCGGCGAGGTTGCGCTCGATGATATGGTCCAACCCAAAAGATTTCTGCGTGGCTTCGATGTGGTATTTGAGGTACGGGGTTTCCTTGACCAATTCATTGGGCGCCACCACGAATTTCTGCAGGAGGGCCGGGTAGACCCAGCCGCCCAGTACCGCTACCACCGCGTACATGCCGAGGGCAATGGCAATGAGGCGTTTGCCCGGTTTGAAGAGGTCGACGATCACCAGCACTGCGGCGGCCAGGGCGACCAGGGCCAGGATGTTGAGGAAGGGCAGTACCGCGTGCAGATCGGTATAGCTGGCGCCGGTGAAGGGCCCGGTGGAGCCGTAGAGCAGGGAGGGGATGCTGACCGCATGGATCCTGAAGCCCACCAGCGCGAAGAGCAGCGCTACCAACACCATCAGATGCGCTTTCGCCGCTTTTTCGAGGAGCAATGATTGCAGCACCCCCGCGTCCGGCATCGGCGGGCGCAGGCGCACCGCCCCCCGCAAGACATAGGTGGCGGCGGTGGCGCCCAGCGAGGCGAGGAGCAGCCAGAGCCCGATGCCCACCGTTAGTTGGATGAAGGGCAGTTCAAAAAAGTAATAGCCGATATCGCGGCCGAACACCGGATCGGGCACGCCAAAAGGTGTGGCGTTGGAGTATTGTAAAATGGTCTCCCAGGCGGCCCCGCCGATCAGGCCGGTGAACAGGCTGAGTGCCAGCGAGACGGGCAAGGCGAAAACGCGGATATAGCTCTCCAGATTCAATACCCGCACCCGGTCTGCCTCGCCTTCCTCCCGCACCCGGATAACCAGCGGTCTAGAGGTCACCAGCTTTCTGGCGACCCAGACGTTGCCGTAGATGAGGGCAAAACTCACCGCCGCCGTCACCAGCCCCCAGAAGAGCTTGGCGCTGAGCATGGTGCTGTAGATGCTGCCCATTCCTATTTCCTGAAACCAGTACCAATCTGTTAAAACGCGGACAGATTCGGGCAGCAGGAAAAAGAGCAGCAGCACGCCGCCGGAAGCAGCGTAGGAGATGAACTTTCTTGAGGGTTTATACTTGAGGCTGTTCATAAGGACGGATCTCTCTTTCCGCTGCGCAGTAGCAGACCGCGGCTTCGGTAACCACGAGGTCCATGGGGATGTCGTGGGCTTCTGCGGGCAGTGTATCCAAGAACAGTGCGCTGTAGATCAGGCCTGCCTTGGGGGCGTTCACCCGGGTTAAAAAACGGTCGTAATAGCCCCCACCCAGCCCGAGCCGGTTGCCGCGCCGGTCAAAGGCCAGGCCGGGAACCACCACCAGATCGATGCGGGCCAGATCCTCCAGCCAGCAGGGGTGGTCGGCGGCTGGCTCAAGGAGTCCCCAGCGGCCCGGCTGCAACTGGCCCAGGTCCTGGATCAGGGCGTGCCGGAGGATGCGGGTGCCCGGCTGCACTACGGGCACGGCCACCTCCTGCCCACGGGCCAGGCTCTGACGGATGAACCCGGCGGTGTCCACCTCGTGATCCACGCTGGCCACGTAGGTGTGCAGGAGGCGGGCGCGCTGGTAAGGTTCGAGCTGCTGCAGACTTTCGGCCATGGCGGCACTGGCAGTGGTTACCAGGGCTGGGGAGAGCGCTTTTCGCTGGGCCAGGCACTGGGCGCGCAGTTCCGCCTTCAACTCCGGAGGCGAGAGGGACATTGGCAGGCATAATACAGGGCGGCGGTGCCGGTGTCAAGGCGGCTGCGCCGGCTTGACTAATCCAGAGGCAGCCTGTAGATTGGCTGCGGCTATGGCCTCCTACCTAAGAATCTGATGTCCACACCCGCGCTCGCCAAACCTCTGGACCCCCAGGAAGACGCCCGCATCCAGCAGGAATTGAAGGCCCAGGGCAATCTGCCTCGGCATATCGCCATCGTCATGGACGGCGACCGGCGCTGGGCCGCCGAGCGCCATTTGCCCAGGACCGAGGGCCACCGCTTTGCCCGCGAGTCGGTACGCGACGTGGTCCGCGCCTGCGGCCAGTTGCAGGTCCAGGTCCTCACCCTCTATACTTTTTCCACCGAGAACTGGAACCGCTCCCGCTTCGAAGTCCAGATCCTGATGCGCTGGCTGCGCGAGGCGCTGCGCGAAGAGACGGCCGAACTAGATGCCAACAACGTGCGCCTCAATGCCATCGGCCGCCTCGAAGGCCTGCCTAAGGCGGTGCAGCAGGCCCTGCGCAAGTCGCTGGACCAGACCGCGGGCAACACCGGCCTGCTGCTCAACCTGGCTCTCAACTACGGCGGGCGCAGCGAATTGGTGGACGCCTTCAGGGTCCTGGCGGTGCAGGTCCAGCAGGGGTTGCTCAAACCCGAAGACCTCGACGAGACCCATATCGCCAATGCCCTGTACACTGCCGGCATGCCCGATCCCGACCTGCTCATCCGTTCCAGCGGCGAGATGCGCCTGAGCAACTTTCTCACCTGGCAGAGCGTGTACACCGAACTCTGGGTCACCCCCATCTACTGGCCGGATTTCCGCCGGCAGCATCTGTACGAAGCCATCCACTCCTACCAGCAGCGCCAGCGGCGTTTCGGCGGGGCCTGAGACCTCCGTGGGCGCCCGCTCTGAGTTGGCCCTGCGGGTGACTTCTGCCTGCGTCTTTGTGCCGGCCATCTTCGCGCTCAGTTGGACCGGGGGCAAGGCACTTCTGGCCCTGGTGCTGGCCATTGTGGGGCGCGGTTCCTGGGAGTTTTACCGCCTGGCCGCAGGGGCCGGGCACCGGCCTCTGGCGGGGTTGGGTACGGCGCTGGCCCTGGGGCTGAGCCTGTATCTGTACCTGAAGGGTCCGGTCCACCTGGAGTTGGTGTTGAGTGGGTCTCTGCTCTTGTGCCTGCTGGCCGCCCTGCGACAGGGGGTCGAGGGGTACAGCGGGCGGGTCTGGTGGACCTTGGGCGGGGTCCTCTATACCGGTCTGCTGGGCAGCGCGCCCCTGCTCATCAGCCGTCGGGTGGGCCCCGAAGAGGCGGGGTGGCTGCTCATCGCCTTGTTCGGGTGTATCTGGCTGACCGACAGTGCGGCCTACTTCTGCGGCCGCTTCTGGGGCCGGCGCAAACTGGCGTCCTCGATCAGCCCGGCCAAGACGGTGGCCGGCTTTGTCGGCGGGACCTTCGGCGGGCTGGTGCCCTTGGTCCTCTCGCCCTGCATCCCTTTGCTGAGTCTGGGCCAGCTGGCCTGTCTGCTGGTGCTGGTCAGCCTGGGCGGGCAGGGGGGGGATCTGGTCGAGTCGGCCCTCAAGCGCGATCTGGGGGTCAAGGATGCCCCGGCCCTGATCCCGGGACACGGGGGAGTACTCGACCGGTTTGACTCGTACCTGTTTTCCTTCCCTATAGCGTATATTTATCTTGAACTTCTAGCCGCTGCCTGCTGAAAATATGGAATATATCAGCACTCTGATCTACTTCATCATCGCCCTGGGCCTGTTGGTTTTTGTGCACGAGCTGGGCCACTTTCTGGTGGCCAAGAAGGCCGGCATCCGGGTGGAGCGCTTTTCCCTGGGTTATCCGCCCAAGATGTTTGGGATCACCATCGGGGAGACCGAGTACTGCATCTCCTGGATTCCCTTCGGCGGGTACGTAAAGGTAGCGGGCATGGCCGATGTGGGCACCTCCGAGACCACCGGGGCACCCTGGGAATTCCCCTCCAAGCCCATCTGGGTGCGCATGGCGGTGATCGCCGCCGGTCCCTTCATGAACTTCGCCTTCGCTTTTGTCGCCTTCCTGGGGATTTTTGTCGCCTACGGCCTGGACACCTACGAGACCACCGCGGTCCTGCCGGCCGAACACTCGCCGGCGGCCCAGGCAGGCATCCTGCGGGGTGATCAGGTAGTGCGGGTGAACGGCCAGCAGGTGGCCAATGAGCACCGGCTGCTCCAGGCCCTCAAGTCCACCCACCGGCGCGGGGTCGCCCTGGAGTTGAAGCGGGGGGACCAGGTGTTCCAGGCAGAGCTGCCGGCCAGCGAGCAGGAAAATTATGGCCTGAGCGTGCTGCTGCTGACCACGGTGGGGCAATTGGTGCCGGACATGCCGGCCGTCCAGATCGGCCTGCAGCCGGGCGACCGGATCACCAGCGTGGCTCAGCAGCCGGTGGGCGACTGGGAGCAGATGAAGGAGCAGATCAACAGCCACCCGGGGGAGAACATCCCGATCGAGTGGGAGCGGGAGGGCCAGCGTCTGCAGGGCCAGATCACCCCCGTCGCCCATACCGAAGGGGACAAGATCGTGGGTCAGATCGGTATCGGCCCCAAGGCGTCACAGACGGGGGTGGGGATAGGCGAAGCGCTGAGCCTGAGCGGACGCGTGGTGTACAACTCCTCCTGGGTCATCCTCGACTTTATCCGCCAGATCTTTAAGGGCGACCGTTCCACTGATGAGTTGGGGGGGCCCCTGCGCATCGCCCAAATGGCCGGCCAGACCGGCGAACAGGGGCTCAAGTCCTTTGTCAGTTTTCTGGCCATGCTCAGTGTCAACCTGGCCATCATCAATCTGCTGCCCATCCCGGTGCTCGACGGGGGGCTGCTCACCTTCCTCACCCTCGAGGCCATCCGCCGCCGGCCCCTGACAGTGCGCCAGCAGCAGCTCTTCCAGCAGGTGGGGCTGGTGATCATGCTCTTTATCATGGTGCTGGTCACCTTCAACGACCTGAACCAGATGGTGTTCCACCGCATCATATCGCTATTCGAATAATCCCTCTGGGTTTTTGACCCTTTGCATGACCCTCACTGAAAAGATCCGCGCTCGGGCCGGAGAGCTGGGTTTTGGGCTGGTGGGTTTTGCCCCGGCCGATCCGCTGGAGGGGGCGGCCTTCTACGCCCGCTGGGTGGCATTGGGCTATGCTGGGCAGATGGGGTACCTGGAGCGCAATAATGAAAAGCGGGCCGATCCACGGCTGCTACTGCCCGGTGCCCGAAGTGCAGTGTGTGTGGCCATGCAGTATTACCAGGAGCCTGTCCCCAAAAGCGATGCGTTGAGTGGGCGGATCGCCAGTTATGCCCAGGGGGAGGATTATCACGGGTTGATCGAGGGCCGGCTCGGGCAGCTGCTGGAGTTTATCAGGGGAGAGGCGGGGCAGGCGGTGGCGGGCCGGGCCTACGTAGACACCGGTCCGGTGCTGGAGCGCGAATTGGCCCGCCGCGCCGGGCTGGGCTGGTGGGGCAAGAACACCTGCCTGATCGCCAAGAAGGCCGGCTCGTATTTCTTTTTGGGCGAGCTGCTGCTCGACCTCGAACTGGAGTACGACCAGCCGGCCACTGACCACTGCGGCACCTGCACCCGCTGCCTGGATGCCTGTCCTACCCAGGCCTTCCCCGAGCCCTATGTGCTGGACGCCCGCCGCTGCATCTCCTATCTGACCATCGAACTCAGAGATTCCATTCCGCGCCCCTTGCGTGCGGGCATGGGAGACTGGATCTTCGGCTGCGATATCTGCCAGGAGGTCTGCCCCTGGAACCGCCGGGCCGAACCTGCCAAAGAGCCGGCCTTCAGGGCGCAGTCGGGGCTGGAGCATCCTTCGCTGCCCGAGTTGCTGGCGCTGAACCAGGAAGAGTTCGCCGCCCGTTTCCGCCACAGCCCGCTCAAACGCGCCAAGAGGCGGGGCCTGCTGCGCAACGCGGTCGTGGCCTTGGGCAATGCGGGCGACCACCGGGCTCTGCCGGCGCTGGTGCGGGCTCTGGCCGACGAAGAGGCGCTGGTGCGGGCGCACGCGGCCTGGGCCTTGGGTCGGCTGGGCGGCGAGGAGGCGCGGGCAGCGCTGGCCCTGGCCCTGGAGACCGAGCAGGATGCCCAGGTGTGTCAGGAGTTGAGGGAGGCCTTAGCCGAGGAGACCGCAGATGAGTGAGCCCATTGTCCAACTGAGCGCCGCGGATTTCGAGGAGGCCATGGATTTCATGAACCTCGTGTTCAGCGGCTATTCCCCCACGGATTTCGCCAAACTGCTGCCCCTGCTCTACCGCCCCACCGACGAGCACATGGCCTGCAACTACGCCATCCGCCAGCAGGGCCGGATCAGGGCCGTGGTCGGCCTCTTTCCCCTCCAGTGGCAGGTGGGCCAAACGCTGTTGAAAGTGGCCGGTATCGGCGGGGTCTCCACCCATCCCAACCACCGCAGCGGCGGCCTGATGAAGCAGCTCATGCAGCACTGTGTGGCGCAGATGAAAACCCAGGGGTACCACCTCTCCTGGCTGGGCGGCCAGCGCCAGCGCTACCTCTACCACGGGTACGAGAAGTGCGGGGTCGGCCTGTCACTGTCGCTGAGTCGGTCCAATCTGAGGCATTGTTTTGCCGGGGAGCCTGCCCTGCGCTTCGAGCCCCTGGCCGCCACTGACCAGGCCGGCCTGTCGCGCGCCCAGGAATTGCACGGCACCCAGCCGGCACATGCCCGGCGCGTCCCGGAGGATTTTTATCTTCACTGTGTGAGCTGGCACCACCGGCCCTTTGCCGCCCTGGAGGCCGGCGGGCGCATGGTCGGGTACCTGGTGGCCAATGCCAAGGGAGATGCAGTGGTCGAATTGGTGGGGGAAAGCGAAGAGGTAGGAATGGAGATGGCCCGCTGTTGGGCGGTGCGGGGAGATCAGGGTATCAATCTGGACTTCAGCCCGACAGCGGCCGGACTGATCCGCCGGCTGGGGCAGGTGTGCGAAGGCGTGAGTGTACACGCCTCGGGCAACTGGCAGGTCTTTGCCTGGGAGGAAGTGCTGGGGGCCCTGCTGCAGCTGCACCGCGCTGCTGGCCCACTGCCTGCGGGCCGGGTGGTGGTGGGGATCGAGGGGTACGGCCGCCTGGCGTTGGAGGTGGAGAGTGAGCAAACTCGCGTGACGCGCACCGACGAGGCGCCGGCAGTGGAGGGCAGCGCGCCGCTGATGCTGCGCCTGCTCTGCGGCCCGCTGCCGCCCTCGCAGGTGGTGGGGCTGCCGGCTGGGGTAGCCCTGCTCGGAGCGTGGTGTCCCCTGCCCTTGTTCTGGGCGCGTCAGGACGGGGTCTAGTCTAGCTCACCGAACCGGCAGCCCCACAAAGAGCCTGCTGGCCGCGCCGGCGAGCGGGTCCACCTCGCCCCGGTGTGCAGCCCGTGCAAAGACCAGGCCCGGTTGCCGGGCGCGCAGGGCGCGGCCCAGGACCTGATGGTCCTTCACCCAGACATGCTCTCCGGCGCTGCGCATGGCCTGCGTGCCCCGCTGATTCGCCTCTGCGAGGCCGGTCAGCGCTTCCAGCGCCTTGCTGGTTACCTCGTCGGTGGTCCGCCCCTGGCAGAGGCTGCGAACCAGGAGGGGTTCACCCGAACCCGAGGGGCTCGGGACGGGTGCGGCCACGTACTGAGCCAACTGGCGGAGGCTACCGCGTGCCCCGGTGCGGCACAGTAGGGCGAGCGGGCCCAGGTCATTATCGGCATAATCCTCGTGTCCTGAAAGTAGGGCCGCCACCTCCTCAAGGTACACCTGCCACAGATCCGGGTCAGCGCTTTCTGGCTGAGCCGGCCAGGTCATGCCAGCGCCCAGGAAAGGATTGAAGGACGCCCCGGAATCCCTGCACCGCGCAAAACCGAGGTCCATCAGCTGATCGCAGAGGGCCAGCGCTTTGTCTGCCCCGTCCTGAAGAAAAACACGGCGCAGGATTGCAGTGAGCCGGGGCCTGTCCAGCAAGCCGCCCGCCATCTCCTCCCCTGTCAATTGGACGAGCGCAGCGTGGCCCTCTGCGCTGAGGCTCCAATCCGCCAGGCCCCACAACATACCGTGATAGTTGCCCAGGACGAGGTCGAAGAGCCCTGGATCGCGGCGCAGGAGCCCGGCGATGGACAAGCGTGTGCCGGCTTCTTCCTGAGCCTGCGGGGTGAGGGGCAGGAAAACCCTGGCCTGGTCGCCGTCGAAGTAGACCTCCATCAGGGCGCAGGCGCGGGGATGGATGCGCAGGACCGGGCCGGGATGGCGCACCGGGCGAAAGGCCACGGCCGGGCGTGGGGGCATATAATACACGGGTGTATCCACCAGGATCTCCTGCCCGCTGTGGATCACCACCCACGTTCTCTCCATGAGCGCGTCCAGGGCCGTTCTGGCGGCCTGATTGCGTTTCTTCACGGGCTCAGTTGCACCAAGTTCGCGCGCTAGCTGCGGACCGAACAAGGCCCAGGCCATCTCCTCGGGCAGACCTACCTGGTCCCAGCGCAACTCGGGTCCGGGGGCCATGACCGCGCAGCCGCTTGCCGGCACCGATGCGGAAAGGCGCAGGGTTTCAGCGCTGAGTAAGGCTGCGAAGAAGGCCTGCAACCGGTGTTGCAATTGTGCCAGGGCCGGCTGGCGCAGCAGCTCCGGCCCCTGGGAGGAGAGCACCCGTCCCAGCCGGGCATTGGCCTGGAGCAGGGCCTCGTAGTGTTCGCGCAGCTCAGCGGAGGGGTTGTCCAGGTCCTCGATGCGGCCGATGGTCTTCACCTCCTGCTCTGCCAGCCAGGGGTGGGGGATGGGGCAGGCCAGGGCCACACCCTCCGGCTGGGCAAAGGAGAAGTGCAGGGTCTCATTCTTCAACTCGGCGCCGATGCCAGCAG
The DNA here is from genome assembly GCA_009691525.1 of Candidatus Latescibacterota bacterium. Classification (GTDB taxonomy): domain Bacteria; phylum Latescibacterota; class UBA2968; order UBA8231; family UBA8231; genus SICG01. Next base: position 459 of record SICG01000075.1, on the reverse strand, counting down.
CCCGCAGCTGGTTCGCCAAGCGGGTGAAACGAGGGGAGGGCGCTGTCCCGCCAGGGACCGGCATGGCACCTTCTCCGGTGGCTGAACCGACATTGAGGAAATCGTGCAGCGCTTCCCAGGCCCCTGCAGTGGCGAGGGCCCCGCAGCCCAGGGTGCCCAGCGGCTGGCCGCCAGCAGTCTGGAGTCGCTCCTTGGCGGTATGGGCCAGCCGGCCCAGTACACCCAGCCGACGGTGCTCCGGTGGGGCATGGGCTGGCCCTTGAGGGTCAGTTGCTCCATGCTGTCCTCGGGCAGGCCTGCCTGCCGCAGACGCTGCTGCAACTGGTCGGCGGTGGGCGCCTGGAAGGGAGGGACCACCGCCGGCCTACCCTCGGCCCGGGCGATGCGCCCCATCACGGCCTCGCGCACTTGGCCGAAGTTCATCCGCGAGATCATGCTGGTGGGACTGTAGATCAGGTC
>SICG01000074.1 GCA_009691525.1 Candidatus Latescibacterota bacterium | reverse complement strand
AGCCCTGGTGGCGATGCTGGTCTTGCCCATGTGCATGCTGGGGCCGCGCATCTTTGCGCCGCGGGCAGCGGGTGCCAGTTACCACCGCCGCCAGTTCGAGGCCGGGTTGACCTCCAACCTCCAGGAGCAGCTGGTGTCCCAGCCGGCAGTCAAGGCCTTCTCCCTTGAAGCGCGGGCACAGGGCATTTTTGCCGAGCACAATGTCCTGTTGGCCGGTTCTTGCCTGTGCTTGGGTTTTTTCAGTGCCCTGGTTGAACGCTCAGCGGGCATCGGCATCGTCCTCCTGCAGGTGGTGATCATGGGGGTCGGGGCCTACATGGCCTACGGGGGCCAGTTGAGCATCGGTTCGCTGGCGGCCTTCCAGACCCTCTTTGTCAATCTCAGCTATTCCCTCTCGTACGTCACCCAATACGTGCCGAACCTAGCCCAAGCCATCGGCGGGATGATCCGCATCGACGAACTCCTGGCCGAAATGCCCAGGGTGCAGGATAGCCCCCATGCCCTGCCCCTGCCCCGGCTCCAGGAGCAGATCTGCATCCGTGGGGTGGTCTTCAGCTACGGCGGCGAGCAGCGCAGCCTGGACGAGGTAGATCTGGTCGTCAAAAAGGGGCAGTCGGTGGCTTTTGTGGGCGAAAGTGGTTCGGGCAAGAGCACCCTGCTCAGCCTGATTCTCCGGTTCTATGATCCGACGGCGGGCAGCGTGGAATTCGATGGCCAGGACCTGCGCCAGGTGACCCAGGCCTCGTTGCGGGGTCATCTAGGCGTGGTTTTCCAGGAGAGCTTCCTCTTTGACCTGACCATGCGCGAGAATATCCGCCTGGGCCGGCCCGATGCCACCGACGCCGAGGTGGAGGAAGCGGCCAAAGCAGCGGAGATCCACGAGTTCATCCTGGGTATGCCCCAAGGGTACGAGACCCCGGTGGGGGAGCGGGGTGGGCGCCTCTCCGGCGGGCAGCGGCAGCGCCTGGCCATCGCCAGGGCCGTGCTGCGCGATCCGGACATCTTGTTACTCGACGAAGCGACCTCGGCCCTGGATCCGGCCACCGAAGCGGCGGTCAACGCCACCCTTGCCCGCCTGGGCAAGGGGCGGACACTGATCTCGGTCACCCACCGCCTCTCCTCGGTGGTGGGCATGGATCGGATCTTTGTACTGCGCCAGGGCAAGGTGGTCGAACAGGGGAACCACAAACAACTGCTGAACCAGGAGGGGTATTACTACCAACTGTGGAACGACTTTGCCCTGCGCCTCACCGAGGACATGCTGGTCGGAGACATGGATTCGCCGGGCCTGAGCGTTTGCGGGCAGGGAAACCGACAACATACAGAAGGAGCGACCTGTTGTGATTCATCCGCACACCGAACTGCGCCTGGTAGACGAGGTGATTGGCCACGGCGTTTTCGCCACCCAACTCATCCCGCGCGGCACCCTCACTTGGGTGTTGTGCAAACTGGATCAGATCTACCCCCCCCGAACAGGTGGCTGCCTTTCCCGCTGCGGACCACCAGATTCTAGACACCTATGCGTACATCAATGCCGACGGTACCTGGGTGTTGTGTTGGGACTGGGGCCGGTACATGAACCACTCCTGCGCGCCCAATACCCTCGGTCTGGGGCCCTATGCCGATGTGGCAGTGCGCGACATCCAGCCCGGCGAGCAGCTCACCTGCGAGTACGGGATGCTCAATCTGGCCGAAGCCATGGACTGCCACTGCGGGGCGCCCCGCTGCCGGGGGCATATAGGGCCGGACGACGTGCTGAATTACGGGGAGGATTGGGACACAGTGGTGGCGCAGGCGGCACCTTTTGCCGGCCAGGTAGACCAACCGCTGAAAGCCTACCTGCAGGACCCGGCGTATGTGGACGGCGTTGTCAGAGGGAATTTTCCCCTGCCCAAGGCCCGTTCCTATTACCGGGCTTCGTAGGTGATGGGCTCAGTAGGCGAAGGTGCGGCCGTACTTCAGGAGTACTGTGTGATTGGCGGTGCGGGGCAGGGCGGGGGTGGCGCGCTGGCGGTCGGTGTTGATGCCCTGATCGTAGACTAGGCATAAGTTGTCGCCCTCGCGCCGGTTGTAGCGGAGGCGGGCGTTGAGGCCGACCGCGTCCTCCTCGCTGTTGTACTGCGCAAAGGCGCTGGCCGAGAGCTGGGTGTCGAGGGCCAGGCGGGCCCGCAGCCGGAACAGGTGGGAGAGGAAATGCTGGTCCCGATCCGGAAAACGGGCCAGGTCGAGCTGGTATTCGGGTTTCAGTTCGAGGTGGCGCGACACCGACCAGGCCGGCGTCAACCCCAGGGGGAGCTGCCAGCCGTCGTAGAACTGCCCGGCCACCAGGGTGAAGTCGCGGCGCAGGCCTGAGCCATAGGGCGATGCGTAATAGCCGTTTAATTCCCAGGAGGTATAGGTACCGGCCGGGACCCAAGTCCGGGCTGACAACTCAAAGTCCTCCTCCAGATCCTCGGCTAGCAGGTCGAGGGTCAGCTGTCCGAAGGCGCCGGTCTTGAGGGCGAAATCCCACGAGGGTCCCAGCAAAGAGGACTCAAGCCCTCCATCCCGATTCCTCAGATAGGCTTCCCCGCGCAGGGCGAGCAGGTGGCTCTGGAAGAGCGAGGTTTCTGCCGGGGTCCAACCCCACCCGAGGCGGCCCTCTGCCTAATGGTAGTCGCTGCGGAGCGCAAACCCCACTGCCGGGTCGTAGCCGGCCCCCGAACGTGCGGCGCCCAGTTCGTACCCGAACCCCTGGTAGGTGCGGCGATCCCAGCGGGCCAGCAGGTAGCCGGAGTCCAGGGGGCTCAGGTGGTCGTCGGTGGTCTGCACCCATTTGAAGGTGGCATATTCGTCGGGGCGCACTTCCACGCTGAGATCGAGCCCGACGGTGATATTGGAGATGCCGTTGTCGCCGACCCGGCTGGTGAGGATGCCCCCGGCGGTGGAGTGGGGGTTGAGCACCTGTCGCTTCAGGCGGAGCACGGTGAAGTTTTCGGCGGGCAGGGCCTTGCTGGAGGCGGTCTGCAGATCGAAGAAACCAATATCCCAGCACGGGCCTGGCCGACCAGGCGGGTGCCTCCCAGCAGGCGCACTGGCCCCTCCTCGGACAGGCCGATGCGCCGGCTGTAGAACACCTGCTCGTCGCCGGCCAGGCGGAAATCAAAGGTGCTGACCCGCTCCAGAAAGAAGGGGCGCTTCTCCGGAAAGAAGGGGGAGAAGCGGGTCAGATTGATCTGCTCGTCGTCGGCCTCCACCTGGGCAAAGTCGGTGTTGGCAGTCAGGTCGAGGGTGAGGTTGCTGGCCAGCGGGTATTTCAGCTCGGCGCCGAGTTCGTGTTTGAAGGTGCGCGAGGTCCGGTAATCGTCGTCGGCAAGCTGGGCCGCTTGGCCGATGCCGGCTGAGGCGTAGGGGGCGAAGTAGAGCGGGCGGTGTGCCTGTACTCCTTTGAGCACTATCTGGCTGGCAACCGATGGTTTGAGCACCCCCCAATACCATTTGGGCGAAATGGCGGGGTACACGTCGATCTCGTTCTTGCGGGCGATATAGCGCCAGGTGATCAGGCCCATGACCACCTGGCCCTCGCGCACCACAAAGCGCAGGCTCGAAAGGGGGATGCGCAGCCCGGCGAACCAGCCCTCGGCAGTGCGGGTGGCGGCGGCGTCCCAGAAGGTGTTCCAGGAGGTATCGTAGGGGGTTTCCCAGCTCGGTTCGGCGTCGTTGTACACCGAGAGGTCCTTGCGGACCCCGGCAGGGGTAGTGATGAAGGCCGCGGCGGTCTGGTCGTCGTCAAAGGTGTCGAGCACCAGGGCAAAGGCGTCGTCCCGCCAGATATCCTCATCGCGCAAGAGCGAGTTGACCCGCACCCCGGTTGGATCGCTGTCGTAGAAACGCCCGGCAGCGTACAGGTACTCGCCGTCCCAAGGCCACGCGGATCTCGGTGTGTTCCGAGGCCGGCCCGCCGAAGGTGGGGGCGTTCATGACCAGGGGGAGCGGAGGGATGGCCTGTCAGGCCGGCTCGTCGCTGAGGCCGTCCAGGTGGATGGGCCCCTGCAGGCGCGGCAGGGCCAAAGGTTCGGCTGCCAGGACCGCCAGGGCCGGCAGGATCAGGAAGAGCAGGATCGACATTACTTTGCAGGTGCGCATAGGGGAACAAAATTTAGGACCCCGGCGCCTTTTATGCACTCCCTCTTGCCAAGAAGGATGAACGGCCATGGCATTGTCCGAGGACACGACTCAACTGAAGCAGGGGGTCCAGGAACTGGAAGCGGAAGGGCAGCAGCTCAGGCAGGAAATGGAGCGCCTGCGCCTCATGAACCAGCGCTGGGCCCAACTGGCCGGCACTGACAGCCTCACCGGTCTGCCCAACAAGATCTCCTGCCTGCGGGCCCTGGCGCCCCAAGATATCCAGCACGCTCGCACCCGGGGGGAAGCCATCGGTTTTATCCTGCTCTCGGGGGACAATCTGGGGCCGATCAACGAGAACAAGGGCCGCGATGCCGGCGATCAGGTGCTGCGCGGGCTGGCTGAGTTCCTGCGCTCGATCCTCAAGGGTGAGGAGAGGCTCGGCCATCTAGACGGCTCCCACTACGCGGTGGTGCTCTATCCCGCCGGTCTTGAGGAGGTGCGCAGCCGGGCTGAGGAATTGCGGCTGCAGATCGGCGTCCACCCCTTCCCCTGCGCCGAGAGCGAGGAGACAATCACCGCCAGCCTCGGCATCACTTCGGTGGATAGCAGCGCCATCAGCGAGCCGCGCAGCGCTGCCGAGAAGATTTTCCAATCCCTCAACGGGGCCCTGTACCGGGCCAAGAAGGCAGCGGGCAACCGCATCGAGATCGCGGTTGTGGACGTGTCCCTCTGAAGCGCGATATAAATCAGTGCTCAGAGTGGGTTCCAGCAAGGGCAAAGGCCGGGGCGTCTTTGCCCGCCGGCAGATCGCCGAGGGGAAGCTGATCGAGCAGGCCCCGGTGTTGGTCATCCCCGCCCAAGAGTGGAAGCACATCGCCCAGACCGTGCTTTACCATTACTGTTTCAGCTGGGGCGCAGAACATCAACACGCAGCTCTGGCCCTCGGTTTCGGTTCGTTCTATAATCATTCCTACCAGCCCAACGCCGCGTACGTCAAACGCCTTGCCGAAGGGGTCATCGATTTCGTCGCCCTCAGGGGGATCACCCCGGGAGAGGAAGTCACCGTCAACTACAACGGTTCCCCCGGCGCCCAGGCCCCATGTGGTTTGGGGAGGTGGTGGAGTAGACATGAGGGAGAACAAAACTATGGAGATCCCCGCTATTTCTCATTCCGTGAAGCGCTCCCTGGAGATCTGCGAGCGGGCCCGCCAGCTGATCCCGGGCATCACCCAGCTTTTGAGCCGCCGGCCCACCCGGGCGGCGCTGGGGGTCAGCCCCATCTATGCGGCGAGGGCCAAAGGCTGCAAAATCTGGGACGTGGACGGCAACGAATACGTGGACTGGATGAGCGGGGTGGGGCCCATTATCCTGGGGTACGCCGACGAGGTGGTGGACGAGGCGGTGCGGGAGCAGATCAGCCGGGGTTCGATCTCCACCCTAGTCAGCGAAGCGTCCGTGGAGCTGGCCGAGGAGTTGGTGCGGCTCATCCCCTCGGCCGAAATGGTGCGCTACGCCAAGGGCGGGGGGGAAGCCTGTGCCGTGGCGGTGCGCATCGCGCGCGGGGTCACCGGCCGCGACAAGGTGCTCTTTTGCGGGTACCACGGCTGGCACGACTGGTACCTGGCCGCCAACCTGGGCGGGGAGCGCCTCGATGATCACCTGCTGCCCGGCATCGAGCCCATCGGCGTGCCCCGCTGTCTGGAGGGCACGGCCCTGCCCTTCAAATACGGCGATCTGAATCTTTTAGAGGATCTGCTCAAAAAGCACGAGGGGCAGGTGGCATGTATCATCATGGAGCCCATGCGCAGCGAAGAACCGCCCCCCGGTTTCCTCGAAGGGGTGCGCCAACTGGCCACCCATCACGGGGTGGTGCTGATCTTCGACGAGGTCTCCTCCGGTTTCCGTATCGCCCTGGGCGGGGTGCAGGAGTACACCGGGGTGGTGCCCGACCTCTCGGTCTTTGCCAAGGCCATCTCCAATGGGTACCCCATGGCGGCGGTGGTGGGCCGGCGGGAGTTTATGGAGCCGGCCTCGCGCATGTTCATCTCCAGCGCCTACTGGGATGACAACATCGGCATCGCCGCGGCCCTGGCCACCCTGCGCGAGCTGGAGCGGCGCCAGGCCCCAGCGTATTTTGAGCAACTGGGCGCGGACTTCAAGGAGCGTATAGCCCGCGCGGCCCAGGCAGCGGGGCTGGACGCCGGCTGCGCCGGGGTGGCCGCCCATCCGGGCATCCGTTTTGGCGGGCTGGACCCCCAGACCCTGCGCAAGGTACACACCCTTTTCATTCAGGAAAACGCCCGGCGGGGCGTCATCCTGCCTCCGGGTTTCTTCTTCAACTGCGCCCACGATCAGGAGGCCCTGGATCACACCGAGGCCGCAGTGCGCGAGAGTTTTGCCCTCATCAAGGAGGGATTGGAGCGGGACAACCTGGACCAGCTGCTGGAATGCCCGCCGCAGGAGGACCTGTTCCGGCGGATGGTCCGCTGATCTGCCACTAATAAGGAGTCAGCCATGAAGATCACCAGCGTCGAATCCATTCTCATCAATCCCAAGCTGGCGGCGCGCAACGCCGACCAGAAAGTGCGCTTTGCCGCCATCGACACCCAGACCATCTATCGGGTGAAAACCGACAAAGGCATCACCGGGTACTGCGACAGCCGCGGGCACAGTCCCCTCTCCCAGAGCGCCATCGCTTCGCTGGTGGACCGTTCCCCTTTCGACTTTATCGGCGCTGACCTGCCCACCGGAGTGATGGGCGCGCTGTACGATGCGATGGGTAAGTACCTGGAGGTGCCGGCCTACAAGCTGATGGGGCAGAAGCTGCGCGATCGGGTGCCAGTGGCGGCCTGGACCCGGCCGGCCTCCCCGGAGGATCTGGCCAAGGAGGTGCAGCGGGCCGCAGCCGAGGGGTACCTGATCTTCAAGATGCACACCTGCGAGCACCACGACGTCTTCCTCCAGAACCGCGCCGTGGAGGAGGTGGCGCCTCCGGGATTCAAGATGCACTACGACTTCAACCACAACCGCCCGTCGGCGGCGGTGAACCGCATCATGCACACCCTGGAGCCCTCCCATGTGGTGGGTTTCATCGAGGACCCCATCTTCTGGCAGGACCTGGAAGGGTGGCGCCTGCTGCGGCAGAAGACCTCCTTCCCGCTCTTGATGCACGTGCCCCAACTGGGGGGTGGCCCGGAGCTTCTGCAGGGCTGCGCCGACCTGTACATGGTGGGGGAGACCGGCATCGCCAAGTCCCTGCGCCTGGGTTTTGCCTGCGCCCTGGCCAATGTCTCGACGGTGATCCAGCTGACCGGCGGTACTCTGTCCAAGGCCTTGGCCATGCACCTGGGCGCAGTGCTACCCAATATCTCCCACTCCATCAATCTCGACGACCAGTACGACGAGGATGTCACCGGCGGGCGCATCGAGGTTTCGGAGGGATCTTCGCCGGTGCCCGAAAAGCCGGGCCTGGGGGTGGAGGTGAATGAGGAGATCCTGGCGCGGCTGGCCGCGGCCCCTGCCACGGTCATTCCCAGGCACCTGGGCATCCTCTATTTGCCGGGTGGGCGAAAGTTCTATACCCCCTCCATCCCCTCGGTCAGCCGGCTGACCGGGTTTGTCGAAGGGAACCTGCCGGGGATTCGTTCCGAGGTGTGGAACGATGATGGTTCCGCGCAGTTCTCCAGCACCTACGAGCAGGTGCAGCGCCAAGGCGCCTTCCTGGAATGAGGGCCTGATCGTGGGAACTACCTGGCGGTCGATGCTGGTCGGTGCCGGCCTGGTGGGGGCCATCAGCCTCATCGGTCCCTGGGGTTTTTTGGTGGTCAAGGGCTCCCAGTTGGCCAGCAATGCCATGCCGCTGATCGCGGTGCTCTTTTTTCTTATCCTGGTGGGGTTGGTGGCCCCGGTGTTAAAGTGGATGGGAAAGGGGTTCAGCCGGGCGGAGTTGACCACGGTCTACGTGATGATGTTGGTCGGGTCGGTGGTGGTGGTCACTGGCCTGACCGGCAGTCTGCTGCCGATGATCACCGGGGTCATCTACTACGCCACCCCCGAGAACAACTGGGACGCGCTCTTCGTGCCCCAGCTGCATCCCTGGCTGGTTCCCCAGGACGCGGAGGCGGTGCGGCTCTTCTATGAGGGGCTGCCGCGCGGGATGGACATTCCCTGGGGCGCCTGGGTCCTGCCCCTGGCCACGTGGATCCCCTTCATCTTGGTCTTCTACTGGGTCACGCTGTGTACCGGGGTGCTCTTGCGCGGCCAGTGGGTGGAGAACGAGCGGCTGATCTATCCGCTCATCCGCCTGCCCCAGGCCATGATCGAGGACGTGGAAACCCCGGGGCAGTGGTGGGGGTGGCTGTTGCGCAGCCGCCTCCTGTGGCTGGGGTTCGCCATTCCCTTGCTGATCGACTCCTGGAATTCCCTGCACAACTACCACGAGGCCTTCCAGCCCCTGCGGCTCAACGGGTACATCTCCCTGCTCAACGGCCAGGTGGGGGTGCCGGTGCGGCTCAACTTTCCGGTGCTGGGCCTGTGTTATCTGATGTCGATGAATGTGTCCTTCAGCATCTGGTTCTTCTTTCTGTTAGGGGTGCTCCAGGAATGGGCTTTTACCCGGTTGGGCATCCAGCTAGGGCAGGGCGATATCTGGAATTCTGGGGGGTCTTCGCCGCTGCTCTTGCACCAGGAGGCAGGGGCCATGGTAGTGCTGGTGTGTTTTGTGGTCTGGGCGGCGCGCGGCCACCTGAAAAAACTGTGGGGCCAGGCGCGGCGGGGAGAGGCAGGGGAGGGGGAGATCCTCTCGCCTCGCACGGCGATCTGGGGTTTTATCGGCGGGCTAGTGGGCATGGTGGCCTGGCTGAGCTTCACCGGGCTCGATTTCTACGTGGCCCTGCTGCTGGTGATCGGTTCGCTGGCCGTGTACGTGGGTCTCTCGCGTATTGTCTGCGAGGCCGGCCTGCCCGGCTGCCAGACCCCGATGGTACCCCAGGCCTTCATCACCCGTGGCTTGGGGCCGGCAACCCTGGGGTTGCACAATATGACCAGCCTGGGCATGAGCACAGTGTGGATCGGGGAGACCGCGGCCAGCATGATGAACGCTGTGGTCCACACCCTCAAGATGACCTCGGGGGAGGGCCGGGCCGACCGCCGCCTGCCCTGGGCTCTGTTGCTGGCCGTGGTAGTGGGCACGGCCGGCTCGATCTGGTTCACCCTGCACCTGGGTTATACCTATGGGGGGATCAATCTGAACGGCTGGTACTTCGAAGGGCTGCCCAAATGGCCCTTCGACTACATGTCCTCGGTGTACAACAGCCCCGAGCGCAGTTTTTTCACCCGGCTGCTGGCCACGGCGGCCGGCGGCGCGGTGATGACCTTGCTGCTAGTGCTGCGCCAGCGACTGGTGTGGTGGCCCCTTCACCCCCTGGGTTTTCCCATCGCCATGACTTACACCATCGTCTACTACGGCTGGCTGTCCATCCTGCTGGCCTGGGCCTTCAAGGGGGTAATCCTGCGTTACGGCGGGGTGCGGGCCTATCGGATGCTCATGCCCTTTTTCCTGGGGCTGGCCCTGGGGGAGTTCTTCACCGCCTCGATGTGGGTCTTTATCGACGGCGCCATGGGGGTTCAGGGCAATACAATTTTCAATTTCTGATGGGCTGGATTGGCGTTATTGTTATATTGAAAGGAACGACCCTGGAGTCAAAAACCCTGAGGGAGAGACGCGATGAAACGCACGTGGTTGTCAGCGATGGTGGTGCTGTGGCTGCTGCCGAGCCAGGCACAGGCCGTCGAAGCGGACAGTCTGCTCTTTCCGCGCCCCGAGGCTTTGCGCGGGGCCATCGATTTTTGGAAACAGGTGTTCGGGGTGTATACCACCCACCACGTGCTGGTCCACGACGATACTGACCTGAGCATTGTCTACGGGGTGGAGAAGTTAGACCGCAGCAGTTCCACCAGGCAGCGCCAGCAGAGTCAGGACGCCGTCCTGGCCCGTTACCGCCGTGCCCTCGAGCGCCTGGCCACTGCCCCGGCCGATACGAACAGCCTGAACGAAGAGGAGCGGCGGGTATGGCTGGCTCTGGGGAAAAGTCGTGATCCCGGACGCTACCGCCGGGCCATCGAGAGCTTGCGGGTGCAGGTGGGCCAGCGCGACCGCTTCACCCAGGGGCTGGTCATGTGGGACCGCCACGGGGAGCAGATCCGTCGCATCCTGAGTGAGCACGGGGTCCCCGATTCGCTGGCAGTGTTGCCTTTCATTGAGTCGGGGTACAATCCGGAGGCCTACTCGAAGGTGGGCGCCGCCGGATTGTGGCAGATCATGAAGGGTACCGGGCGGCCTTTTCTGCGCATCGGCCACAAGGTGGACGAGCGGCGCGATCCGTTCAAGGCCACCGCAGCGGCGGCCCAGATTCTCAGGGGCAATTATAAGGCGCTGGGCGCCTGGCCCCTCGCCATCACCGCCTACAACCACGGGGCTGCCGGCGTGGGACGCGGGGTGAGGGAGGTAGGGTCCCGCCAGATCAGCGATCTGGTGCAGCGCTACAAGGGCCCGGCCTTCGGCTTTTCCTCGCGCAACTTCTACGCCGAATTTGCCGCTGTCCTGGAACTGATCTCCCAGCGGCCGCAGTATTTCGGCGCCGAGGCGCTGGCCGCTGCGGTGGCAGACGAGGACCAGCTGCTGGCCGCCGGTTTTGTGCCCCAGCGCGCCGCGGTGGACACCGCCCTCAGTGCCGCCATCATGCTCGAGAACCTGGTCCACCGCTTCCTGGGCCTCACCAAGGAGGTGCATTCCTTTACTACCGTGGCTGCCCAGCAACTGCCCCCCGGGCAGACCGCGGTGATCAAGAGTATCTTCCAGGTCGGCCCCCAAGATACCCTCCAGTCCTTCCGCTGGGGTCCCTCCCTGGCTCCTGAAGGCCACCCCCACCGGGGCACCTTGTGGTGTACTGTCTGGTACGAAAACGGCGAAGGCCAGGTCAGCGAAACGCTGCGTCTGACACCCGAAGGAGAGATTGTCGACAAGACCCGCAGGGAATGAGGCGTGGAGATCGACGAAGAGAAGTTGCGCGCCCTGACCGTGGCCACCGCCTGAAAAACATATGAGCCTAGACCTTCAGCGCCTGCGCCGGGACTTTCCGCCGCTCCAAAACTTTGTCTGGTTCCAGAACGGGGGTGTCAGCATCACTCCTGCGCCAGTGGCCGAGGCGCACGCCGGGCTGATGCGCGAGTTGTTCGAACGCGGCCCCATGCACATCGCCTTCCCCAAGGAGGAGTACCCGCGCCGCCAGCAGACCATGGCGCGTTTAGCCCACTTTTTCTCCGTTGCGCCCTCGGAGCTGGCGCTGATGCGCGGGGTGAGCGAGGGGTACCAGACGGTGCTGCGCGGCCTCGACTGGCAAGCGGGTGACCGGCTGCTGATCGGGGCCGACGAAGAGGCCGCCCTGCTGCTGCCCAGTCTGCATCTGCGCGACCAGTGCGGGGTGGAGGTGGTCAAGGTGCCGCTGGTAGCGGATGCCGAGGGGCAGGTGGCCGAGGTGGCAAAGTTGCTCGACAGTCGCACCCGGCTGGTGGCCCTCAGCCATGTGAGCACCGACCTGGGGTGGCGGCTGCCGGCCGAGCCGATCTGCCGCCTGGTGCGGGAGCACGGGGCCCTCAGCTTCCTCGACCTGGCCCATTCGGCGGGCCTTTATCCGATGAAGCTGGCGGAATTGAGCTGCGATTTTGCCGGGTTGCTCTCCTACAAATGGATGTACGGCCCGTACGCGGCCGGGGCGCTCTACGTGCGCCCGGAGTCGGTGCAGTCCCTGAAGGTGGTGTACGCCGGGGGCCGGGCGGAAAAGTGGATCGATTTTCAGAAAAATGAGTACGAATTGTTGGATGGGGCGGGGCGATTCCAGTACGGACCCTGGTCCTGGCCCCTGGTCCACGCCTGGGCTGCGGGGCTGGATTATCTGGACGGCATCGGCCTGGAAGAGATCTGGGCCCGCACTGTGGCCCTGACCAGCCGGCTCAAGGTGGGGCTGCGCTCCATCGCCGGCCTGATCCTGCACACCCCCGAGTCCCCCGAGATGTCGGCCGCCCTGGTCAGTTTTGGGTTGGAGGGATGGACCGGGGAGCGGCTCTGCCAGGAGCTGCGGACCCGCTGGAAGATCGTCACCCGGCCCCTTTTCCACGGCCGTGTGGGGGTGCGGGCCAGCCTGAGTTTCTTCCTGCTCGAAGAAGAAGTGGACCTGCTCATCGAGGCCGTGCGCACCCTGGCCCGCCAGGGCTGAACCACCCCGCACCTTCCCACTCAGTTCAGCGCCAGGCTTCCAGGTCGTCTGCCACCGGGGCGATGGGCACGCAGGGCCCGTGACCGGGCTTGGTCAGGGGCGGATTGCTCAGGGCGTTGTAGCAGCAGATATAGCTGAGCCGGGGCCGGTCCCAGAGGTTGGGGGCGCTGGAGTGCAGCAGATTGCAATGGAAGTAGAGCATACTTCCGCTCTTCAGCTCGCAGTCCACCACCGGCATCCGCTCCAGGAGGACCTTCACCCGATCTGGGTCAGCCCCGGACTGGCCGCCGGCCCCGGCCGTGGTTGATGCGCCCGCACAAGTGAGACCCCTTTAGCACACTGAGACAGCCGTTCTCGCGGTCGGCGTCGGTGATGGCCAGCATCGCCGAGATCAGGCGCGGGAAAGGGGGATCGTCGTGGTACCAGTACCCGTAATCCTGGTGCCATTCCCAGGCCCCGCCCACGTGGGCATCCTTGACGATGATCTTGCTGTGCCAGTGGTAGACCTCCTCACCCAGCAGAAACTCGGCGCGGCGCACCACTCTGGGCATGCGGCTGAGGTGACCCCACACATCCTCGGTGAACTGGGTGCTCAGGCTGATGCGGCTGGGCCGGCCTTCGCGGTCGGGCATAGCCTGGGCTTCCCGCACCCGCTCCTGGGTCTGGGCCAGATGGAGCAGGAGGGCAATCTCCTCAGAGGAGAAGACCTCTTCCTCGATGGCGAAACCTTCGCGGTCGAAGCGCGCTTTGTCCTGGTCGGTGAACACGGTATTTCCTCCAGAGTTGGGCTAGTTCTAGTACCTGGCATACAGGTTGCTATTCTTTTTGGTAGAGCGTGCCGATAGATGGTACTAACGCAGGGTCTCAACCAAAGGGAGGTGCCCCATGAAAAACCGCAACTGGGTCCTGGTATTCTCAGCCTTCTATCTGGCGATCTCCGCCTTTCGCTCCCTCTTCGCGGAACACCGCTCGCTCCTCCGCCCACCCCTGAATGAAGCAGAGCTGGGTATCTAGCGCCCGCCCGTACCGCTCATTTTGCCCGCGTCAGATCTCTGCCCTCGGGAAAATTACACCTCCTGAGGGCGGCATATCTTTCCTTCCCGCCTCATCTCCATCTTTTCCATCTGCAACAAAGCGCTCGTTGCGGGCTCAGGGTCTAATGGTCAGGGTGCCAGCCTCCGGATGATCAAAATCGCGGCGTGGAATTTCCCACTACATTGGCCTGCCTAGCGGGGACCAGAGCCGCTTGAGCTGCCAGGCCCACAACCCGAGCACCGGGAGCAGCTTGGGGCTGCGGTAGAGCAGCGAGGTCCAGGCGCTCCAGGTCCTTTCGGGATCGATGTTGTCCTTCACCCCCGGGTAGAGATCCAGGAATACCAGAGGTGTGGGCAGGGAAGTGGCGATGGCGCAGCCCAGGCCCGGCGGAGCCCATCTCCAGGTGAGCCAGATATCGGCGGCCAGGGTCCCATGGCCCTTCCTAGCGCGAGCGGCTTAAGGGCCGGTAAATGAGATTGACTCTCAAGAGCAACTCCTCGTCGAGCAGGATCTCATCCGCCGCGCCAATCCGTTCCAGCCGGTGCTCCTCCGAGAGCACGGCCACGCGGGGCTGGATGGCCTCGACGAGAGCCAGGTCGTGGGTGCTGATGACCACCGTTTTGCCCGCCTGATTCAAGCCGGTTATCAGCTCGATCAGGGCATGCTGGGTCCTGGGGTCGAGCCCATTGGTCGGTTCGTCGAGCAGTAGAATATCGGGGTTCATGGTCAGGATGGAGCCCAAAGCGGTTTTCTTTTTCTCGCCGCCCGACAGCATGTACGAGGGGCGGTTCTGCAGTCCTTCGAGGGCCAGCAACTGCATCACCGCCTGGGCCCGCTCCCGGGCTTCGGCCTCGGGGATGCCCAGTTGCAGGGGACCGAAGAGTAATTCGTCCAGCACGGTGGGACAGAAAAGCTGCACGTCAGGGTCCTGAAAGAGGTATGCCACCGCGCCCCGGAAGAGGCGCAGGAAGCCTGGGTCTTGTAATGAGGATTCGCAGACCTCGCGATCCCCAAAGAGGACGCGTCCCTGCGAAGGGTGGATGAGGCCGGCCATCAACTGCAACAGGGTGGACTTGCCGGTGCCGTTGGCGCCGATCAGGGCGTAGAGTTGGCCTTCCTCAAATCCAACGCTAAAGTCGACCAGCGCCGGGATCTTCCCCAAATAGCTGTAGCTGACCTTGTCGACCCGCAGCATCTCGGCCATACCCGCCTCAGAGGGCCCAGACCAGGAGCGCGGTGCCGAGGAGCAGGGCGCCGGCCCGCCAGTCTAGGGGGCGTAGCCTCCGGGGAGCATAGGCGGGAATTTCTCCGGCGAATCCCCGGCTCAGCATGGCCTTGAAGACCTCGCTGTACCGGTGTTGGGTCTTGCGGAAGAGGAAGGCCATACGGCCGGTTACCCAGGCTCTTCCCTGCGCCGCGCTGACCGCG
The DNA here is from genome assembly GCA_009691525.1 of Candidatus Latescibacterota bacterium. GTDB lineage: Bacteria > Latescibacterota > UBA2968 > UBA8231 > UBA8231 > SICG01. The sequence goes on along the minus strand of SICG01000074.1, from coordinate 5,919 downwards.
ACGCTGCGGCTTTTCTGTGACAGATACATCTCTTCGAGGGTCCGGACAAAAACAAAGATAAACTTGAGCGACAGGGTCATCACCATCAGGAAGGGACCGGGAACTCTGAAGGCTTTGAGCGCCCCGATCAGGTCAGCTATGGGGGTGGTGTAGGCCACCAGCAGGGAAAGCCCGACCGAGGCCGAGACCCTGGCAGTGAGCAGGGCCACGGTGTACAGGCCCTCGCGGGTGACCCCCACGACGGCGGGGAAGTGGTAGATCCACAGGTCGTGGGCCTGGGAGAAATGGAACAGGGGCAGCACCAGTGTGCCCGGGGCGAAGAGGTTGAGGCAGGCGGGCAGGGCCAGCAGAAAGCCAAAGAAAAAAGCCAGCAGCAACACCCGTTTGTAGAATTCGAAAAGGTTCAGGCGGGACAGGGCGGCCAGAAAGAAAACCAGGCCGCTGACCGCCAGTTCGGGCAGGATGGTCTTCTTGAAACTGACGACGACCACCAAAGAAACCAGGAAGAGTACCTTCACTCGCGCGTCGAGCCGCTGCAGCAGGCCATCTTGCTGTGCCATCTCCCACTGGAGGTAGGTTATACGCAGGAACGCTGCCAGGTACTGCATGCCCTGGCCGACGAAGGAGGAAGGGTGGCGGGCACGGGACGGCGCGGCCGGGGGCGGAAGGGAGGGGGCCAGGAGAAAAGCGGGGATCTCAGTGTTCACGTCTGACCAGCAGGCGAGAAATTCCATACACCGCCAGTCCTGCCGCGGCAATGCCCACCAGCCCGGAGGCGATATAGGAGGCCAGCTCTAGACTTAGGGAGGTCTGTTCGCCGCCCAGGTGGTAATCGGGGATGGGGGCTTGCCATAGATTCGCGTACTGCCGCAAACCCGCGGGCACATAACCCAGGAACTCCTCCAGGGCGTCGGGCCCCCACTCGCCCCAGGCGTCGCCCGCCCCGAACCTGGCCGGCAGCACCAGGCCCAGGGGCGATAGCAGTGCCATGCCCAGCAAGCCCAGCCAGAGTTTTTTCTGAAAGCGGGTCATCTCAACGTCCCTTGCGGGCAAGTGCGAAGATGGTCTCAGGTTCGTGTTTGAGAAAGTAGCGCAGGAGCAGCGCGGTGACGAGACCTTCGGCCACGCTTAAGAGCAGCAGATGCTCCAGCAGCATGGCGGGCAGGGCGACGGAGAGGGGATAAGGGGCATAGAGGGGGTGGCCGTCAGGACCCTGAGCGATCAGAGGCTGGATGCCGAATTCGAGGGCAGTGAGCAGAGCGCCCACTGAGAGGCCGAGGTACCCGGCGCAGAAAGCCGCGATCCCCAGCCGGCTGGCGCCGGCGTTGGGGTTGGCGATGAGCTTAAAGGTCCAGTAAGAGACAAAGGTGGTGGCGATAGCCATGTTGAAGCAATTGGCCCCGATGGCAGTGATGCCGCCGTCGCCGAAGATCAGCGCCTGGATGATCAGGACTACGGAGAGGGCGATCACCGCGGTCCAGGGCCCCAGCAGCAGGGCGACGATGCCGGCCCCCACCGCATGGCCGGTGGTGCCCCCGGGAATGGGGATGTTGAACATCATGATCAGGAATGAGAAAGCAGTGGCCATCGCCAGATAGGGGATCTGCCGGGTGGCCAGTTGGGTCTTCATCTTTTTCAGCGCGACGGACCAGAAGGCTATCGCCCCCCCCCAAAGGGGGATGTAGGTCTGGGGACTCAGATAGCCGTCGGGTATGTGCACAAGATTCCTCCTGGGTGGATCGCCGGGAATTCCGGTCAGATTAATATAGGCAAATCCTCCAAGGCCCCTCAGCGTCCCCGCAGAGGGTGGATGGGGGACGAGCCCTCTCCGAAGGAGAGCAGCGCGGGCAGGCTGAAGCGCAGATTCTCCCGCGCCGAGGCCCAAAAGGTGCCGGCCCGTTCCTGGGCGCCGGAGGTGTAGAAGTAGTCGATGTCGCTGGCCTTGGCGTCGAGAAGGTTGAAGACGTTGAGCCCCACACTCCAGCGCGCGTTGATATCATAGCCCAGGTCAGCGTAGACCAGGCTGAGTTTGGGACTGAGGGTGCCGGCTTGTTCGGTCCCCGAGTTGCCACCCGAGGTGTTGCGCACGTGGAAGCGGAAAAAGTCGCCGCGCAGGCCTACCAAGGTGCGGAACCAGCCCGTCCAGTGGGTCCGGTTCTCGATATAGGGACCGGCGCTCAATTCGCCGATCTGGTTGACAGTCACCGCTTCGAGGCGGGCCTGCTCGCTCAGGTCCTAGGGGCTGTCCTTGCGCTCGAATTGGCCGGCCCAGATCAGGTTGTCGCCGCCGATGGTCGCGTTGTCTGCGATCACTGCGCGGGCGTACCCGACCTGCCCGGCATCGAGGTGGACCAATCCGGCCGGCAGCCGGTCGTAGTAGCGGATCTCAACGGCACCGGCTGCCCCAAAATCTCCGACATCCGCGTAATAAGGGCCCTTCTTGAAGTCCACCCCGGCGACCAACTCCGGGATGAGGAAGTTGAGATCCGCGTAGCCCTGGCCGTGGGCATGGGTGCGCATGTTGACCGGCAGACCGTCGACGCTGATGGCCAGGTCGGTGCCGTGGTCCAGATTGAAGCCGCGCATGAAGTACTGATTGGCCTTGCCGCTGCCGCTGTGCTGGGTGACGATGACGCCGGGGATGTGCTCGACGATTTCGCCGGGGCGCAGGAGGGGACGCAGGGCCAGATCGCTGGCGCCGACCACCCCCTGGTTGGCCGAGGCGGCGATGCCGATTAGGTTGGTCACGCGGCCGGCCTGGACCAAGGTCTCCCCCAGGTGGATGGGCCGAGGGTTGAGGCGGATGTCGAGGGGGAGGTGGTCTCCGGCCCGCACCTGGATCTGCCGGGTGGCAGGGGCGTAGCCGACCAGGTTCAGCTGCAGCTCATAGGTGCCTGGTGCCACCCGAGGCAGGTCGAAGCGGCCTTGAAGATCGGTGAAAGCTCCCAGTGAGGTGCCGGTCAGGGAGACGACCACGCTGGGGAGGGGATCGCCGGAGCTGGAGTCGGCGACGGTGCCGGTGAGGCGGCCCGGCAGCTGGGCCTGGGCGGTGCTGTTCCAAACCAGCAGGGCGGTGAACAACAAGCAATAGGGCATGGCTGGGCTCCCGGTGACGAGGAGGGACAAGCGAAAATAGCCGGGCCTCCAGAACGCTGCGTCACATTCAGGTAAAAACCGCAGCCCGATAGTGTCACAATACTTTAACGCGTGTTTCTACATGAGTTTTGCTCGGTAGACAGGCCGGGAGGGCTGCTGTATATTTTCCCGATGAGATCGCCGATATGTACATTGATTAGGGGCAAGCGGGGTCTGCCCCGTCGAGTTCATCTGCAATTGGGAAAGCCATGCTGACACTGCTGGCCGGCTTGGCAGCCGGCATCCTGCACGTGCTCACCGGTCCGGACCATCTGGCCACGGTGGGGACCCTGGCCGTCGAGGAGCGCCGGCGTTCCTGGGTCACGGGACTGGTCTGGGGGGTGGGGCACACCAGCCTGGTCTATCTCGGGGGATTTGGCCTGGGGACCATCGCGGCGATGGCCGGTTTCAGCTGGGTTATGGGTGGAGTGGCCCAGCGCCTGGTCGGGGTGGGTTTGCAGGCCCACCGGCTGTTGGTGACGGGGTGCGCGGCAGCGGCCATCACCATCGGTTGTGTATGGTTGGCGGATGCCGGATCCTCGCCCTGGGTGGCCATGGGCATCGTGGGGGTGCTGGCCTATGGGCTCCCCTGGCCGGTGGCCCGGCCCCTACTCTATAGAAACAAGAGCGCGGCCCCCTCCGGCCAGGCCCGGGAGATGGTCCCGCCCTCGGCCAAGGCTCTGCTCCAGGCCGGGCTCCTGGTGCTGGACCCGGTGGGCCACCAGGTCCAGGTGGAAGGCCGACGCCTCGAACTGACCACGACGGAATTCAAACTGCTGGTCTACCTGGTCGAACACCCGGGCCAGGTGCTGAGCCGCGACGATCTTTTGCGCAGTGTCTGGGGATACGCCACTAGTGGGTACAGCCGGACCGTGGATACCCACGTGCAGCGCCTGCGCGAGAAACTGGGCCAGGCCAGCTGCCTGATCGAAACCGTGCGCGGGGCCGGGTACCGCTTCAGGGCCGGAGATGCGTGATGGACTTCCGGCTGCACCGGGATGAGTCCTTGCCGGAGGGCCTGCGCCGGCTGGCTTTTCATCAGCTGGGGAAAGCGGTCGCCCAGCTGGAAGCCGTCGGTCAGGATTGGGAAGAGCAGGTACACGAGGCCCGCAAAGCTCTCAAGAGGTTACGGGCCTTGGTGTGTCTGGTCCGTGCCGAGTTGGGGCCCGAGGTCATGCGCTGGGAAAGCCGCAGCCTGGGACTGACAGCCCGGCTGCTGGGGGGCCTGCGGGACGCGGCTGCCCTGGTGGAATGCCTGGACCAGTTAGATGCCTGGAGCGGCAGGCCCCACCCGCGGGTGCGGGCCTGGCTCCTGGAGAGAAAGGGCGCGCCCGGGGTAGGGCAGGAGATGATCGGGGAGGTGGTGGATGCCCTGCGCTGGACTCAGGTGCGGGTGGAGCAATGGCCCCTCCAGGGACTGGGCTGGGAGGCCATCGGCCCTGGGGTCCAGTGGGTCTATGGACGGGGACGGCGTTGCCTGGGGCTGGCCAGGGAAGAAGGTGGGGAGGAGTGTTTTCACCAGTGGCGGCGCTACGCCAAATATGGATGGTACCATGCCCAGATCCTGCACGAGCTCTGGCCTGCAGCGATGGAGGTCACCGCAGTCGGGCTGGATCGGGTGGGGGAGTTATTGGGCGCTGACCACGACCTGGCGGTATTGGCCAGGCTCTTGCAGGCTGAGTGGCCGGCCCGGCGCTCAAAGCTGGAGGTGCGGGACCTGGGGGTTGCGATCCCGCTGCGCCAGGCTGAGCTGCAGGCAGAAGCCCTGTCCCTGGGCAGCCGGTTCTACGCCGAAAGCCCACGCGCTTTGGCACGGCGCTGGGGCAGGTACTGGGAGGTATGGGGGGAGGTCGGAGCATGAGTTTCGTCTTGCAATGGTCTTGAACCCCGTTTATACTGAAGAATAAAAGGAGAGGTGACCATGTCCCAGATGAGCGTTCCCCTCAGCAAGGACGAGTTAGAGGCCCTAATTCGCCGCGTGGTGCGAGAGGAATTCCTGCATCTGGTAGGTGCCTCTGGCAGCCTCCTCTTGAATGACAACTGCCACGAAGTGCTAGGCAATCCTAAGGAAGAGCGGCAACAGCTCAGGGCAGCTGCCGAGGCTTTGCTCCCTGATTATGCGGGGGGGAGTGAATTGACGGCTTTCACTGCGCTGGACAGCAAGGAGTTTCATGCTCAGGGGTGAAATCTGGCTGCTCAACCTGGACCCAACCCTAGGCGCCGAGATCAAGAAGACTCGCCCAGGCATCATCGTGAACGATAATGCTGTCGGGGTTTTACCCCTGAAGGTAATCGTCCCAAATCCAGTTCCACCTGCCCGCACCGGTACCATTGCTCGCCCCGACTGCACCACGCGGTGAAGTGCAGGCCCCTTCTCTCCAGGCGCAGCCGCAGTTTTTCTACCTCCAGCAGACCACGCCCCACAATGGCCAGGGCGCGATCCGGGGCCTTGGCGCTCAAGGTGACTTCCCCATCGTACTGAATCCCCGTGCCCAGACGGATCAGATGTCGGTCGTCCTGGTACGCCAGCAGGCCCGCGGCCCTGGTCAGGTTGCCGGCAAAATGGATTATTGTTTCGATGGTGAAATCTCCCTCGACATAACACGACACACGCGGCACCTGCACCGTGCCCAGGTCGCCCAGTTGGCCCAGCAGGTGCAACAGGAAACGGGCAGCGATCCAGGTCGCCTTTGTCGATCAGGGCTACACCGGCGAAGAGCCCGCTCAGGCGGCTGCCCAGCACGGCATTCAACTGGAGGTGGTCAAGCTACCCGAGGCGAAGAA
>SICG01000073.1 GCA_009691525.1 Candidatus Latescibacterota bacterium | reverse complement strand
ACCTGAAAGCAGACCAGCGGCGGACTGCGCGTTTTGTGGCCCTGCTCCAACAGGCGGGTCGCCAGGATTGCTTTACTGCCCAGGCGCTGATGCAGCTGCAGCGCGTCATCGTCGACGAGCGCTATGCGGCAAGTGGATTCCGCGACTTTCAGAACTACGTGGGCCAGAGCCTGGGGCCAGCGCGGGAACTCATACACTATGTGCCCCCCAAGCCTGAGGACTTGCCGGCGCTGATGGAAGGCTGGATGACCACCTGCCGGGCTTTGCAGGCCGGTGGGGTGCATCCGGTGGTGACCGCTGCAGTGGCGGGTTTTGGTTTGGTCTTCCTCCACCCTTTCGAGGATGGCAATGGGCGGCTGCACCGTTTCCTGCTGCACCACGCGCTGGCCGCCGGCCAGTTTAGCCCCGCCGGGGTGATCTTTCCGGTTTCAGCTACCATGCTCCGGCAACGGCCCCGCTACGACGCCGCGCTGGAGGTCTGCTCGCGCGAGGTCAGCTTGCTGGTGGAGTATGAGTTGGACGACCAGGGGGTGATGCGAGTGCGCGGCGAGACCGCCCGTTTCTACCGCTACCCTGACCTGACTGCCCAGGCCGAGGCGCTCTTCGGCTTTATCCAAGACACCTTGCGCACGGAGATGGTGGCCGAACTGGAGTACCTGGAGGTCTTCGACACTGCCCGGCAAGGGCTGCGCGCCGTGGTGGATATGCCCGACCGCCGGCTGGAGCTACTGTTGCGGCTCTGCATGCAGGGCAAGGGCCGTCTATCCAAGGCCAAGCGGGAGCAGTTCCCGGAGCTGACGGACGCGGAATGCCGCCAGATGGAAACCATCGTCCAGGCAGCCATCGTCGAGTTGAACCCGGATGCTGCTGCCGTGGATGCTGGCGGCGGGGAGATGACCTTGTAGGGCTAGTACGCCACTTCCACCGTTCCCTGCCAGCTATGGTGGCCGGTGTCGGCGTTTACTTCAATGCGGTAGAGGTAGATGCCCGGCGGCACCAGCTGGCCTTGGGCATCGGTGCCGTCCCACAGGCGGGTATAGCTCCCGCTCAGGTCGGCGCCGGCGTCGTCCTGGCGCAGTTGCCGGCCAGAAAGGGCGTAGATGCACAGGGTGACCGGGGCCGGCTGGATCAGCATGAAGAGCCCGTAGGAGAGGGCGAGAAAATCGTTCACCCCGTCGCCGTTGGGGGTGATTAGGGCCTGCCCCTTTCCCAGGGTCCGCACCAGCTCGGCGCTGGGGGTGCGGAAGCGCACCACCAGTTGGCCGCCCACCGAGAAGGGGTCCACATCTCCCTCGCGCACCGTCTGGTACACCGTTTCCAGTCCGCCTGGCTCTGGTCGCAAATCCACGGCGCGCACCAGGAAGGGGGTGCCGTCGCGGAATACCGCGGCGCGGAAGACGATTTGCACGAAGCTGCCGGCCTGCACCACCCGCTGCCACAGATCCACGGTGAAGCCTTCGCCCGGTTGGTAAGAGGCGCTGAACACTGCCTCCTGGTCGTCGACCAACACCCGTTCCACCTGGCCCACCACCGCCGGGGTCAACACCTGGAGGTAGCGCACCCCGGTGTCGCGTTGCGCCTGGTCGAACTGCATCTCCAGCGAGAGGGTGAACTCCGTCAGGACACCCGGCTCCACTTCCAGGGGGCTGATCTCGCCCTTGAGGGCGGTGGCCAGGGGCCGGCGCACGTATTCGAAGATCAGGTTTTGCAGCGCCAGGCCCGGCTCGGAAAATTGGATGCGGAATTGCAGATAGCGCTGCGGCCCGGGGGAGAGCACCAGCCCGTCCGAGACCGTCTGCCAGGGGCTCCACTGCGAATTGGGCAGGATAGGCCCCTGCTCCTCCTCGACGACCCCGATGGTGGTGTAGCGGCGCAGGGCCACCTCGTCGTAGGCTTTTCGGGTGACCCGCTCCAGTTCATCGCCCCGCTTGATATAATAGAGCAAGGGCTCTTCGTCCGGCCCGGTGCGCGTCTGGATGGTGACCGGCAGCTGGCCCAGGTCCTGGCCGTTGAGCCGCACCTGGCCCCACACCGGGGAGCCGCCCCGCACGAAGAGGGGGACGGAGGTGAATTCCGCAGGGGGCAGTGAGCCTTCGCTGTAGATCTCCAACTCGGCGATCTCCCAGCGCTCTTTTTCGAGGGAGCTGAGGCGGAGGTAGCGCAGGTCTCGGGTGGGGAAGGAGCGGTCCACCACGGTCTGGCGGTTGGGGAAGACCTCGGTGAAGCTGATCAGGGACCGGTAGTCGGCAAAAAGCGGTCCCTGGGGGCCGGCCCCGTCGTTGGTGCCCAGGTCGAAGCTGCCCAGCACCAGACCGCGGTGCTCGCCGTCCACGCGCGGGTATAAACGAATGCGGTTCACCCTGAAGGTGGCGCCCAGGTCCAGGTACACCTCGGCCTGGCGGGTGAGTTCGTCGTCCTCCTCCGGGTTCCAGGCGGTGCTGGGGTCGCCGTCGATCCAGGCGTCCAGCCCGGCCTTGTCGGCCAGAACCGGCCCTAGGGCACCCCCCGGTCCCACTGCCCGGATCACCTTGGCCTTGATGCTGCCCTTGCGGGCCAGGGTCTGCGGGGCCAGGTCGGTGTACTGTTGGGCCGGCCAGATCCAAATCGAATCGCGGGAGATAGCGAGGAAGTGGGAGGATTCCATGACCTTGTCCCAGCGCTGCCCTTCGGCGCCCACGCGCAGGGAGTCGAGGGCCCACAGGGGGCCAGCTTGCAGCAGGGCGATCAGCAGCAGGGCGATCATCTCAGAAGTTCACCTGTACCCCGCGTTTTTCTAGGTCGCGGACCACGGGCAGGGAAGTGGCGGGGTTGAGGGGGTTGCGGAACAGGTTCACCGCTTTGAGGTACTTCAGCTCTTGCAGCGCGCCGATCTCGGCAATGTGATTGGTGTGGGCGTTGAGGTTGACGAGTTGAGTCACCTTGGCCAGCACCGAGATGTCCTCCACCTGATTGCCGGCAAACCCCAGTTGCTGCAGCCGGAGATTCATCGCCGCCAGCGGCGAGAGATCCTTCACCTCGTTGTCGGAGAACTCGAGGAAACGCAGGCGGATCAGCTTGGCCAGGGGCGAGAGATCGCTCACCTGGTTGCTGGCGAAGTTGAGTTCGTTCAGGAATACCTGTGTGGCCAGCGGTCCCAGGTCGCTCACCTGGTTGGCGGACAGGCGCAGGGTGCTCAGCCGGGGCAGGTCAGTTAGGGGGCTCAGGTCGCCCACCTGATTGCTGGAGATGTCGATGGTGAAGAGGCGCAGGTGGCCGGCCAGGGCGGCGATATCGCGCACCTCGTTGTTGCGGCAGTAGAATTCGTTCAGGTCGAGCAGGGTCAGGGGGGAGAGATCCTCTACCAGGTTGTCGGCCACATCCAGCACGGTCAGGTTGTTCAGGTGCTCCAGGGGCGAGAGGTCCACCAGGCCGGTGCGCTGCATGGTGAGGCGGTTCAGGTTGCGCAGGCGGGAAAGGGGCGCGAAGTCGGCGATGGGGTTGGCATTGAGCTTGAGGTTGGTCAGTTGCTCCAGGCCCACCAGCGGATAGAGATCGGTGACCAGGCTGGCGGACAGGTCCAGGTTCCGCAGCTGGGTCAGGCCAGCCAGCGGGCGCAGGTCGCTAAGATCGTTGTCGCTCAGGACCAGGCTGCGCAACTGGATTAGGCCGGCCAGGGGGGTGAGGTCGCTGATCTTGTCGCTCACCAGTTCCAGGGTGCTCAGCTTGGCGAGGGGCGCCAAAGGACTGAGATCGGCCACCGGGTTGTGGTTGCTCACCAGCTTGGTCAGGTTGGTCAGATGTTCCAGGCCGCGCAGGTCGGTGATCTGCGAGTTTTCGGGGATTTCCAGGGAGACGATGCGGGCCAGATCCGCCTCGGTCAGGCTGCCCAGGGGTTGGCTCAGCTTCTTGCGCAGCAGGTCTTCGAGGCGCCAGTCGGGGATGAAGATGATGGGCTCAGGGGTGTAGAAGTTCACCTGCACGCCGCGGCGGTCCAACTCCTTGAGGTGGTCGGTCAGCGAGGTCTCGTTCAGGGGGTTGCCCGAGAGTTCGACGCTGCGCAACTGGCCCAGGCCCAGCAGGGTGATGATGTCGCGCACCTGGTTGTTGGCGAGGTCTAGGACCTGAAGCCGGGCCAGCCCGGCGAGGGGGCGCAGGCTGGGCACACGGTTGAAATCGAGGTTCAGATGGGTCAGTTCACCCAATCCGGCCAGGGGGGAAAGTTCGCTCACCTGGTTGTGGCTCAGGTCCAGCACCTGCAGGTGGGTCAGTCCAGTTAGGGGATTCAGGTCCCGCACCTGGTTCTGGCCCAGGCGCAGTTGGCGCAGGCCGCTGAGTTGTTGGATGCCCTCCAGCACCGCGATGTCCCGCTGGGCCGCGTCGAGCGCTTCGAGGCCCTGGAGCTGCGCCGCGCTCAGAACGCCTTTAGGTTGGGCCAGGGCCTGGCGCACCGCTGCTTCGAGGGCAGGGTCGGGAAAGAGCGGGGCAGTCTGCTCGTCGGGGTTGACCACTTCGCCGCCGTTGCCGCAGCCGAAGAGCAGAGAAAGCACGAGTACCAGAAGCCCTACGGTCCGTCTCGCTGATTCTACCACCCCACAACCCAGCCCCCGCAGCACCATATAAAGGGTGCTGCGCCCCGGGAAACGCCGCCGAGGCATCGCCCGGAGAGCTAGGCTCAGCCATCCTTTCATTTCTCCACCCCCGCGTAGATGGTCATGAAGCCCCGGGTGTCGGTCTGAGGCGCCAGGAGTTCGGAGCGGCGCTGGCTGATCTGCAGACCGACGATGGTGGTCAGGCGGTAGCCCAGGTACTGGGTGAGGTTGGTCAGTTGGGCGGCGGCGGTCAGTTCCTTAAAGCTGTCCTCGGCCCCCGGAGGCGCCGGATCGCGCAGCTGGTAGAACAGATGGTATTCCACCCCGCCCTCCACAAAACTATTGCTGAGCACCGGCAGACGCAGCAGGGTCATGAACAGCTGGTTGATCTCGGCGCGCCGAAAGTCCTGGCGCAGGATCGGGGTCTGGCGCAGCCACTCGCTCTTCCAGGCCGGCCCCAGGGTGAGGCGGCCCAGTTTCAGCTCGTACTGGGTTTTGGCGATCAGGCCCAGGAAGGAGGCCCTTTCGCGCAGGCCGCGCAGCAGCAATTGGCGCTGGTCCTCCAGCTGGTGATAGTACTGCCACTTGAGTTTGCCCTCCAGGCGCAGCCCGGGGACGCGGGTGTATTCGGCGCCCAGCCAGGAGGTGTTGATCCAGGTGTCGGGGGCCGGCAGGGCATCCTGCACCGGGGCCAGATCGCCACGGGTGTTGGGCGGCTGCAGCCACTGCAGCAGATTGTCGCGGACGGTGTCGTGGGCCTTGCGCAGATCCTGGAAGAGGCGCACCCGGCCCCAGGAGAGGTTGCGGTCGGCGGTGAACAGGACGTAGGTGGCCAGGGTGCGCCGGGTCTCGGAGAGCTGGCGGAAACGCTCCTGGCCCAAGGTGAGGCGCAGGTCGGGGGTGAGGAAGGCACCGCCGTACACGTTGTACCCCTTGCGGTCGCGCGCATAGGCATAGTCGGGCTCCTCATCGTTCTCGAAACGGTCGGCCCACTGGTTGTGGTTCATGTCCACCCCGTAGAGGAATTCGGGGCGGTCGGTGTGGAAGCGCAGGAAGGGTTCCTCGTAGTCGGGAATGCGGTTGGGGCTCACATCGCTGTCGTTCTGATTGAAGTCAGAGGTGAAGTCGTTGTTCTCGTCCCAGCCGGGGAAGACCTCGTCGTCGCCGGCGTTCCAGCCCTTGCGTTTCCAGTCGGGCCGCCGGTCCTGGTCGTCGTTGTCCTCCACCAATTCGTAGCGCTGCAGGGTGTTGCTGTAGTCGAGCTGGCCGGCCTCGTCGACCACCTGCATCGAGGTAGAAAAGAAGGGGCTGACATTAAAGGCCTCGCCAAAGGCGAAGTAAGGATAGGCGGTGTGGGAGAGGTTGAAGAGCCAGGCCTGGGCCTGGGTGCTGGAGGCGTGGTGCTGCACCAGGCGGGGATTGGGATACTGGCGGTACTGGTTATTGATGTCCACCTCCATGTACCCCCTGAAACCCCGCAGTTCGTTCAACTCCACGGTGAAGCCGACCACCTGGTTGGCGGTGGACAGGCCGTAGTTGAAGACCAAGACTTGTTGGTTAGAGCCGTCCTGCACCTTGCCCGGGGCCCTGGCCACGGTGGTGAAATCGAGGTTGCCCCGGCTGCCCAGCTGGCGGTCGGAGCTGATCTCCACCCGGTAGTCGTTGGCCAGCACCAATTCAATCTGCACCCGGGCGATGCGCACCGGGACCGGGCCGGTGTACGCGGGATTGGAGAAATCGAAGCTGAGACGGATCATCTCGCTGCCGTCGGCCGCCAGGTAGCCCCGCCGCAGAAAGCCGCCCTCGACCAGGGCGCGGAAGCCGATCTCGCTGCCCCTTGTCTGGGCCCCGTCCAGGTCCCAGATCAGGATGTCGGAGGCGAAGAGGGCACCCCCGCCTTCCCCGTCCTCGGGTGAGTCGTCCCGGATCAGGACCTCCACCGCGCCCACCGGGGCGGTGTTCTGGACCCCCAGGAGGTTGCCGGCCATCAGGTTGTCGCTAAAGGCCTCGGCCCGGGAATAGCTGTGGTGCATGTTGACAAAGGTGCCGCCCACCGAGACAAAGTCCCCCACCTGGGCCACCAGCCGGGTGCCCAGCAGATTGGTGTTGTCGGTGGCCTGCAGGGGCAAACCGCCCTCTGGGGAGTTGGGCGCGCTGAGGCGCGACAGCAGCAGGGTGCCGGTGTATTTGTCGGAGGAGAAATCCCACTGGATGCCGTTGAAGAGCGGTTTGGAAAAGGTCATGGGGGTGAGGGTGGAGCGAATTTCGCTGCCGGCGGTGATGGCGTAGTGGTACTGGCCCTTGTGGTCGGCGGCCACCACCAGGTTGTTGAACCAGCGGTTGAATTTCCCGCTGGGGCCGCCGCTGTTCAGCGAAGAGCCGAAGGGCTGGGGATTGGTCTGCTGCCAGTCGTATACTAGCCAGCCTTTGGTGAGGAAGTTGCCGTACAGGTCGTAGAAGTAGTTGCCCTCCAGGGCGGTGCTCACATAGCGCTCGTAGGGGTCGCGGGCATAGTTGGAATACTGCCACTGCTTCCACTTGTACTCGCGGTAGAGTTCCTGGGGCACATACCACTTGCGCAGGGCCGGATCGAGGGCGTCGAAGAGCACCCCCGGTCCAGTGGGCTCAAAGCTGACCGTGCCGTCCCGCTGGGTGGTGCCCAACCGCGATCCGTACTCCTGGGCCCCCAGGGGCAGGGCGGCCAGCAGCACGCCCAACAGGAAAAGGTTCCTCATATCAATACACCACTCCCAAGGTGCCGCTGTGGCGTTCCTCGAAGGCGTCGGCCTGCACCCGCAGCACCCACAGGTAGATCCCCGGCGGGACTAGGTGGCCGTCCAGGCGGCCGTCCCAGTGGTACTGGGCCGGGCCCAGGCCCAGGTCGGCGCTGAAGAGGGCGCCCAGGCGCCGGCCACTTAGGTCGTACAGGTCGAGCGTGACCGGCACGGGTTTGAGCAGTTGCAGCAGATTGAAGTCGATCTGCACTTGGTCGTTCACTCCGTCGCCGTTGGGGGTGAAGAGTTCGGGGCGCAGGTCCACCTGGCCGATAAGATTGCCGATTTGTTTCCTGGGAATGGCGACGAAGAGGTCGGACAGCTCGTCCTGGTCGTCGGGGGCAAACTGCAACACGTTGCCCGGCTCCAAGGCCTGGGGCACCTGGCCAGAGGCGCGGTGGTACACCCGGCCCGAGAAGGTGGTGCCGTAGCGGAAGATGGGCAGGTCAAAGGTGAACTCCATCACCGTCCCGCCCTCTTTGATCAGCGGAAAACTCAGGCTGAAGCCGTCGGGCCGGATATAGTCGACGGTGAAATCCACCGGCTTGCCGTTCACCTGTACGGCGCGGATGTCCCTGGCCTCGCTGTTGGTGTCCACCTCCAGCCGGTCGAAGCCCCGCACACTGCCCAGGGCCCCCAGGCGCAGGGCATAGCGGAAGCTGGCCGGCGCTTCGGCCTGAGCCAGGCGGGGGTACACCTCGGCGCGCAGGGTGTCGGCGATGGGCGGTTGCAGATAGTCGAATTCGAGTCGGTCCACCTGGCGGGTGGAGTAAAGGTCGCCGCTGATCTCCAACCGGAACTGGATATAACGACGCGGCATAGGCGCGCTGGGCAGGCTGCCGGGCACCACCGTGGTCCAGGGGCTCCAATTCAGGGCGTCCTCCTCCATGGGTGCCCGCTCGCGCGGATCGAGCGCATAATAGGCGGAAGGGGAGAGTTCTTTGTACCCCAGGACCTTGCCCTTGACGTCGCGCAGGATCTGCTGGTAGAGAATGGGGGTATCGTCGTTGCCGGTACGCACCCGCAGGCTCAGCTTGGAGAAGATGGAGTCGCCCACCGCCTCGGTGGTCAGGCTCAGGGGTCCGACGGTGGCCCGGTTTCCCAGGTCTAGCAGGTCGGAAAGGTAGGTGGCCTGGGGCAGGTACCCGGTGCCGTAGATCTCTACCTCGTCGATTTCGAAGGGCACGGTGGCCAGGGACTTGAGCCTGACCTGGCGCGCAAACTGGGGATTCAGTTCGAGGTCGACCACCGGGTTTTCGTTGGTGGCCTGACGCGCCACTAACAGATCTGGGGTGAGGGCGCTGGTCTGGGTTTTGTTGACCCATACCTCGTAGCCGCGCAGAAAGTCGAACTGGTAGGGCTGCGAGGGGGTGGGCACCACGGTGTTGCGCGGGTAGAAGCGGATACGATGTATACCCATGGGCGCGGCAAAGTCGAGGATCAGCATCACGTTCTGGGTTTTGATCTCGGGGTTGCGCAGGCTGGGCTTGCGCTCAAAGGCCACCTGATGGTCGCCGTTCACCATGCCCTTGAGCTGCTTGAGCACTTCCTCGCCGACGGACACACTGGTGGTGGTGATCCCGTTGGGGACATTTAGCAGCCGGCCGGCGATGTTCTGGTCGTCTTCGAAGAACACCGGGCTGATCCAGCCGGGTCGGTGTACAAAGTCCACCGCGTCCCCTGGGGTGTTGGTGGTGTCCTCGATGGCTTTGGCGCCGATGACGTTGAGCACCCCGAACTTGTTGACTAGCAGGGTGGGGTCCTTGCCGTCGCCCCCGCGCTCCCAGGGATGCTCCGCCGCTCCCAACACCAGGTGCTGGGCCGGCTGAGCCAGGGTGGCCCGGGCGGCGAGCAGGAGCAGGATCAACCAGGCCTTCATCA
Organism: Candidatus Latescibacterota bacterium; assembly: GCA_009691525.1. GTDB lineage: Bacteria > Latescibacterota > UBA2968 > UBA8231 > UBA8231 > SICG01. Next base: position 12,169 of record SICG01000073.1, on the reverse strand, counting down.
GTGCAGCCCCGCGTTGATGGTCAAAAAGAAGAGGCTGCTCTGCTGCCCCGGGGAGTGGGAAAAATCCCAGCTGCTCAGCCGCAGCCCAACGCGGGTGATCAGCTGGTAGCCCTGGTAGGCCACCCGGTTGGTGAGTTGGGCAATCCAGGTCCAGCGGAAGAAATCCTCGGCCAGGTCCTCGCGCCGGCCGTGCAATAGCCAGAACCAGTCGCCCTCCAGTCCCACCTGGAGTTGGGTGTCGAAGAGCTGCCGGCCGTAGCGGCCAAAGTACCCGACCTTGGTCTTTTCGGCCAGCAGGGGCTGGGTCCAGAGCAGGATGCCCAACTGCTCCAGGCTGGTGAAGGCCTGTTGGCGGGTGCTGAAAGGGCGGTTCCGTTCCCACGCGCTTTTCCAGCGCGGCTCCAAGGTCCCCATGCCGATGGGGATACTCCACTCGGCCTTGTTGACCAGCCCCAGCAGGCCGGCGTTGCGGCGGCCCTCGCGCTCCTGCAAAGAGGCGTCGCTGTCGCGCTGGTGCAGCAGGTCCCATTTGAAGCGGTGCTGCAGGCGGATGCCCTCACCCAGGCGCTGCTCCCAATCGGCGTACAGGGTCTGCTTCCAGGTGTCCTGGGCCGGCAGCAGGTCGGGCAGGGGGCGCATGCGGCCCTGGGCGTCGACGGGCTGGACCCACATCACCAGGTGGTCGGGGATATTGTCGCGCACCAACTCCCCATGGGCAATGAGGCGCATGCGGCCCTGCGGGGTATCGCGGTCCCAGGTGCCCATCCCGTACCAGGCGCGGGTGCGGCCGTCCCCGGAGATCAGGTGCAGGCGCTGGTGGCCGGCGAAGAGATTCAGTCCGGGCAGCACCTCGACCTGGCCGTAGAGGTTGTAACCCCGGTGATCTTTCTGGTAGGGATAGTCGGGCAGTTCGTCGTTTTCGAAGCGGTCGATGGTGCCGTTGTGGTTCATGTCTATGCCAAAGAGAAACTGGGGCCGGTCGGCGCGGAAACGCAGAAAGGGTTCCTCGTAGTCGGGGATCAGGTTGTTGTTCTGGTTGTAGTCGTTGAGGAAGTCCTGGTTCTCGTCGTACCCGGGCCAGGCCACCTCGTCGGCCAGCTGGGCGGGCCGGGTCCATTCGGGCAGGCCGTTCTGGTCGTCGTCGTCGTCCACCAGTTCGTAGAGTTCGGGGATGGGGGCCCGGTACTTGACGATCCCGTTGGTCTCGGTCAGCCAGAAGCTGGTGCTGTACGCGTCGGCGATGGAAAAGCCTTCGCCAAAGAAACGCCAGGGCAGGTGCCGATAACTGATCTGGGTGTACATCGCCGGGGCTTGGCGCAAAAAGCGGTAGTGCCGCGTATGGGCTGGGTTGGGGTAGTTGAGGGCCAGGCGGTTGAGGGCGATCTCCCCCTGGACCGAGAGCCCCATCCACTCGGCCAGGTTCCAGTCCATCCCGATAATGTCGCTGGCCACCGGCAGGCCGTAGTCCAAGCGCAATAGGCGGGTGTTGCTGCGGTCCTGCACATTGCCCTCGGCGCGTTCGACCGGCAAAAAGACCACGGCTGCCTGCTGGGCCTGGCCGTCGGTCTGTACGTTGGAGGCCATCTCCACCCGGTAGTCGTCGGCGACCTTCAACTCCACACTCACCCGGTCGAGCCCCGCCGAATTGAGGCCCTCGTAGGCAAAGGTGCCCAGGTCGTATTCCAGTTGGATGTACTCGCTGCCGTCGGCCACCAGGGCGCTGCCTTGGTCGAAGCCGCCGGTCAGGGTGGGCACCAGGCCCACCTGACGCCCGCGCAATTCGTGTCCGTTGGTGTCTACCAGCACAATCTCGTACTCCAAGAGCGCTGCCCCGCCCCGCCGGTCGGCCGGCGAGTCGTCGCGCAGGCGCACCCACACCTTGCGCAGGGCCTGGTTCTGGTTGGCGGTCAGAGTGCCGTCCAGGGGGTTGGCGTGGGCTAGGGAGAGCTGGGTGCTGGCGTTGCGCACATTGACATAACTCAGGCCCAGCCGCGCCGCACGTCCGGCCTGAAATTCGGCGTGGCCCCCACTCAGATGGGTGGCGTCGGTGCGCGCCCCGTTGCCCGGCCTGGGCGCCACCCCCGGGGGCGGGCCGTCCGGGGCGCTGGGCCGGGCCAGGAGCAGGGTGGCCCGGTACCAGTTGTTGGACCAGTCGAGGCGCACCCCGTTGAAGCGCGGCTTGGAGAAGGCCAGGGGCGTGAAGGTGGTGGCGATGGCGTCACCCACCATCAAGCGGTACACCCCGCTGCCGCGTTTGTCGCTGGCGATGACCAGGTTGTTGAAAAATCTATTATAGGCGCTGAAATCGGCGGCGGCGTCGCGCACATCGCCCCGGGGGGAGAGCGTCGGGACCTTGATGATTTCGTCGCCCCGAGGGCCTGGCTGGGTCTGGTTCCACGAGTAGACCATCCAGCCCCGGCCGGTGGGACTGCCCAGCAGGTCGTAGAAATCGTAGCCTTCGAGCAGGGCATTCACATAGCGGTTGTAGGTGGTGCGGGCGTAGCGGGTGTCCACCTCCTGCCAGGGCCGGTCGTAGAGGTCGGCCAGCTGGGAGGGGGTGTACCAGCGGTGGACTTCGGGCAGGGCGTATTCCACCTCGTAATGAGAGGCGATCTGGCTGTCGCGCGGCAGGCCCAGGTTGCCCCGCCACAAGTCGCGGTTTTGGGCCTGAGCCAGGGAGGCGCCCAGCAGGAGCAAGAGCAGGGCGGCCCGCATTAGTACGCCACCCCCACCAGACGCAGGGTTTGGGTATGGCTGCGCGCCGCGTCGGTGTCCACCCCGACGCGCACCAGGTACATTCCGGGAGGCTGGAGGACGCCCTGTTCATCGCGGCCATCCCAGAGCAGGCGGTGCAGGCCGCTGGCCTGGGCCGCGTCCACGGACAGGTCGCGCAGCTGCCGGCCCGACAGGTCGTAGATCCGGGCGTCGATGTGTTTGGGGCCTTCGAGCACAAAGACCTCGATGCCGATGGCCACCTGGTCGTTGATGCCGTCGCCGTTGGGGGTGAAGACCGGTGGGATCAGTTCCACCCGGCCCAGGGGAGTGGTCTGCTCTAGATCGGCGCGGGCCACCAGGGTCTGGCTCTCGATCAGGGGGGTGGCCTCGCCGGCGGCGACCTCCTGGATCACCCCGGGCTGGGCGCTGCGGCGCAATTGCACCCGGAAGAGGGTGTTGCTCAGAAAGACCTGGGTGCGAAAGCGGAGGGCATAGAGGGCGTCGCTGCGGCTGGCCGAGGTGGGAAAGATGAGGGAGAGGGTGCCTTCCGGACCTGGTTCCACCTGCAGGGTGCCGGGCCAGAGCTGGCGTGCGCCGCGCAGGCGTTGGTCCTGGCCGGCGAGCACGGAAATCAGTTCGATGGGTGAGGAGGAGGAGGAATGTAATTCGAGGCGGTCGAAGCCCGGATTGGCGCCGGTGAAGGTGGGCTGGAGATAGAGGACGAATTCCTGCTCAGTGCCGGGTTTCACCCCCTCGCTGGGCCACAGTTCGGCCAGGGCCTGGTCCACCAGGGGAGGGGTGAAGTCGAGCTGCAGTTGGCGCAGGCGGGCGGCCCGCTCCGGGTCGTCGCTGAGCAGGCGCACCTCGGCCATCAGATACTGGCGCGGGTTGGGAGACTTGAAGGCTTCCCCCGATTCCACATAGGAGGGCGACCAGTTGCTCCAGTCCTCGCCGGGCTGGTCCACAATGACCAGGGGGGGTTGGTCGGCGGTGGGGATTTTGTCCCAGGTGCTCTTGGTCACCTCCACGCCCTGCTGGTTGAAGTAGTGGGGAATGCGCAGCAACTGATCGCCGCTGCGGGTGCGCACCTCGACGCGGGCGTCCGGGGGGAAGTCGCCTTCCCAGGAGACGGTGGACAGCAGCCGGCGCCGGCCCAGGCGGATCAGCGGCGAGGTCATCACCACCTCAGAGGCGTACCCCTCGCCATAGACATGGACCTCACTGAGATTGCCCCCTTCCCGTTTGCCCACCTCCAGCCTCAGGCGGCGCACCTCCACAAAGCGCACCTGCTGGAGAGGAAAGGTCTCCTGCATGCGCAGGAGGGCCTCGCGGTTCTGCCGCTCCTCAAAGGCTCGCCAGATCTTCTCGCCGCTGGGGTCCAGGCTGCCGTCGGAGATGCGCACCTGGTAGGCGGGGGGGGGCTGGCCCGGGCTCAATAACAGGACCCGGTCCAGCCAGTAGCGGGTGCCCAGGTCGATTTCCACCTGGTTCTGGTTTTTCAGCGGATCGTATTCGAGCATGCTGCGGAAGGTGGAGAAGATCCCGTCCTCCAGGTCGCGGGTCCGCCTGGCGCCGCTGGGCCGGATCACTCCGGCCTTGGGCAGGCTCCGGGTCAGGCACACCACCTCGTCACCGGCGGTGTAGACCTCCACCTCGGCCAGGCGGGGGCGTTCGCGGCGGAAATAGCGCACCTGGCCCTGTTCCTGGGCCGGGAGGGTGTCGTAGATCTCCTTTTCCACCTGGATCTGGCGGCCGGCCCCGGTGCGGCGGAAATAGTCGATGGCCCCCTGGTCACTGGAGTCGAGCTGCGCGTATATCCCGGAGTCCACCTCCCGGCCGCGCACCCCGTCGCTACCCAGGGCCTCGAAGCGCAGGATCTGCGCCACCTCGCCGGTGCTGCCCAGGGGGGCCGGGTGTTGGGGCTGCACCTCGAATTCGAACACCCGCTGGTCCTTGTTGGGCTCGGTGACCAGCCCCACCCGGAAAAACTCCCGGTTGCGGGCTTCGGTCAAGGCGATACGTCCGTCCGAGATCAGTACCCGGAACTTGAGAAAGGGATCGCCCTGGCCTTCGTCCACAAAACGCACCCGGATGCGCTCGGCGACCACTGCCCGGCCCAGGTCCAGTTCCAGCCACCAACTCTCCAGGGGGTTGAGCGGGTCTGGCTCCCAGTAGGTGGCAGGGTCGCCGTCCATGGCCTGGGCCCCGGCCTCGAGGTTGGCGCCGGCGGCCCGCACTCCGCCGGTCAGGGTGTCGCCCTCGCTGATGTAGCGGAACTGGCCTGCGTCCAGGGTGGCGTTGAGCTGTCGGCGCACCAGGCGCGGTTCCACCCCGCCCTCGGGCAGGATCACCTGTGCCCCTTCGGGGGCGCTCCATGCCTGCCAGTGGGCCGCGCTGTTGACCACCACCTGGTCGGGGAAGAGGCGGTAGCCCTCCTGGGCAAAGGTGATACCCGCCCCAAGCCCCAGCAGAAGCAGGATTGCGGTGGTCGGAAACCAGCTTTTGCGCTCCTTCATTGAGATCGTCTAGGCAGAGAGCTGAGAAGCTGCGCGGCTATTGTTAGACGGAGGGAAAGAGTGGAAGTTTGTGTTCCCATATCTAAATAAGGTCGAGTGTCCTACCAGCGTCTACGGTTCACCGGCCAAATGACAGCAAGAGGAGGGGCGCTGTATTCATGGGTGTTCAGAGAGAGTGAAAGGCCTCTGACTTTAAGATAATTGAATAGAGGCCAGACAAATTATAAATTGATTGCACTTTATTCCTTTATTGCGATCAGAGTGATCAGATGAAGGCGAGCGCCAAAGTAGTCCGCTGGCTGGAGGAGCAGTTGCCGGCCCTCGGCCCGGGAGAGCGCCTGCCTCCCGACCGCGAACTGGCCAGCCGGCTGGGGGTCTCGGTAATGACCGTGCGCCGGACCCTGACTTGCTACCACCGCTATCCAGCCCGTGCCCTGGAGCGCCTGTCGGACTCGCTGATCCTCACCGGCGACTTCGGGCAGGTCCTGGGCAGCCAGCGGGACGCCGACATCTGGATCTTCTCCCGCGACGAGGAGGCGATCGCTGGCCTGAACTGGGCGCGCCAATACCGCCTAGCCGTGCCCAGCCAGCTGTCCATCGTCGGCATGGAGAACACCCCTCGCTTCTACCACTGCGGCCTCTCCCACTGCGGCCCCGACTGGGAGACCATTGGCTACCTGATGGGCCACAGCCTGATCGGTGATTTTGCCATCGAGCGGACCGGCAGAGGTTACCTGCGCACCCGTGCCTGGATGGTGGAGCGGCTGACGACGCGCTGAGAAGTGAGGGGGGCGGAAGACGGAAATTACTGCACGCTAAGGCGGGGGTTGGATAGGGTTGAGCCCTCCTCACCGTTTGCCTTTCAACCGGTGAGGAGGGCTGCGCTCAGCGGGAACTCGGGAAGTGATCAGCGTTTGGTGACGGTGTCCCCTAGACGGATAGTCCCAGCTTCGATCACTCGGGTGTTGATGCCGCGCAGACAAAGCTTTTTACCCTCGGGGGTATTGACGAAGGTCATGGCGTCCATGCCGAAGCGTTCGACGAATTTCTTGCAGCCGGTGTGAGGCTCAGCGGTGACCTCGATCAGCGCCGAACCGATGGCCAGGCGTGTCCCTGCAGGCAGGTTCTCCAGGCCCAGATCCAGGTCTACATAGAGCTGATCCCCTGCCAGGTGCCAACGGTTGCGGCTGCCGGAAACCAGTTGGGCGACCCGGCTGTTCATGAGGGTCAACTGGGCTTCCGGATTGGGCACCCGCTTCGGGGTGGCCAACTCACCGCGGGTCCGCCAGTTGTCGCCCACCAGGCCGGTGACCAGATCGAGCTGGCCCTCCTCCAGGAGTTCCCGTTCGCCGATGGCAGGCCGGCGCATGATCACCTGTAGAATGCCTCCGTCGGCGGGGGAGCGGCGGATCTCCTCCAGGCCGGCGTTTAGCTCGTCCATGGTCAAGTGTCTGACCTCCATCACCCAACTCCTCATTTAAGTAACCTGTGCACTGCGCAAAGACGTTTTCAACACTGCTCTCCGGATCAAAAGACCAGAGCTATCCCTGACTGGCGCAAGAAAAACGCCTGACGGGATTTACCCTACGGCGCTTCGGCGATATAACTATAGACAGGTCCACTGCCCTTTTCCCAGTCGCTGCGGAACATCATCCGGGTCCCGTCCCGGTTGGGCACCCCAAAGGGAGAGCGTTCGTACGCAACGGTTGGGGAATGATGGACATGGGCGAAGCGTTCCACGGTGCCCGAGCCGTCGATGCGCACCCCGAAAGCCAGTTGATAGTTGGGTTTGGCCGTCTGGGTATTGGGGTCGGCGAACTCGGTCAGGTACGCCCAGCCGGGGCGTTTGAGGGCGCGACAGGAAACGTGGATGTACCACGACATCTGTGCGTCGGTGAGCAGCGTGGTGCGGGTGCCGTCCTCGAGCCGGATGGCGATGATCGCCCGCGAACCCTGGTCGATGTCAGTGAGCACCGCGACCTCCTGGCCTTCAGTGTTGTAGCCCAGGTCGTAGTGGCAGCCGCCGCAGGAGCCTACGTTGCGCACAAAACTCAGATCGCGGTGATAGATACCAATGCCCTGACGCTCCCCGGCTCCGGCCACCCCCCACTGGATGGCGACATAGGTGCCCGACTGCGACATCGCCACATTGTTGGGGTAGAGCGCGCCGATATGGAGGCGGGCGAGCACCGAATCCTGCTGCATATCGTAGACCAGGACCCAATTGCCGTCCAGGGCCTTGGCCTGGAACACGGCATACCGGTCGTCATTGGACAGGTTGCCCTCGTATTCACCCAGACTCACGTGGGTGTATTCGGCAAAGGTGCGGAGTGGGTGCACCGCGCCATCACGGGCATCTACCCACTCCCAGGTATTGGGCTGCTGGATGCCATAGATGCGGTTGGGATTGATGTTCGACCAGACGTGATGGTCGCCAGGCGGCATAATCCACCTGAGGAATCGGTAGGTGTGCCCATCGAGGATGGCGGAAGGCCAGCCGCTGAGCTGGATGAGGGTGCCATCGCTGTTCCAGGGCTGATCCTTGGCGTAGTGGTGGGCGATCGCTTCTTTGTCGCTGCCCATCGCGAGCTGGTCTGCCACCCGGGTGACCTTGGTACCGAACACCGGATCGGTATAGGGAACCAGGTACGCCGGCATCGCCACCTGGGCGGGCATGGCCTCGAAGGTGAGCGTGGCATCGGGGGGATACCCCGGGGATAGCGGGGACACGGTCGAACAAGACAGCGCAAGAAAACCGATAAGCGTTATTCGCAATGTAGCTCTCCTATCGATTAATACTCTAACCGGAATGAGACCGACAGGTCAAGATCAGGTCTTTTGACACCCAGTGGCAGCGGTCTATATTTCCGGGGCGCCTAAAATCCTCCATTTGCAGGAAGATGCCCATGCCCACACCCGACCCCCTGTGCACCCCCGAACAAGCCCAACAACTCGTCCTGCAGGAGATTCCGCTCCTGGGCGTGGAGCGTGTGCCTCTCTTCGAGGCCATGGGCCGGGTCCTGGCCGAGGATATTCCGGCCCGCCACGACAGCCCGCCCCACGACAACTCGGCCATGGACGGGTACGCCCTGCGCCATGCAGATATTGCTGCCGCCCATGCAGGCCACCCGGCGTTTTTGGAGATCGTCGAGGATATCCCCGCCGGGTACGTGCCCAAAAAAAGCGTGGGCCCAGGCCAGGCCAGCCGCATTATGACCGGGGCCCTAGTGCCGGATGGGGCCGACACGGTGATCCGGGTGGAAGACACCCGCGCCGAAGGCGGCAAAGTGGCCATCCTCGATCCAGACGAAGCCGGTGTCAACATCCGCCGGCGCGGCGAGGACGTGCAGGCTGGCCAGGTGGTGGTGGGGGCCGGCACCTATTGCGGCCCGGGCGAACTGGCGCTGCTGGCCTCGCTGCAGCGGGCCCTGGTGCCGGTGCGCCGCCGGCCGGTCCTGGCCATCCTCTCCACCGGCGATGAACTGGTGGAGATCGACGAGCCTCTGGCCCCCGGCAAGATCGTCAACAGCAATACCTACGGCCTGGCCGCCTTGGCTCTGGCCAGCGGGGCCCTGCCGCTGATGCTGCCCATTGCCCGCGACGAGGAGGCAGAGATCCGCCGGGCCGTAGAGAGCGCCCTGAGCGCTGACTTCATCCTCTCATCTGGAGGCGTCTCAGTGGGCGATTACGACTATGTGAAGAAGGTGCTGGGTGAACTGGGGGCCCAGGTGAAGTTGTGGCGGGTGGCGATGAAGCCGGGCAAACCCCTCTTCTTCTGCACCCTGCAGGGCAAGCCCTATTTCGGCTTGCCCGGCAACCCGGTGTCGAGCCTGGTCTCCTTTCTCCAGTTCGTGCGGCCGGCCATCCGCAAGGCCGCCGGCCATGTCCCGGGGGAGTGGTTCCTGCCGGTGGTCACCGCCCGCCTGGAGCACTCCATCACCAACGAGGATCAACGCCGCCAGTATGCACGGGCGCGCTTGCGCCTGGACCAAGGGCAGTTGCTGGCCGCCGCTCCCCAGGGCCAGGACGCCCACATGCTCAGCTCGATGCTGGGGGCCAACGGCTTGCTCTTGCTGGCGCCGGGGGTGCGCCTGGAGGCGGGTGATGAGGTCCAGGCCCAACTCTTCGGGGAGCTGTGATTAGAAAGGTAGAAGTCCACGGCCGGCGTCGGCTGCTGGACGGGTTTTTCCAGGTCGACGAGGTCACTCTCTCCCACCAGCTGCTGGACGGAAGCATGAGCCGCCCCCTGCGCCGGCTGGTCCTAGAGCGGGGCGATGCGGTGGCGGCCCTGCTCTTCAGGCCCGCTGATCAGCAGGTGGTGCTGGTGCGCCAGTTCCGCACTCCCGCCAGTCAGCGGGGGGAGGGCTGGTTGCTGGAGGTGGTGGCCGGCATCCCCGATCCAAGGGAGGAATCAGCGGTGGCGGCGCGGCGCGAGATTTTGGAGGAGACCGGGTACCAGGTGGAGGAACTGGAACACATCGCCACCTTCTACACCACTCCGGGCGGCTCCTCCGAGCGTATTGTCCTCTATTGTGCCCAGGTGAGCGAGGCCCAGCGCCTGGCTCCGGGCGGGGGGCGTACTGAGGAGGACGAGCATATCGAGGTGGTGGAGTTGAGGCTGGAGGAAGTCTGGGGGTTGCTGGACGAGGGCCAGATCGAGGACGCCAAGACCCTCATCGCGCTGATGTGGCTGCGGGCGAAACAGGGGAGGTGAAGACGTTACCAGGTCTTTGCTCCAACCCTGTTTCTTTTGATATTATACCCTGATCGCTCTGCGGCACCCTCTCCGCCACCTTTCCACTCGGGAGCAAGTAGCAATGGCCGACGAACGCTATAATCCCCCACCGTCCTTTCAGCAGCGTGCCTACGTCAAGAGCCTGGAAGAGTACCAGCAGGAATACGCCCGCTCCATCGCCGACCCCCAGCAGTACTGGGCAGAGAAGGCCGGGGAGTTCCACTGGTTCAAAAAGTGGGAGGAGGTGTGCGCCTACAACTACAATCTGGACCAAGGCCCCATCCACCTGCGCTGGTTCAAGGGGGGCAAGACCAACATCACCTACAACTGCCTCGACCGCCACCTGGCCAAGCGCGGCGACCAGACCGCCATCCTCTGGGAGGGCAACGAGCCGGGCGAGGATACCCGCCTCAGCTACCGCCAGTTGCACGAGCAGGTCTGCAAATGTGCCAATGCCCTCAAGGCCCGCGGGGTCAAGAAGGGCGACCGGGTCTCCATCTACCTGCCGATGATCCCCGAGCTGGCCATCGCCATGCTGGCCTGCGCCCGCATCGGTGCGGTGCATTCTATTGTCTTCGGCGGCTTCTCGGCCGACTCGCTAGCCGATCGCATCGCCGACTCCACCTGCACCGCGCTGATCACCGCCAACGGCACCTGGCGCGGCAACAAGCCCATCCCGATGAAGCCCAATGCGGACACGGCCATTGCCAAAGCCGAGGCGATGATGGAGGGCAAGGTGCAGACCTGCATCGTGGTCAACCGGGTCAAGGGCAACCCCGATTTTAATTTTGCTATGATGCCTGGTCGCGATTTCTGGTGGGACGACCTGGTGGGGCCGGCCAGTGCCCAGTGCCCCTGCGAGGAGATGGAGGCCGAGGACCCGCTCTTTATCCTCTATACCTCCGGCTCCACCGGCAAACCCAAGGGCGTGCAGCACACCGTAGGCGGGTACATGGTCTTCACCGGCGTGACCCACCAATACGTCTTCGACTATCACGAGGGCGACGTGTACTGGTGCACCGCCGACATCGGCTGGGTCACCGGCCATTCCTACATCGTCTACGGCCCGCTGGCCAACGGCGCTACCACCATCATGTTTGAGGGGGTGCCGGTTTATCCAAAGCCCGACCGCTTCTGGAAAACCATCGACAAATACCAGGTCACCCAGTTCTACACCGCGCCCACGGCCATCCGCGCCCTGGCCAAGGAGGGCGAAGCATGGCCGGCCGGCTGCGATCTGTCCTCGCTGCGCCTGCTGGGCACCGTGGGCGAGCCGATCAATCCCGAAGCCTGGCGCTGGTACAATACCAATATCGGCAGGGGCCGCTGCCCTATTGTCGACACCTGGTGGCAGACCGAGACCGGCGGCATCCTGATCACCCCGCTGCCGGGGGCCATCCCCACCAAACCCGGCTCGGCCACCCTGCCCTTCTTCGGCATCGAGCCGGTGGTGCTCGATCCGCAGACCGGCCAGGAGATCGCCGGCAACGGCGTCACCGGGGTGCTGGCGCTCAAGAGGCCCTGGCCTGGGCAGATGCGCACGGTGTACGGCGACCATGCCCGCTTTGAGCAGACCTATTTCCAGCAGTATAAGGGCTACTACTTCACCGGCGACGGCTGCCGACGCGACGAGGACGGCTATTACTGGATCACCGGCCGGGTGGACGACGTGATCAATGTCTCCGGCCACCGCCTGGGCACCGCCGAGGTGGAGAGCGCCCTGGTGCTCCACCCTAAGGTGGCCGAGGCGGCAGTGGTGGGTTATCCGCACGAGATCAAGGGCCAGGGTATTTATGCGTATGTCACGCTCAATGCAGGTATAGAATACACTGAGGTCCTGAAGGAAGAGCTGAAGAAACACGTGCGCGGGGTCATTGGCCCCATCGCCACCCCCGACGTGATCCACTGGGCGCCGGGGCTGCCCAAGACCCGCTCGGGCAAGATCATGCGGCGCATCCTGCGCAAGATCGCCACCAACGAGATCGACACCCTGGGCGACATCTCCACCCTGGCCGACCCAGGGGTGGTGGACACCCTGATCCACAGCCACTGAACGGCCAAGTGTCAGCATTCGGGGGTCAGAGAAAACACACATTGGTGACAAGTGCCAGCATTCGGGGGTCACTCGTGGAAAGCACGTTTAGGTAGATGATATTTCACTTCGCTGAGAAGGGGTTGGTCCTGCGGGGTGGGCCGGCGCAGC